>REEG01000271.1 GCA_007695195.1 Gemmatimonadales bacterium | reverse complement strand
CCCGGCCCGCGCCCGCTGGCAAGCCGACCGGGAGCGGCGGATGCGGGAGGGGGGCCAAGGAGGTGGGGGGACGTCCTCTGACGGATGAGGAGGCCACGAAGGCGGCGCCCTCGGCGCCGCATCAATGGGCAGGACCGACAAAATCGGTAGGACCCGGTATCCCCATGCCAGAGATTCGCTTGACCGGGTTGTGAGGGGGACGTACGTTCGCAAGGCGGTGCTGAACGTATGACTCTGCTCGTGGAGTCAGATAAACCCCTTCCGGATCCCATACACCAGACACTGATGGTGTGGTCCGGGCCAACGAAGATCAATCGCCCAGATTTCGGCGAGGCGCGGCTGATCTTCACTCAAAGGAGGAGTTGATGATCCCCTTCAGGCGTTCGTTGTGGCTTCTGGCTCTATCGGTGCCATGGCTCCTGTGTGCCCCTCTCGAGGGGGTCGCCCAGAACACGGGTACCATCGAAGGCACGGTGACGGAAACCCCTTCCGGCCAACCCTTGGTGGCAGCCCAGATTCAGGTTGTTGGAACTCAGCGCGGCACCATCACCGGGCGTGATGGGACCTTCCGCATGGAGAATGTCCCAGCCGGAGACTACGAGCTGAGGGTCCTCTCCATTGGATTCGGCTCTCAGACCCGGGCCATCACGGTGACGGCCGGGCAGGTCACGAGAGAGAACTTCGAGTTGCGCCAAGCGATTCTGGATGTGGAAGAGATCGTGGTCACCGGCGTGGCGGGCGAAGCTCAGCGAGGCCGGCTCCCCTTCACGGTGGAGCGCCTGACGCAGGCCGCACTGCCGGTGCCGGCGACCAATGCCGCCGCCATGATCCAGGGGAAGGTGGCCGGCGCGGTGGTGACGAACCCGTCCGGACGGCCGGGTTCCGCACCCTCCATCCTGCTCCGGGGACCCACCTCCATCAACGCCTCCGGAAGGAGCCAGGAGCCCCTCTACATCGTGGACGGGGTGATTCTCTCTGCCTCCCTCGTTGATATCGATGCCATGGACATCGAAGCCATCGAGATCGTCAAGGGAGCTGCGGCCGCCTCCCTGTATGGATCCCGGGCAGCCAACGGGGTGATCCAGATCACCACGGCTCGCGGACGGAATGTGGCCGAGAACTCGGTTCGCTATTCCATCCGGAGTGAGGTCGGGACCTCCACCCTCCCCGGTCGCTTCAACCTGACCCAGGCCCATCAGTTCCGGATCGAGGACGGCCAGTTCGTTGATCAGTCGGGGAACCGGTGTGACTTCCTGTTCTGTCAGTCCGTGCAGTTGGCGGGCCAGCGCCGTCTTCCCGGCGAGTCAGCAGGCGGTTGGAATACGGTCCAGACCAACTCATGGCCCGGGCAGACCTTTGACCATGTGGATCGCTTCTTCGAGGGTGGAGATTTCCAGAGCCACACCGTGTCCATTGCCGGTCGCTCCGGCGGCACGAACTACCTGGTGTCTTTCAACCGTCAGGATGACGGAGGAATCCTGCCCTTCCACGACGGCAGCCTGCGCCAGTCCTTCCGGTTGAACCTGGACCAGGCAGTCCGGGAAGACATCACCATCTCGGCGAGCGCCTTCTACGCTCGGTCCGAGAACTCCACGAACCAGGGGAACATCTTCCAGCTCACCCGTATGCCTGCGGGAGTGGACCTGACGCAGCCCGATCCGTTCAGCC
The DNA here is from genome assembly GCA_007695195.1 of Gemmatimonadales bacterium. Taxonomy (GTDB): domain Bacteria; phylum Gemmatimonadota; class Gemmatimonadetes; order Longimicrobiales; family Gaopeijiaceae; genus PWLA01. The sequence goes on along the minus strand of REEG01000271.1, from coordinate 6,731 downwards.
CGACCGCGCGCTTCGTCATCAAGCCGGACCCCTTCAACGACAATATCAATCCGCTCTATACCATGAGCACCACCGAGAATACGCAGAATCGGGGGCGCTTCCTGGGTAGCGTGAATGCGCGCTGGGCTCCGCTGGCCTGGATGGATCTGGACGCCAACATCTCCTTCGACCGGGCCGATCTGAACGGTCAGAACTTCCGGCCCAAGGGATTCCACAACATCGCGGGCGTCCAGCAGGGCGGGAGCTTGAGCCGCACCGCTCAGCGGATCGAGGGCTTCAACGGGTCGCTGACCGCCACGGCCCGTCGGCAGTTCGGTGACCTGAACTCGACCTTCACCGTCCGGTATCTGGCTGAGCAGGAAGATTCGTTCGTGACCACCACCTCCGGCTCCGAGTTCACCGCCGAAGGCGTCTGGACCTTCTCGAATATCCCCAACGACAACGTTTCAGCCACGTCGAGCTCGGTGACCACTCGTGCCGACGGGATCTTCCTGAACACCGCTTTCGACTTCCGCGATCGCTACATCGTGGACGCCCTGGTCCGCCAGGACGGCTCGTCCCGCTTCGGCCCCGACGAGCGTCGCGCCATGTACTTCCGGTTGGCCGGTGCCTACATCCTGTCCGAGGAGCCTTGGTTCAGCCTCCCCGGCGTCGATCACATGAAGCTCTCCTATTCCCTCGGGACTGCGGGCAACACGCCCAGCTTCGCCGCTCAGTACGAGACCTACTCGGTGAGCGAGGGCTCCATCAGCCCGGCAACGCTCGGGAATCGGAATCTCAAGCCCGAATTCGCCAGGGAGCAGGAGATCGGCATCGAGGCGCTTGTGTTCGACCGCTTCTCGGTCGACCTGACCTACGCGCACTCCAACGTTGACGACCAGATTCTCCTGGTGCCGTCTCTCGCGTTCACCGGCTTCTCGAACCAGTGGCGGAATGCCGGATCCCTCCGCAGCAACACCTTCGAGGCCAGTCTGAACGCAGTGGTGGTCCAGCGCCCGAACTTCACCTGGAGCAGCCGTCTGCTCTTCGATCGGACCCGGCAGCGCATCACCGAGTTGAACGTTCCCGCCTACCAGAGCGGCGTGTCCGGGCAGGGCCTGGGTTCGGTCTTCCTGGTCCGCGCCGGCGAGGCCATGGGCACCTTCTACGGCTTCCAGTTCGCGGAGCGGTGCGAACATCTCCCCGCCGGAGTGGACTGCAGCCAGTTCCAGGTGAACGACGACGGTTTCCTTGTCTGGGTCGGCGATGCCGGTTCCTGGCAGAATGGCTGGAACACCTTCGTGGATGCCGATGGCAACGAGCAGCACTGGTGGGGGACGACGGCTCCCTTCGATATCCGGGGTAGCCAGATCCGCTGGGGGACGCCCTTCCAGGCAGAGGGGATCGATCCAGTCACCGGCGAGACCACCACGTTCCTGCCTCTCGGTCGCACTCTCCCCGATTATTCCGTGTCTCTCGCCAACACCTTCAATTGGCGGAACTTCACCGTCTACGGGCTTCTCCAGTCGCTCCAGGGCTTCTCGGTCTACAACCAGCCGCTGCAGTGGGCGACCTTCCAGGGGTACTCGGGCATCATCGACCAGACCGACAAGCCTGAGGACCTGCAGAAGCCGATTGGCTACTACGAGGTCCTCTACGGTGCCTCGGGGCTTCAGCCGAGTTCGGCCTTCGTTGACGATGCCAGCTTCATCAAGCTGCGGGAACTCTCTCTCCGCTACCGGATGAGCCGGAACATCCTGGACCGCACGCCCATTACCCGGGGCTTCGAGGGCGTCACGTTCTCGGTCACGGGACGCAATCTGTTCACCTGGACCGACTACGACGGGTACGACCCCGACGTGGGCTCCACGGGTGGGGGGCCTGGTTCCGCCGCCCTGGCCCGGGTGGACGGTTTCAGCTATCCGAGCTTCCGGACCGTGACGTTCGGTTTCGAGCTCAACTTCTGACGGGGAGATGACTATGAACATGCGCAAGTCGCTGGCGGTCTTCGCCCTGGCAGCCTTTTCCCTGACCGGTTGCGTGGATCTCGATGTAGTGAACCCCAACGCCGCCGATGCCCAGCGGGCTCTGTCGACGCCCGGGGACATCGAGGCCCTCATCGGTGGGGGGTTCGGAACCTGGTGGCAGTCCAGTTCCTTCAGTACCGGCCCGTCTCCGATTCTCATGACCATGTCGAATCAGCACTCGGCAACGGCCGCGAACTTCGGTATGGTGGAATTCTCCGGTTGGCCCAGGGTTCCGGCCCAGAACCAGCCGGCCCAGGTGTTCTCATCCCAGAATTCGGCCAACGCCTGGATCTGGCTCTACCGGGCGGCGGCATCCGTTGTGGATGGGCTGAACGCGCTGGAGGGCGGTGTTGAGCTGCCCCCCGACCGGCTCGCCCGTGCCCGTTCCTATGGATATTTCGTTCTCGGAATGGCCCACGGGAGTGCGGCCCTTCTCTATGATCGGGGATACATCTACGACCCCAGCATTGCCATAGACGACGTGCAGTTGGCGCCGTACACGGAAGTGATGGAGGCGGCGCTCGGCTATTTCGACCGAGCCATCCAGGAGGCGCAGGGGCAGAACTTCACCTTGCCGAGAACGTGGATGTCCGTGGAAGTCAGCGCGCAGGAGCTCACTCGGTTGGCGTACTCCATGCGGGCGCGGTACCGAGCCAATATGCCCCGGACCCCCGCTGAGCGGGCGGCAGTGGATTGGAATGCTGTGATTTCCGATGTGGACAATGGGATCACCGAGACCTTCTCCATCGACGTCTCATCCGGCTCCGGCTTCATCTCGGGGACGCTCTCGAACACCAGCCGGTTCGGTCCGTGGGGGCAGATGAGCTATCAGGTTCTCGGTATGGCGGATACCTCCGGGAGCTATCAGCGCTGGCTGGCACTGGCGCCGTCGGATCGGCACCCCAACCTTTCCCCGGATCAGCAGTCGGATCCGTTCCTGATCATCACTCCGGATGAACGCTTCCCCAGTGGAGCGACCATCGCCGAGCAGCAGGCAAACCCCGGCACTCTCTACGAGATCACCACGCGGGGGGGCGGTTTCGGTGCACAGTGGGCCCGGCCGGACCGGGGCACCTTCCGTTGGTCGTACTACCGCTACCTGGCCAACGACCAGTGGCAGTCCGTGGCCACCCGGACCACCCACCCCGAGGTGACCATGGCGGAGATGCGCCTGCTGAAGGCGGAGGGGTTGTACCGGACCGGTCGCCAGGGAGAGGCTGCGGATCTGATCAATGTGACGCGGACCGCTGCCGGCCTGAGCGCTACGGATGCCAGCGGAGTGAACGAGAGCTGTGTTCCGCGGCTTCCCAGCGGGGCGTGCGGGGACCTCTTTGAGATGCTCAAGTGGGAGCTCCGCCTGGAGACCGTCACCCAGGGGTTGCACCTGGCGCCGTGGTACTTCCATGGGCGTGGTTGGGGTGACCTGGTGGAAGGTAGCTTCCTGCAGATCCCCATTCCCGGCCGTGAGCTCGAACTGCTCGGCGAGCCTCTCTACAGCTTCGGCGGGATCGGCGGCGATTTCGCAGCGCCGGTGGGAACGTACGGTTTCTGATGCCACGGCCATGAGCCGGAACGGTCGATAACCGGAAGCAGTGGGCGGGGGTGAGGTGAGCCTCCGCCCACTGCGTGTTTAGAGGAATCAAAATGACGAGCGTAACCTTGACTTATCAGCGCTGGAAATCCGGTCCCCGGTTCGCGTTCGGACTCATGTTGTTGGCTCTGCTGGCCGGAACTTCGGCATGCGCAGGAACTGGAGAACGCACCGGGGAGAGGACAAACCCCAATGTGCTCACTGCTGAAGAGATCCTCGCCGCCTCAGGTGGCAACTTGCACGACGTGGTGGAAGAGTTGCGGCCCCGCTGGTTCCAGATCCGGGCGGTGGGCAGCCTTCAGCAGCAGACCCCGGAGATTGGCGTGTTCGTGAACCGGGTGTACCAGGGTGGCCCGGCGGTCCTTCGGGATATGTCCAAGACGGCAGTGACCCGCATGGAGTATATGGATGGCCCGCAGGCATCAGCCCGTCTCCGAACTCCGGGAGCCACGGCTCTTGCAGGCGCGATCCTGGTGCAGACCGGGGGGAACTGAGGGGGCCGTCTCACGCCGGTAAACCCGGGGGTGGGCGAGGAGCGTGGGTGCTGTTGTGGGGAAGGTTGACCTCAGCCGTCCTCCGGCGGCTCCGTGGGTTCAGGCTCCTCGATCTCCGGTTCGGGGAAGGGGGGAGCGCTGATGTCGGAGCAGGCCGCGGGTCCCAGGGAAAGGAGAACCAAGAGGGCCAGGAGGCCGACTCCCCTGAGGCGGCGGACTCTGGCCGTAGGGCGCTCCGTCTCCTGATGGGAGGGGTCGCGAGACGAGGCTGGCTCGGAGGGGACGCAGGCCATGGCGAAGAAGGCTGGGTGGTTGGAAGGGGGATCGGTTCGGGACCGGCGGCATCCGGTGTAGGGAACTGACCGCCACCTGTCTCGTTCTACTGATCGGGGGATGTTCGGGTTCCTGCACGTCGTGTCCAGAGCGCGACCACACCGCACCGGGCATCGGAGGACAGGAATTCCGGGGGGACTCCCGATAGCCCCCGATAGACCTCAATGCCCTCGAGCATCCCAGGAGAGGCCAATACGTCGAGGGGCACCTCCTGCCCCCCGCGATTGGCCGGCATACCATCCACGAAAATCTGGGCCGGGCACACGCCTCCGGCCTGTCCGAGACTCCGGGAAAACCGGATGATCTGATCCCGGCGAGGATCACCATCTCCTGCGGCTCCCACCAGCCGAACCCCCGGGACCTCCGCCAGCAGATCGGTGATGCGTATGGGGTTCCGAGCCTCGATCTCTTCGCGGTCGAAGAAGACGCCGGACACACCTCGGTCCATGCGCTCGTAGAATCGCTGAAGCACCGGCGTGTCGGTCCGTGTCCTGGCTGTTACTTCCAGGGGAGCCAACAAGATGGCCTCAGGATGAACCCGCAGCACCACCGTGAGGACCTCTCCGGTCTCGACTCGCCAGCGAGGTGAGACCACCTCGGTGTATCCCAGCGCTCGGACACGAAGTCGGAACCCGCCCGGAGAAAGCCGGGAGAGCAAGAATTCCCCATCGCCGCCGGTGGTGGCCCGGGACCGAATCCTCCCCGCTTCATCCAATACATCCACGGTGGCGGCCACGACCGGGCGATCTGTGGCCACATCTATGACGGTACCTCGAATGGCTCCGTCTACCGGGGATGTTTGACCTTGCAGGGGTTTGGCATGGGCGACGAGTGGTAGGGCCCCCAGGAAGAGGGCCGCCAGAGTCCACTTCAGTCGATTCGCACCATGTCGGCGCATGCCAGAACCTCCGATCGTCCCGGAATCTGGGACCATAGTTCCACTGCGTACGTCCCTCGTCCACTGAGTCGGCTCTGGAGGACAAACTCTGCAGAGCCGCCCTGGCCCTCGTCCAGGGTCAACGGGGGGAAGAGGTCCGGTTCCGCAATGGGTGCTCCGGGCCCGTCGCACCGCCCGGATCTGAGCCACCAATTCAACGTCGGTTCGAGGGCTCCATCCTCCGCGACGACGGATCTTACGCCGATCCCTACCTGTGTATCGGCTAGATTTGCCACCATGGCCGCCGTGCCTTCCACGAGCACCGGAGATCCGTCCGGGGGAACCAGGACCCCCTCCCACAAGATCGCCGGCTCGACCTGGACCGAATCCAGGCAGCCACTCAGCACGACAACCGCCAGGATGGCCCAGGTGAAATTAGCAATCCGACTCAAACCGGGTTCTCCCAAGCGCTTGCCTGACGTGTCCGAATCCATCATCCATTCATGATAACCCGGTGGATGGCGCCGCCGCAAACGGTTGCAGCCTTTCTTTCTATCCTGTGGAGTTCCCGATGAACCTTGGCTTTTCGCTCCGAAGAACCGCCGCGCAACTGGCAAGCTGCATCCTCGTAGGAATGCTGTGGGCTTCCCCGGCCCAGGCACAGCAGGCGGATTTCGTCGACGGGATCTCCACCGCGGTAGGCTATACCGGGGTCTTTCCCGACGTCCGAATCGGGGCCGGGTTCGTGCACCTGTTCGGTGGTAGCCGCTTCGGCGTATTCGGAGAGGGCAAGTACACCAATGACTCGGTCACGGATCGAAGTGATTACTGCCCCGCCGGAGCCCGCCCTCCGGTCGTTTCGGAGTGTTCCATCAGCGCCGTGCAGGCAAGATGGAATGATATTCCACTTCGGGACCTGCAGGAGCACGTGCTGATCAACGGTGGAGCGGTGGTGGTTCTGACCCCGGAATTGGCGCTGATGATGGGGGTCGGGATGGCACGGAGCCGCGAGATCCGGGAATTCGCCGAGAATATCGACAGGACGGAGGGAGAGGAACCACGGGTGTCGGAGTTCGGCGTGTACTTCGTTCCGGAAGAGGAAAGTCCCGGGTGGGAACCGCAACTGGTCGCCGGTGCCCTCTTCCGGGCAGGCCCGCGACTCCTCTTCAGGGTGGGGTATGAATCGGCCCCGGGAGGTATGTCGCTCGGAGGATACCTGGTGGTCCGCTGAATAGCCGGTGGCGGGAAAAAGGGGTTGACGTCGCCGAAGGTTTCCATAAATTCCAAGGCTCCGTTGGTTCGGGTGTGTCTGGCGGCCCGCAGACCCCAGCCCGACCTTGCCACCGGAATCAGCGCCGCTAGCTCAATTGGCAGAGCAACTGACTCTTAATCAGTAGGTTCTAGGTTCGATTCCTAGGCGGCGCACTCTT
>REEG01000131.1 GCA_007695195.1 Gemmatimonadales bacterium | reverse complement strand
TCCTGGGTCAGGTCCTGGGCCGGGGTGATGTGCCCGGACTCCTGGCCCTGGCCGCCTGGACCCGCCTCGAAGGGCTTCCGCAGGTAGGGGAGGGGCCACCCACCGCCACGCCGGAGCTTCTGGATGCGGTGCTCCGTTCGCTGGCCACCGGCGACGACGCCGTGCTGCCGCCGGGGCTTCATCGCTGTCGGGATGAGGCATCGCCGGTGGATGCCACACTCTGCTCCCTCGAACTGCTGGTGCCTCGGCTTCCGGCAAGGGCGGGGCTTGAGTTGACCGAAGAGGCGAATCGGCTCCTGGTCCTGTACCGGGAGGCGGGGCGGATCGAAGCCGGCGAGGGCGGGCAGCTTCTGGGACCTCTTCAGCGTTACGCGGAAGGGGTCCTGGAGGATGCGTCCCACCGGCGGGGCTCGCTCCCGGGGCTGGCCGACCTCACCTGGGGGCACCCGGCCGTGGCCGAGTTCCGGGAGTTGGCTCAGGCCGGGGGGCGGGGTCTGGTGGACGACGGAGAGGCAGTGGTGGCCCAGTACCGGCAGATCCTTTCCGGGTTGGCCTCCACCGGGGATCGAGTCCAGTCGGGATTCGACGATGTGGAGGACGGGATCCGGGGCCGCCTGGCGTGGGCCGAGGAGCGGTCCCTGGCCTACCTCGCCTCCCGCTCGGCCCTCCTCTCAGGCCTGGAGGAGGGGGCGGCCCGCCGGCTCCAGATGTTTGGTGAGGCTGCCGCCGATCTCCGCCTGGAGGGCCGGCTGTTCGGCCGAAACGTCCGGGACTTCGGGCGGGACGCGGCGGTCTCGCTCCTTTCGGGGAATGTGGTGGGGGTGGCGGCGAGTGTCGCCTCCTTCTTCGAGATGACCCCGGGGGGGGTGGGGATGGGTGCTGCCGGCGATGTCCGGGCGCTCCGGGATGCCGTGGACGAACTCCGGGCCGATCTGGAAGAGCGTCACGGTCTCGTGGAACTGCGTCTGGATGCCCTCCTGGATACGGTGGATGATGGGATGGCCCGGCTGGAGCGGTTGGTGGAGTCATCGCACCGGGAGGTCCAGAGCGAGTTGATGGAGGTGCGCCGGTCGCTGGAAGGACTGGAAGAGCGTCTCGCCCGGAGTGAGGCCACCCTCGCCGCCTACATGCAGGCCGGGTTCGATCGGGATCATGCCCGGACACTGGTTCGATGCCTGGAGCACCGCAGTCGGCACCTTCCTCCCTTCGACCGGATGGATTTCGGTACCTTCGCCGGGTGCCTCACCGAGTTCCGGGTCCGCGGAGAGCGGGATGCCCGGGACGCCCTGCTGGCGGATCGCACCACTCCGGTGAGTGACGAAGCGGTTCGCGAGGCCTTCCGGGATCTGTCGTCCGAGAATCTGGCGCATCGGCTCCCGCTCCTGGCCAGGGTCGGGGTCGACCTCTATGGGTACGGCGCCCTGGACCGGGGAAGGGGGGTGGCGAATCCCCTGGAGTGGCGGCTGGCCGCCGACGCCTATCTGACCATGCTGGATGCCTGGCCCGAGCACGCCCAGGGTGTGGCGCCGGGGGATCTGGAAGCACTCCTGGCGGTGGGCACCGAGGTGGAAGGGGTGCTGAAGGCCGTCACCGGCCGCCGGACATCGGGACAGGGTGCGGGGGCCGGTCCGGGCGCGATGGCCGGGCAGGGCACCGGGGAAGGGACGGAGATGGGGGTGCTGGGGCCGGTCCTGGCGGAATATCGGCGAGAGCTGGATGCTCTGGTAGCCGAAGCGGACCGCCTCGCCACACGGCACCGGCAGGCTCAGCTTCGGCGGGTCGATCCGGCTTCTCTTCTGAACCGGATTCATTCAGATCACCGGGGAGGATCCGGCGCCGGACGGGATCCACACGCGGAGGGTCGGCAACCCCTCGAGGTGCCCGAGTGGCTCAGGAACACCATCCCACCGGAAGTCCGCACGGCGGCGGTGCTGGCGTTGGAAGAGCCGGAGCTCGTTTTCCGGACCTCGATTACGTATGAAGTGAATCGGGAGAACTTCCGCCGCCGCTTCATCTTCTGGAAGCGCCACGACCGTCGGACCATGGCCCATGGCGTCGTGGAGGTGGAACTCCGATTGGACGAGGGTCGTTCGGTCTGGACCCACCGGGTCGAGCTTCCCCCCTTCGTTCGGCGGCTGGAGACCATGGGTGGCGGAGAAGACAGCGGGAGCGTCCGGGAGGTCCGGATGGAGGAGCCCGACCCCCACGGGACCCTGCTGCGGACCCTCTGGCCCCAGGCCGCTCGAGGGGTGGAGGGGTGGAGCCTGGCGTCCCCTCGGGGCGGACTGCGGGCAGAGCTGGACCGGGCCATTGCCGACGAACTCCGCCGGTATGAGTCCGTTTCCCTCACACGGGTATTCGGAGCCGTTTGCATGGACGACGGAGCCGCCGCCACCGGTCTGGCCGGGCTCGACGGCGCCGATCTGGAGTCTGCCGTACGGATCCGCTCGGCGCTGGACGGCCTCTCCCTGACGCGGGCGGTCCTCTCCGCTGCGGTGGCACTGGGACTTCCCGGGGCACTGGAGCGGGACGACGAACTCCGGGAACTCCTCACCGGGTCCGACGGCCTCCTGGACCGAGCGGGGCTCTGCGGGGCCGTAGCCCAGGGCGGAAGTGCACTCCGGGTGGTCTGGCTGGAAGAGGCGCCACGGGAACGGGCGGAGCGCATGGGTGGGCTCCTGGCCGAGCGGGTGAGCCTTCAGGACGGTCCCCTGGGGATTCCCCTGGCGGTGGAGCGAACCAATGAAGAGCTACGGACCGCCATCCGCCTGCAGCGTATGCGCGCCCTGGCTGCCTCCCGCGCTGAATCGGATCGCTGAGTCAGCCCCCGGCGAAGCGGACCCCCAGGTACACTGCCCGACCGGGTACGGCGTTTCCGGTGAGGTCCGGGTGGTCCGACCCCAGGAGGTTCCGGAGATCCAGGTGCCAGCGGGCCCCGGCCAGGGGGGCTTCCAGGCGCAGGTCCACTTCCCGCCAGTCCCTCTCCCCCGGGCGTCGGCCGTGAATCCCGCGGAGGGACAGGCCCAGGCGCCCGCCTACTCGCTGGTCCAGCGCCACGGTGAACTGCTCCGTGAGGGGTCGTAGGGCGTACTTGGAGAGGAGGTCTCCAGGCGCCACGGCATCCAGGGAGAGGAGCGTCGCCCCCACCCGGAGCGTCGTTCCGTCGGCAGGTGTCCAGGCGGCATCCACTTCGGCGCCCCGGAAGACGGCCCGGGTGAGATTCCGGGTTTCCCAGAGGGCCGAGGGGTCGTTGAGTGGGCGGGCCCAATCGATGAGGTCGCGGCTGCTCCGGCGGAAGAGGGTGAGGTCCACGTGGGTCCCCATGGCCGATTCCAGTCGCACCCCGGCCTCCACCGAGCGGGACCGCTCGGGATCCAGGTCGGGGCGGGCGCGGTGGGCCGGGTCGGTGTAGTGCCTTTCGGTCCAGGTGGGACCGCGGAAGGCGTCGGCCAGGGCGGCGCGGAACCGGAGTCCCGGTCGCACCTCCCATCCGGCGGCCACCGACGGCGAGACCGCAGTGCCCCAGAGGTCGTGGCGATCCAGTCGGAGCCCCAGCGCGGTGCGGACGGCTCCCGGTAGCGTGATGTCCGCCTCGGCGAAGAGGGCCTGGCGCCCTTCTTCCCGCTCGCCCAGACCGGTGCTGGAGAGGGTTTCACGCCAGGCGCCGCCACCCCAGGCGATGCCCATGCGCGGATGGGCCCGGGTCCGGAGGGTGAGTTCGCCACCGTGCCGCTCCGAGGTATGGACGTTCCGGAATCCCGCCGGGTTGTCCCGCTCCAGGAGGAAGTCGTCGCCGTGGCGCCGCCAGTCCACGCGGGGCTCCACCATAAGGCGCCGGGTGGGGTCGGAACGCCATCCCACGCCCAGGGTCGTGGTGCGGGTCTCCTCGAAGGAATCGAAGACGGCGTAGAAGTCCCGGGCGCCGAAGGCCCGGTCTCCCACGCCGGCCTGGGCTCGCAGCTCACCTCCCCCCAGGGGCATCCGGAGGTTGGCCTGCCCCAATCGGGACTCGGCATCGGTTCCCGGCCGGTGGCCATCGGTGCGGTCCCACTCTCCGCTCAGACGGAGCCGGGCCGCACCCGGCAGCTCCACAGATCCGCCCCCACCCACCGTTGCCGATCCGAAGGAGCCCCCTTCGCCCCGCACACTCCACCCCGGGCCCCCACGGGTCACCAGGTTCACCACCCCCCCCACGGCGTCGCTTCCGTAGAGGGACGAGGCCGGTCCCCGCAGGATCTCGATTCGCTCCACCTCGTCCAGGGGAAGGGCCAGATCCAGGTTGAAATGGCCGGTCTGGGGATCGTTCATCCGGACCCCGTCCACCAGGATCAGCGTCTGCTCAAAGCCGGCGCCCCGAAGGGAGAGGTCCGCCTGGGCCCGGGACCTGGCTCCCAGATCGGCGCCGGTGACCCAGCTCAGAAGTTCCACCGCATTGCGGGCCGGAGACCGCTCCAACTCGGCCCGGTGCAGGATCTGGACGGCACGGGTCCGCTCGGGGAGGTCGGCGCTGACCCGCGTGCCCACCACATGGAGCGTGTCGCCCACATGGAGCGTGTCGCCCACATGGAGCGTGTCACCCTGGAAGGTGGGGACGGAGTCCGCCGGGGTCTGGGCCACAGCCGGCGCCATGGCCGGGATCAGGAGGCCCGTGGCCAGGAGCAGTAGGCTCGCCGGCAGTGGGTTCGCCGTCACCGGATGACGTCGGATGCCTGCGGATAGGAGCCGAAAAGGGATCATGGCGTTCATGGCCGAGGCGTGGGGAACGAGTGGCAGGATGCAGGTGCGGCGACGGCGTAAGGGAACGCAGAGGGCGCAGACGGGTCCATGGGAAGAGCCTTCAGGGCACCTTCCCACGACCCATGGACACCCGATGGACACCCGGTTGTTCGGTGCCTCATGCGAGTGGTTTTCCAGAATCACCGATTCGGGCACAGCCCATTATACATCACCGCCAAGGCCAGTCCCACACCGATGGACGGGAGTACGAACGGACATGTCACTGGTAGCCAAGCTGAAGCGCCCGGGCCCCAACGGCTTCGGGTACGGATCCACCGCCGAGGACGTGACCCGCGGACTGGATCTCTCCGGGCGGACCATCCTCATCACCGGGTGCAACTCAGGGATTGGACAGGAGTCGTTTCGGGTCCTGGCTGCCCGGGGCGCTCACATCATCGCCGCCGCCCGGACCGTGGAGAAGGCCGAGCGGGCGGCCGCCGAGGTGGGAGCCCGGGACCAGGCCACCCCGGTGGCATGCGAGCTCTCCGATCCCGAGTCGGTAGAGGCCTGCGCCCGCACCCTGACCGGGGTGGGGCGACCCATCGACGTGCTCATGTTGAACGCCGGCATCATGGCGCTGCCCAAGGTACAGACCACTCACGGGCTCGAACTGCAGTTCTTCACCAACCACATCGGGCACGCTCTGCTCACCGACCGGCTCATGGGGCTTCTCTCCGACGAAGCCAGGGTCGTGGTGCTGAGCAGCACGGCCCATCAGCGAACGCCCAAGGGCGGCATCGATTTCCAGAATCTGGACGGTTCCCGGGGCTACGATGCCTGGAAGTTCTACGGCCAGTCCAAGTTGGCGAACCTCCTGTACGCTAGGGAGTTGGCTCGCCGCCTGGAGGGCACGGGAAAAACGGTGAACGCCGTGCATCCCGGGGTCATCAAGACCGGGTTGGCCCGGCACCTGAACCCTTTCGCGGCAGGGTTGTTCGCTGCCTTCAGCCCTCTCCTGTTGAAGAGCGTGCCCCAGGGCGCCGCCACCCAGTGCTATGTGGCCGTGCATCCGGAGGCGGCGGAGATCAGTGGGGCCTACTTCGCCGACTGCAATCCGGCCGAGTCCTCGGCCCACGGACGTGACCCCGTGCTTGCACGGCAGCTATGGGACGAGACGGAGCGCATCCTGAACCGGGTGACCGGAGGGGGTGGGTAGGCTCAGCGTTCGGTGGAATCGGCGCTCCCGGCGGGGTCGCCTCCGTTGTCTGCCCGTTCCCGGCGGGGCGGCGTGGTGATGGGAGCGGGGTTCAGGCGGTGGACTCCCTTCTCCCACGGGATCTCCTCTTCGTGGAGGCGGTTCACCCCATGGTGGCTGATGGCCAGGAGGCCTGTATCCAGACGGTTCAGCCACCCGCTCTCCTTCATGTACCAGAGATGGAAGCGGAGCACCTCGGGAGGGCAGTCCAGGATCCGCTCCAGTTCGAGCTCTCCCACGCCTGGACGGTCCACATCCCGGCGTCTTGCCTGGTAGAGGAGGGTGAGGATCCCGAGCCGGATGCGACGGTCGGCTTCGACCCGCGACGTGGCGGCGGACTGGTCGAAGAGCTGCCAGGACCGGCGCCGCAGGTCGTCGTACCCGGCATCGTAGCGGGCCCGTGTCTCGGGATCCGACAGGACCCGGTACGAAGCCACAAGCTGGGAGAACCGCTCCACGTCCCCGGACCGGGTGTTATCGGGGTGGAGACGCTTGGCCAGATGCCTGAACACCCGCTCGATGGTTTCCCCGTCGGCCCGAGGGCTCACCTGCAACACTTCGTAGTGGTCGATCTGGTCCTGATCGGACATGGTCTTCCTTCCTTGGGATTCATCCCTTGGGATTTATCTCTTGTGATTCATCCCTACCGAGGCTTTCCCCATTCTCTCGGTTTCGGTACGGTGCGAGTAGTGGTGAAGTTCTCTTTCTCCCGATCCGGAAGAAGCCTATGATCCCCTCGTTCCTGCGTCGGGCCGCCTCCGTCCTCTTCCTGCCTATCGGCCTTGCCGCCTGCAGCGACGGACTCGCCGTGGTGGCGCAGGAGTCGTCTCAGGAAGGCGACGGTCCACCGGCCATGTGGGAGACCCCGGCGGCGGCCTGGCGCGGAGAGGTTCTCTTCCGTGAGGTCTTTCCCGATGCCGACCTCGAATCGAGAGGGTGGTATGACACGGGAACGCCGACCCTGGCGGCGGAGGGGGCTCCGGGTACCGGAAGTCCCGGCGCCTTTCTCTGCCGGTTCCATGTCGGGGCCTCCGGATGCGCCGGCGGGATCCTGGGTCGCCGGGCCTTCCCGGACGTGGAGGCCGTGCATCTTACGGTACGCATCCGGTACGACAGCGGGTGGGTGGGGTCGGGTCGACCCTACCATCCCCACGAATTCCACTTCCTCACCAACGCCGACCACCGGTTCGTGGGACCGGCCAGGACCCACCTTACCCTCTACGTCGAACAGGTGGAAGGGACGCCCCTCATCGCCCTTCAGGATTCCCGCAACGTGAATCCGGCCTGCATTCGCCGCAACGACGGAGTTGCGGTGGGATGTGACGGCGGGTCGGTGGAGGCCTTTCCCTTTGGGGAGGATCGGTCCGTGGCGGCGTGCAACGGCCTGGTGGGAGAGGTGGACGCCGGCGACTGTTTCCCCACAGGACCCGGGCGCTGGTACAGCTCCCGAGCCTGGCGGGCGGACCGGCCCGTCTTCCGGGAGTCGGCGCCGGCGGATGGACCCGGAGGGGGCGGTGGATGGCGTCTGGTGGAGGCCTACCTGGCGCTGAATTCGATCCAGGACGGACGGGGTGTCCCGGACGGGCGCATCCGCCTCTGGGTGGACGGGGAAGAGGTGGTGGCGTCGGATTCGATCCTCATGCGCACCGCCCTTCATCCGGAGATGGCCTTCCAGCACCTCCTCGTTGCGCCCTACATTGGTGACGGTTCACCGGTGGACCAGTCGCTGCGGATCGGAGAGATCACGGTGGCCCGGGGCATTCCCCGGGATTCGGTTCCCGCTGGTGTACCCGAAGCCCGAAATCCATGAATCCGGACTCGAACCCCAACCAACTGACCATGGCCAAGAACCACTCTTTCGATGTCTCCACAGGCGTGGATCTGCAGGAGGTGGACAACGCCGTCAACCAGGCCCGCAAGGAGTCGGCTCAGCGCTATGATTTCAAGGGCGCCGACGTGATCCTCGACTTCGACCGGGAAGCCGGGGCCGTCAAACTGGATGCGGACGACGAGTACCGGCTCAAGGCCCTCTACGAGATCCTGGTCTCGAAGCTGGCCAAGCGCGGGGTACCTCTGAAGAACCTGGATGAAGGTGAGGTGGACCTGGGGACCATGGGTCGGGCCCGGCAGGTGGTGAGCCTCAAGCAGGGCATCCCGTCCGACACCGCCAAGGAGATCGTGAAGCGGGTGAAGGCCCTCAAGCTCAAGAAGGTGCAGATCCAGATCCAGGGCGAAGAACTTCGGGTCACGAGCCCTGAGCGGGATGCCCTCCAGGAGGTCATCGCCTTCCTCAAGAGCGAGGATTTCGGTGTGGAACTGCAGTTCGGAAATTACCGGTAGCGCTCGGATGAGCGGCTGCCATGAGGAGTCTGGGGTATCCCTTTCCGCCTCGATGCGTGCGGTCCTCCCGATAGGCTCGCCATCCTACCCAAATCCCTTTCAGTCCGGAGATCCATTGGACACGTTCCACTCACCACCGTTGGATCAGGTCCCCTCGTCGGCACCGGCGGGGAACAACCCCCACACGCTTGCACCTGCGTCCACCCGTCCTCCGCTGGTCATGCCACGCCTCAACGAACCGGCTCCGCACTTCGAGGCACACACCACCGACGGAGTGCGCCGCCTATCGGACTACCATGGGAAGTGGCTGCTCCTCTTCTCACATCCGGGTGACTTCACCCCCGTGTGCACCACCGAGTTCATCGCCTTCGCTCGTGCCAAGCCCCAGTTCGACGCGTTGAACACCGAGCTTCTGGGCCTCTCCGTCGACAGTACCTTTTCCCATCTGGCCTGGATCCGGAGCATTCGCGACAGGTTCGAGGTGGAGATCCCCTTTCCCATCATCGACGACCTTTCCATGCAGGTGGCATACGCCTACGGAATGATCCACCCCGGCTCGTCGGACACGTCGCCCGTGCGCGCCTCCTTCATCATCGATCCGGAGGGGTTCATCCGGGCCATGATCTACTACCCCAACACGTGCGGCCGGTCGGTTACCGAACTCGTCCGTCTGGTGAAGGCGCTGCAGACGGCGGATACGCACCGGGTCGCCACCCCCGAGGGGTGGGAAGAAGGGGATCCGGTGCTCGTCCCGCCGCCCACCACCGTCGAGCAGGCCGAGGCCCGGATGAACGGTCCAGATGACTGCACCGACTGGTATTTCTGCACTCGAACCCTCTGAGCCCGTCATGGCCTCCCTGTCTTCTTCTTCACGATGGCTTGTTCGGGGCATCCTTGCCCTTCCGGTTCTCTTCGTCGTTGCCTGCGGGGAGGCGGACGCGCCGGATCCCGGCGCCGAGCCCCTGCCTCCCGAAGCCGAGGTTCCGGCCCGGATCGCTCCGGACCAGGATGATCCTATCGTCATCGGGGCCACCATGTCCGAGAGCGGGGCGTACGCCACCCAGGGGATCCCGGCTCGGGACGGCTATCTCCTCTGCGGCGAGCACCTCAATGCCGAGGGCGGCCTCCTGGGACGGCGGGTGGAATTCCGGATCCACGACGACGGCTCGGACTCGGAGCGGGCTCCGGAGCTCTATGAGCAGCTCATCACCGAGGAGGGTGTGGACCTGATCCTGGGGCCCTACGGGTCCACCCTCACCGAGGCGGTGGCACCTGTGACGGAGCGCCATGGGCGGGTGCACATCTCACCCCTGGCGGCGACTTCCTCCATCTGGGAGCAGGGGCGGGAGTACCTCTTCATGGTCCTGCCGCCGGCTGAGCTCTTCCTGGCGGGGCTGGTGGAGCTCGGGGCCGAGGCGGGACTCGAGCGCGTGGCCGTACTCCAGGAGGATCAGCTCTTCCCCCGGGCGGCCGGAGCCGGCGCGGCGGAGCGGGCCCGGGAGCGGGGGATGACGGTGGTGTTGGACGAGACCTACCCCAGCGGCACCGAGGACTTCGGACCGATCCTGGAGCGGATGGCGGCCGAGGGCACCCAGGTGCTGGCCATGGCGGCGTCGGCGCTGGGTGACTTCATCACCGTGACCCGCCAGATGAAGGCCGCGGGAATTGATGTGGAGATGTTCGGGACGTCCGGGGCGGTGGTGGAGTTCCAGGAGGCGCTGGGGCCCGACGCCGAGTTCGTGTACGGGCTGTCGGCCTGGGAGCCGAGCCTTCCCCACCCGGGCATCACCGAATTCACCGAGGCGTACCGGGAGGCGTTCGGCCGGATGCCCAGCTTCCATGCCGCCGGCGCCTATGCCAGTTGCCGCCTCCTGGCCCTGGCGGTGGAAGGAGCCGGGACGCTGGACGATACGGCGGTGCGCGACACCCTCCTGGGGTTGGAGACCACCACCGTCTTCGGGCCCTTCGCCGTGGATGAGCGAGGGTACCAGATCGCCAATCAGGGGGTGACCATCCAGTGGCAGGATGGCGAGAAGGCGGTGGTGTGGCCCACGGACCTGGCCACCGCCGAGCCTCGCTTCCCCACACCGCCCTGGGCCGAGCGGGAGTAGGCGGCTGGAGGTCGGCGAGCTTCGGCACCAGCGGCACCCATCTCGAATGGGTTCCGGGGTAAGGGGTGTGGGGTTATAGTAAGGAAAGATTTCATTTTGTAAGGAGTATCTGTGCAGGAGTCCACAGTCACGGCCAAGGGGCAAACGACGATCCCCAAGGATGTGCGCACTGCGCTGGACCTTCGGTCTGGCGACCGGGTTCGGTATTTCGTCCTGGATGGAGAAGTTCGTCTTCTGAAGGTCCGACCGGTCGTTTCTCTCGCCGGGATCCTTTCCGAGGCCCATTCCACGCCCGTGAATTTGGAAGAGATGGATACAGCCATCGCCGAAGGGGCTGCGGAGGGGTGCGTCATCGAGCCATGATCGCTCTTGATACGAATATCCTGGTTCGCTTCCTCACTGAGGACGACGAGGCTCAGACGGCTCTGGCCAACGCGCTCATCTCGAGCCTTTCCGAGAAAAATCCAGGGTTCATCTGCCGCGAAGTGATGGTCGAACTGGTCTGGGTTCTGGAGCGAGCCTACAAGAGGGATCGTTCCGCCATAGCGCAGGCGGTGGAAGGACTTCTGGCTGCACCGGAGATAAGGGTAGAAGCTGCAGAGGATATTGGACGAGCCGCACAACGATACCGGGAGGAGGGGCTAGGCTTTGCGGATGTGATGATCGCCAAGGCCGCTGAACGTGCCGGTGCATCGGAACTGGTGACACTGGATCGGCGAGCGGCAGGGATTTCCAACGTGCGGTTGTTGGGATCCTGATCCTCGCCGACCCTCGCTTCCCCACACCGCCCTGGGACGAGCGGGAGTAGGCGGCTGGAGGTCGGCGAGCTAGTCGACTGCCGCAGTGGTGCCTGCGCTCCGTCCGGCCGCCCGGCCCGTAGCCCACGCCCAGGCGAAGTTGTACCCCCCGATGGGGCCGAAGGCGTCCAGGATCTCCCCGCAGAGGTGGAGGCCCGGGCACAGACGGCTCTCCATGGTCCGGGGGTTCACCTCGGAGAGGGCCACACCGCCCCCCGTGACCTCGGCCTTCTTGTACCCCTCGTCGCCGGTCCAGGGGAGGGGAAGGGCCGAGAGGGCCTCCACCAGGCGCAGGCGTTCATCCCGTCGAAGGCGCGCCAGGGACCGGTCCAGGGGGACTCCGGCCTCGGCCATGAGGTGGTCGGCCAGCCGCTGCGGAAGATGACGACGGAGGAGGGCGGTGACGGGGCCTGAGCCCTCTTCCTGCAGCCGGGTGTCCCAGACCGATGCGTCTTCTCCGGTCCACGCCACCGTCACAGGCTGCTCCGTGTTCCGGTCCCGGGCCTGCACCGCGAAGTGGGAGACGTTGAGGACGGCGGGCCCCGAGTAGCCACGATGGGTGAACAGGAACCCACCCTCCGCCTCAGGACGTCCCTCGCCGGCCCGCCCCCGCACACCGGGCACGTGGAGGGTAACGGGAAGGGAGACACCGGCCAGGTGCCCGTGTACCGGTGGGTCGGCCAGGAGGGGAGTCAGGGCCGGATAGGTGGGGTGGAGGGTGTGGCCCAGCGACTCCACCAGGCGAAGTCCCGTTCCGTCGCTCCCGGTGGCGGGAACGGAGAGTCCCCCGCTGGCCAGGATCACCCGCCGGGCCTGGACCGACTCACCCCCGTCCAGGGTGACGTGCCAACCCCCTTCCACCGCCTCCAGTCCTTCCACGGAGCGCTGGAAGAGGAACCGGGCGCCGGCTCTCCGTGCGGCGTCCACCAGGGCGTCGCGCACATCCCGGGCCCGGTTCGAAACCGGAAAGAGCTTCCCGGTCTCGGCCTCCAGCGCAAGGGGAATGCCCAAGTCCTCCTCAAAGAACGCCCGCTGCTCAGGGAGGGGCCACGAGAGCAGGAGCTTCCGGAGGGTATTGGGCGACGAGGCGGTGACGTAGTGGGCCGGGTCCAGACGGGACGGAAGGACGTTGCACCGGCCTCCGCCGCTGATGAGGATCTTCCGGCCCCCATCCCGGCTTCGTTCCACCACCAGGATCCTGGCGGCGGGGGCGGCCCGACCGGCGAAGATGGCCGCCATGAGGCCGGCGGCCCCCGCCCCCACCACCAGGATGTCCTGAGGTACACCTTCCACGTCAGAGTCCGTCCGCCACGTCAGAGTCCGTCCGCCCCATCCTCGGCGGCGGGGGATTCAGCCGGGGCCTCCCACGACTCCAGGGTCGAGAGCACCTGCTCCCACTGGAAGCCCTCGCCGATTCCCCGGACGTAGTAGTCCATCCAGGCCTTCTCGCTCACCGACTTGAGGAGCCGGTTGCGGCGCTGGGTGATGCCGTGGGTCTGCCCCGGGTAGAGGAAGAGCTCAGTGGGCACCCCCAACTGGCGGAGGCCCATGTGGAGCTCCAGCGACTGGGCGCTGGGGACCCGCGGATCGCCCTCCACCACATGGATCATGGTGGGGGTGGAGGCGTTGGCCATGTACTTGAGGGGCGACTGATCCCAGTAGGCGTCGAAGTCGAAGTAGGGAAGCTCGTTGCCCAGGTAGTACTGGCGGTTCCGCTGTACGTCGCTCTGGGCGTACATGGAGATCCAGTTCATGGTGCCGGCGCCGGAGCTGATGGCGCTGAACCGGTCGGTGTTCACCAGGATCCAGTTGGACCAGTGACCACCGGCGCTCCATCCCAGAGAGCCCATCCGGTCCCCATCCACGATCCCCTCGGCGATGAGGTGGTCCACCCCGGTCATGATGTCCTCGTACCCCGGCGGGAAGTAGTTGCCCACGATCCCGGTGCGGAAGGCCTCGCCGTAATTGGTGGAGCCGCGGTAGTTGGGCTTGAGCACCGCGTAGCCGTCGCCGGCGTAGATCTGGGCGCCGTAGCCGCCGTTGAAGCTCAGGACGTCGGCGGAGGCGGGCCCACCGTGGATGGCCACGATGAGGGGAACCCGTTGCCCGGGCTCGTACCCCACCGGCAGGGTGAGCACCCCGCCCACCTCAACCCCGTCGCTGGAGGTCCAGGTGATCTCCTGTGCCTCGCCCAGGGCGAACTCACGCACCTGGGGGTTCACATCAGTGAGCTGGGTCCACGCCGAGCGGTTCCCCAGCGTCTCGGTGGAGGGCGCCGTGAAGAGGGTGGAAGGGGTCCGGGGGTCCTGGTAGGTGATGAGGAGCATCCCCGTGTCGTCGTCCCGGGAGACCGCCAGGGCCGCGTCCTCGGTGGTCACTTGCCGGACTTCGTCGCTCTCGATGTCCAGCGCCACGAGCTGCCGGGTGGCGCGGATCCCCTCGTTGAAGTAGACGGTGCGGCTGTCGTCGGACCAGAACGAGACCCCCACATGCCCGTCGAATCCGGTGCCCAGGATTCGCCAATCCCCACCCCGGTCCGCCACTTCCCGAACATGCAGCCGCCGGTTGGCCATGGAGTAGCGGCTGATGTCCTCCGGCGCCGAGAAGGCGATCCAGCGCCCGTCCGGCGAGAAGAAGGGGCCACCCAGCCCCGTCTCGTGGGAAACGGTGAGGCGCTCGATGTCGCCGGAGGCCGTCTCCAGGAGGTAGAGGTCGGCGTGGAGCCCCTGCTCGGTGATGTTCCGGTGGTAGCGCTCAGACGAGATGCCCGAGTATCCCACCCACTGCCCGTCCGGCGAGATGCTGAAGCTGGACACGGTGTAGGCCGGGTCGCCGGCCACGCGACGGGACTCGCCCGTGGTGGCCTCCACCACGTGGAGAGAGGCCAGGGGTGTCTCCTGGTTCTGGATGTTCACCGAAAAGCCGTTCTGCCGCCGCTGTTCGTTCAGCTTGTCCACCTCATCGGGCCCGATGAAGTAGATGTGCCGCCCGTCCGGCGCCCACTCCCACGAAAGGACGCCCGCCTCATGGGTGGTCACAGCCTCGTGGGAATCGGGTTCGATCCAGCTCCGTCCCGCTTCGGTGTGGACCGGAAGGCGGTGGAGCTGCTGTTTGCCTGAGGGGCCGCTGCGGAACACCAACCAGTCGCCTTCCGGGCTGAAGGCGTAGTTGGAGATGCCGTTGGAGAGATTGGTGAGCCGCTGGGCCTCACCGCCGTCCGTCCTCATGAGGAAGAGCTGATTCCCGTTGGACCCCTCCCGGTTCGAGAGGAAGACGAAGAAGCTCCCGTCCGGTCCCCAGGCCGGCGAGGTCTCGTCATGTTCCTCGGTGAAGGTCAGCCGCCGGGCACCTTCGGCTCCCTGGGCCACGGGAACCAGGTACAGGTCGGTCTGGGCCCGGTCTTCTTCCCAATCCGGCTTCGTGACGGTGTGCAGGATGTACCGACCGTCGGGGCTCGGGGCGGGCGATCCCCACGAGCGGAGATGTTGCACATCGAGGAACGTCATGGGGCGCAGGCCGTCCTCGGCGGACTGCTGGGCCACAGCCGGCGCCGGGGCCACCACGGTCATGGATAGCGCCATCCCCAAGCCCAGGGACAGGAGTGCGGATCCTCGCGTGGTTCCAGGACGGAAACGGGGGGGACGAGAACGACGGATCCGGCGAGACCGGGTCGCAGCTTCGCAGAGGGACGAGAGCGGTCGATCCATGACTGGCTCCTGATGGGAAGGGTCGGTAGGAGAAGGCTCCAACAACTGTCGATAAATGTCTTCGATGCTACCGCCGCCGAGCAGGCTTCACAAGTCGGAGCGACGGGGGTTCGGAGCTGAGCCCGGATCGGTGTACCGGTCCATCAGGGCCCTTCCCTGCAGGCTCGCCTTCGTCCGCCCTAAAAGCTTGACCCGCAGCCTTCAACGTCCTTGCGCCGGGTTCTCGGGGACCGTATTTCAACGATACATCGGACTCGGCGAACCCATCGGGGCAATCGGCCTTCCTCCTTCGGGATGGGCGATTGCCCTTTCCTGCATCGGAAGGAGTCAGGGCTGCGCCGGATCCGTGGTGGAAAGGGTCCCGAAGTGGACCGCTTCCGCCGAACATCTTCCCCTATTGAGGAGGCGCAATGCGTAGTGTCCTTCGTGCGTGGGCGGGAGGCGGCCTTCTGGCGGGCCTGCTTCTCGCCCCATTCATTCTCCCCGCCGGGCTGGACGCCCAGCAGCGGGAGATCACCGGCCAGGTGACCCGGGCCGAGTCGGGGCAGCCCCTGGTGGGCGCCGAGGTCCGGGTCATCGCACCGGTGGCAGGTACGTCGGTTCTTTCCGTTGAGGCGGGCCGGTTCCGGCTCCAGGCCCCTACCGGTGAGGTCCGGCTCCAGGTCTCGGCCTTCGGCTACGCGGCCACCGAGGTCACGGTGCCGGCCGATCAGTCCGTCATCGATGTGGCGCTGAGCCCGGACATGTTCCGCCTCGGCGAACTGGTGGTAACGGGGCAGGCCACCGCCGTGGATCGGCGGAACGCCACCACCTCCATTGCCTACGTGTCCGGCGAGGATCTGGGCCGGGTCTCCTCACCCTCGGTGATGAACTCGCTCCAGGGCCGGGTCACCGGAGTGAACCTCCAGACCAACTCCGGAGCTCCCGGCGGCGGGATCCAGATGCAGGTGCGGGGGAACAGCACCCTCCTGGGCGGATTCGACCCCCTCATCGTGGTGGACGGGGTCATCTTCTCCAACGCGTCCATCCCCAGTCCCCGGGGCTTCGCCAACAACGCGGCGAGCCCGGCGCTGGAGGCCGACGCGGTGAACCGTATCGCCGACCTGAACCCGGCGGACATCGAGAGCATCGAGATCCTGAAGGGCGCGGCGGCATCGTCCATCTATGGCTCCAAGGCCTCCAACGGCGTGGTGGTCATCACCACGAATCGGGGACGGGCCGGTGAGCCTGTGATAAATGTGACGCAGCGGTTCGGTGTCTCGTCGCCGCTTCGACTCCTGGAGACGCGGCGCTGGACCCGGGAAGAGGCGGTGGCCCAGTTCGGAAATGCTGCCGCCCCCTTCTTCGACGGCAACCCGAATCCGTACTTCGACCATTACGGCGCCGTCTACGACAATCGGGGCCTCTCCCACGAGACGCTGGCCAGCGTCTCGGGTGGAACCGAGTCCACCCGGTACTTCGTGTCCGGCCAGTGGAAGCACGATGAAGGCACCGAACGGGGCACCTTCGCCACCCAGCAGAGCCTCCGCATGAACCTGGATCAGGACCTGCGCCCGGGCCTCGACATCAGCGTGTCGGCGGCGTACGCCCGGAACGAGAACGACCGGGGGTGGAACAACAACTGCAACAACTTCGGGTGCCATGGCTACGCCATCGCCTACATCCCCAGCTTCGTGAATCTGGAGGCCCGGAACCCGGACGGTTCCTTCCCCCGGCCCACGGTAGGGGTCCAGTCCAATCCCATTCAGCTCACCGAGCTGGGGGTGAACCACGAAGAGACGAACCGCTTCACCGGCGGCGCCAACCTGTCGTGGCAGGCCATGGACGGCGGGGAGCAGCGGCTCCGCTTCGTGGCCGGCGTGGGCGTGGACGCCTTCGATCAGCGCAACGACGTATGGAGTCCCAACGAGCTCTTCTTCGAGCAGGTGAAGTCGCTTCCGGGTGAGTCCCTCGAGGCCGGAGGACGCAGCCTCTTCGTCAACTGGAACGCCAACGCCATCCACGAGTGGGTGCGCGACGGCTTCACCGCCTCCACCTCCTTCGGGATCCAGTACGAGGACCGGAGCCTCCACACCTTCCGGATCCGGAGCCAGAACCTCCTCCCCGGTGAGCGGAATGTGAACCAGGGGACGGCCATCACAGCGGTGGAGAACCTCACCGCCGAGCGGACCATCGCCCTCTACGCCCAGGAAGCCCTCTTCCTCATGGACGACCGGCTCCTGGTGCTGGCCGGACTCCGGGCCGAGCGGAGCAGCGTGAACGGCGACATCGACCGCTTCTTCGTCTTCCCCAAGGCGTCGGCGTCGTACCGGTTCCCGGGCCTCATCGGGGACGGGAGCGAGCTGAAGCTCCGGGTCGCCTACGGAGAGACCGGGAACCAGCCCCTCTTCGGGCAGAAGTTCACCAATCTGGGCACACCCCAGATCGGTGGCCAGCAGGGCATTACCGTCTCCACCACCGCCGGCTTCCCCGATGTGGAGCCGGAGCGGTTGCAGGAGTGGGAGGCGGGCATCGACGGCGAGGCGCTGGCCGGACGCATGACCTTCGAGCTCACCGGCTTCACCCGGAACACCACGAACCTCCTCCTGCAGCGGGTTCCGTCGCCCTCGTCGGGCTTCACCACCGAGATCTTCAACGGCGGCGAGATCCGGAATCAGGGGATCGAGGCCTCGCTGGGCTTCACCCCCATCCTGCGTGGCGACTTCCGCTGGGTGAGCCGGAACACCTTCACCCGCTACACCAGCGAGGTGCTGGACCTGGCGGGGCTGCCGCCCTTCTTCCCGGCGGCCTCGGGCTTCGGGAACCTGGGCCGGACCCGCATCGAGGTGGGCCGCCCCATCACCCAGATCGTGGGCTTCGGCGAGGGTGAGGACGGCAACATCACCTCGTCGCTGGTGCAGCTCGGAAACAGCGCGCCGGACTTCCGCATGGGCTTCATCAACGATCTCACCTGGGGGCCCATGAGCTTCAGCGTGGTGACGGACTGGCAGAAGGGCGGAAACGTCATCAACCTGACCCAGTTCCTCCGCGACGCGGGCCGGACCTCCGATGACCACGGCACGCCTACGTGGGAGCGGCGGGACAACCAGCGGGTGCGAGGGATCATCACCCCCTACATCGAGGACGCCTCCTTCGTGAAGGTGCGCGAGGTGGCCCTGGACGTGGCGGTTCCCCGGGAGTACACGGATGCGCTTCGCCTGGGGACCCGGAGCCTGCGGGTGGGGCTCACCGGGCGGAACGTCTTCATGTGGACCCGCTACAGCGGCCTCGATCCCGAGGTGGCCAACTTCGGCGCGGCGGCGGTGCGCAACAACCTGGACATTGCGCCCTACCCGCCGTCCCGGAGCCTCTTCTTCAACATCTCCGTGGGGTTCTGACATGAATGAGACGAACCGAACCCCCATGCGGGGGACGAACCTTCGCCGGGGCGCGTTGACGCTGGCGACGCTGGGCCTGGCAGCGCTCACGGCGTGCGGCGACCTGGACATTGTGAACACCAACGCTCCCACCGTGGAGACCCTCACCGAGTCGCCCACCCGGGACGTCATGGCCCGGGCGGCCACAGGCATCTTCGCCCAGAGCCTGAACGATGTGGGGACCCGGATCCAGTTCTACGCCCTGTACGGGCGGGAGGGGTGGAACCTGCTGGGCAACGACCCCCGCGAGACCGGGGAGCAGCTCCGGGGGCCGCCCGATCCGTCGGGGCGGAACTCGGCCATCTGGGTGGGCCAGTTCTCGGCCATCCGGACCATCAATACGTACCTGGCGGCGCTGGAGACGGCCACGGGGCTGTCCGACGCGGAGCGCCGGGCCTCGGCGGGCTTCGCCAAGACCATGAAGGCGTCCAACTTCCACAACCTGGCCATCCGGACCGGGGAGCTGGGGATTCCCATCGATGTGGACCGGCCCATCACGGCCGACCCGGCGCCCTTCGTGAGCTTCTCGGCGGCCATGGAGCACGTCTCGAGCCTCCTGGACGAGGCCTATGGGGACCTCATGGCCGGCGGCGACAACTTCCCCTTCACCATGGCTCCGGGCTTCGGGGGCTTCGGAAACCCGGCGGCCTTTGCCCAGTTCAACCGGGGGTTGGCGGCCAAGGTGCTGGTGCACCGGGCCACCTTCCTGGGATGCACCGCGTGCTGGGCCCAGGCGGCTGCGGCGTTGGACCAGTCGTTCATCACGGACGGGGGGCTGCCCGAGTCGCTGGCCACCGGTGCGTACTACGGATTCTCCGCGGCGGCCGGTGAGCCGTCGAACCCGGTGAGCGAGCCTCTGGTGAACAACCGGCTCTGGGTGCACCCGTCCATCATCAGCGGAGCCCAGCTCCGCGCCGATGGGACGCCGGACCTGCGGCTCACATCCAAGGTGACGGACACCGGACGGGAGCACTCCCTGGCCGGGCTCTTCGCCACCCACAAGCCGACGCTCTTCAACAATCCGGCGAATCCGGCGTCACCGAATCTGGGGGCTCCCATTCCGCGGCTCATCAACGAGGAGCTTCTCCTGCTCCGGGCCGAGATCCGGTGGAACAACGGGGACCGGCAGGGAGCGGTGGACGACCTGAACCGGATCCGGGAGTACGCCGGCGGGCTGGAGCCGTCGGGGCTGACGGCCGGAAGCTCCGATGACGCCTTCGTGACGGAGCTTCTGTACAACCGGCTCTACTCCCTCATGTGGACCCAGGGCACCCGCTGGATCGATGCCCGCCGGTACAACCGGTTGGACACCCTTCCTCGGGACCGGGAGGGAGACAACGTCTTCACCAACATGATCATCCCGGCCAACGAGTGCTCGGCCCGGGATCTGGCGAGCCCCTGCCGGCCGCTGTGACGGTGTGGGCCGGGGTTCTCCGGTCACGCCCTCCGGTTGCCGGCGGGGCCGGTAGCGGTGGCCGGATGAGTTGACCGGTTGAAGGCGTGCAGGACAGTGAAGGGGTCGGTCTCGTGGCAAACGGGGCCGGCCCCTTTACCTTTGGTGCGTTCGATTCACCCCGATGGGTGTCTCCTGGCCCGGGGAGCACGCATCGACCGGTGCCCTCGCTTCTTCCACTCGCCCTGTCCTGTGCCCTCGTTGCCTTCACAAGCTGTCCCCCGCCCACCGACCCCCCGGGCGACCCGACGGGGAAGGTGTCCCTGGCCAACCCTTCTGATCCTGGTGGCCGGCTGCGCGGGAGACGAAGCGGTCGACCCCGTCCCCCTCCAGGATCCAACCTGGGAGCTGGCGGTGCCGGCCATGGACGAGGTTCGGCCGTCGGACGATCTCCTCTCCGATCCGGCCCTTCAGGCATTGGAGGAAGCGGCCGAGGCGGGAGAGATTCCACGCCTTCTTGATGCGCTGGCCGCCGGCCCGGATCCGGAGCGCGCCCGAGCGGCGTTCTCCCTGGCCTCTGTGCCCATGGCCTCGGGCGACACGGCGGTGGAAGGAGCGCTCCTGCAGGCGCTGACGGATCCGGCCGCTGCGGTTCGCCGGGATGCGGCCTTTGCCCTGGGTCGACTGGCAGGGCGAGGGAGTGGGGGAAGGGAAGGGGACCTCCGAGGCGTGGACGGCGGGATCGTGACCCACATCGGCGTGCCGCTGGTGGGGCAGCGGAGGCCCGAGGTGGAGAGGGCGCTGGTGGCGGCCCTCGCGGTCGAGGAGGACGAGCGGGTCCGGGAGGCGGTGGTGGGCGCCCTGGGGTTTGTGGCCGGGGAAGAGGCGCTCCCCATTCTCGACGACCACGAGGTGGCCCGGGAGGCGGCCTCGGTAGCCATGGCCCGCATCCTTCTTCGCCTGGTGGGCGAGGGCACTCCTGAGGGCGCGCCTGAGCCTTTGGCCCCCCGCCTGGCCGAATGGGCGGACCGTCTGGCGCACCGACTGACGGACGAGGACGCAGGAGTGCGGGCGGCGGCGGCCTGGTTCTTCTGGAGCGTCCAGGACGAGGCCCTCCTGGCCCCGGCTTCCCACCGGTTGCGGGATGCCGTCCAGTCACTGCCCCCGGACGATCCGGCGAGGATTCAGGCCGCCGAAGCACTGGGGCGCATGGCCGGTGCCGAGGAACTCCCCTTCTGGATGGATCTGGCGTCGCGGGCCGAGACTCCGTCCTTGCGGATGGCGGCGGTCCGGGCCCTGGGCAGACCGACCCTGCTGGAGAGGGAAGGGGTCCGGGACCTCCTCTGGGAGCGGGTTGAGGCGGACCCGTCCGACGCCGTGGCCCACGAGGCGGCTCGCGCGCTCCTGGGCGGATTCCGGATTCCGGCCACGACACTCGCCCGGGCCATGGACTTCCTGGAGCGCAGCGATGTGAAGTGGGTGCGCCAGACGCCCTTTCTCGTTCCGGTGGCCATGCTTCGCTCGCCGGAGCCCATCTCGGTGTGGACACGGAATCGGCTCGCCGCCTCCCAGGGCGAGGCGGCGGCCTGGGGAATCGAGGCGCTGGGGTTGCTCGCCGATCCACCCATCACCACCGAGCTCTTCTCGCTCTTCCATGAGGGGGAAGGTGACCCGTGGGTCACGCTGGCCGTGTCCCGGGCTTTGAACGGGAGGTGGGAGCGCCTGTGGGAGGGGCCGGAGGGGCTGGAGCGCTACCGGAGCTTCTTCGAAGAGCAGGTCCGTACCGGCGAGGTGCCCACGGCGGTGCAGGGGGTTCGCGCCCTCGCCCACCCCATATTCGCCGGGATGGATCCGGAGGAGACGGTTCTGGAGGCCCTTCGGGACCGGCGGCGCCAGGGGCGGTCCATTCGCCCGGTGATCCGGGAGGCCTGGGCCGCCTTCTCCAATCGGCGGGAGGCACCCTTTTTCGAGGATTGGGAGGGGCTGGCCTTTCGCGAACTCGATCCCGGCGCTCTTCCCCCGGCGCCATGGGAGGGGCCGGCGGCAGTGCCGGGGCGTGAGGGCGGTGTGGCGGAACCGGCCGCTTTTCCCGGAGAACTCCTGCGCCCTCTGGGCCCCCGCCCGATCCTGGTCCTGGAGACCACCGGGGGGGCAGTGGCCTTCCAACTCCTCCCGGAAGAGGCGCCCCGGGGTGTGGCGGCTCTGGTCCGCCGGGTGGAGCGGGGCGAACTGGATGGGACGCCGTGGCACCGCGGAACACCCGGGCGGGTCATGCAGGGGGGCGACGGGATCGCCCATGACGGGACCGGGCGGGACGGGATTCTCCTGCGAGGGGAATCCACCACGGCGGCCTTTTCCGCCGGCACCCTGGGCGTAGCCTGGGAAGTGGGGGCGCCTTTGGGCCGCGGCCTCAACCTGTTCGTCGCCATCCTTCCCGAGTTCGGATTCGACGGCGGCTACGCCGCTATCGGGCGGGCGGTGGCGGGAGCCGGAGTGCTCGCCGGGCTTCTGCCCACCGATCGGATTGAGCGGGCGTGTATCCTTCCAACTCTCGCTGGAAACGACCTTTCGCCTGGCGCGTGCGCGGACGAGGGATTTAACGAATCACCGAGTTCCTGACCGCGCTCCAGGAAAATCCTTTCAGCCTTCTTGCGTGGTCTTGAGTTCGGAGGTACCGTGGCTCCGGGTAGAGGAGCAGTGGGACCCCTGCCCTCGGGAGAGTCGGGTCTTTTTCCGTCTCCAGAGCCATCTCCAGTCCAGGAGGACATCTCATGTTCGGTCGTTCGTTCGCACGTGCGACGCTGGGAGCATTCTTGCTCCTGGTGTTCGCGCTTCCAGCTCACGCCCAGAGTGGCGAGGTCGTGGGTCAGGTGACCTCAGCCGACACCGGGCAGCCCCTGGCGGCAGCGCAGGTGTTCCTCGAGGGCACCGGCTTCGGCGTGGTGACCAGTGGGGAGGGCCGCTACACCATCTCCAACGTGCCGGCGGGAACGTACACGGTGGTGGTCCGCCTCATCGGCTATGCCGACGCGCGCCGCGAGAACATCGTGGTCCGCCCCGGCGAGCCTACCACCATTGACCTGCAGTTGCGCTCGCAGGCCCTCCGGCTCCAGGAGGTGGTGGTGACCGGGGTGACGGATCCCACCGAGGGAACCCGGGTGCCCTTCACGGTGGCCCGGGTATCTCGTGACGACCTTCCGGTGCCCTCGTCCAACGCCGTGGCGGCGCTGCAGGGCCGGGTGGCCGGCGCCCGGGTGGTGAGTGGCGGTGGACAGCCCGGATCCGGTGTCTCGGTGCGCCTCCGCAACCGCCTCTCGGTGAACACCGGTGCCGCTCCCCTCATCGTGGTGGACGGCGTGATCCAGGCCGCCAGCACGGTGGACATCGATCCCAACGACATCGAGAGCCTGGAAGTGGTGAAGGGGGCGGCGGCCGCCTCTCTCTACGGCGCCCGGGCCCAGAACGGCGTCATCCAGATCCAGACCCGGCGGGGACGGGACGTGCCGCTGAACGCCACCCGCATCACGGCCCGCTCCGAGCTGGGGTTCGGGTCCATCCGCCAGCTTCCGGGCGTGGCCCTGGCCCACCAGTTCCTGCAGAATGAGCAGGGGCAGTGGGTGGACATGCAGGGGAATGTGGTGGACCGGCAGAACCGGGTCATCCAGCCCTCGCGGATGATGGACCAGCCGTACCGGACGCAGACCTTCGACAACTTCGACCGGTTCTTCGACGCGGGACGGACCAGCAACACCACGGTGAACCTCTCCCGGAACATGGAGAGCACCAACTTCTTCTTCTCCGCCGGGGACTACCGGGAGACGGGGATCGTTCCCGACTTCAACAGCGGGTACGAGCGGCAGAACTTCCGGATCAACCTGGACCACCGGATCCGGGACGATCTCACGCTGGGGCTCACCAGCTACTACGCCCGGTCGGCCCGGGACAACCTGACCCCGAGCCCCTTCTTCTCGCTGCGATTCTTCCCCCCGGACATCGACCTGAACATCCGGGACGAGGACGGGGACTTCAAGATCCAGCCCGATCCGTCCATGCTGGAGAACAACCCCCTCTATCCCCTCACGGCGGTGGATTCGTGGAACTGGCGTTCGCGGACCCAGGGGAGCGCGCAGCTCCGGTACAGCCCCCTGAGCTGGCTCAACTTCGAGGGGATCCTCTCCTTCGACCGGTCGGACCGGGAGTCGGCGACGCTCTATCCCAAGGGGTACAAGACGGTGAACCCGGGGCAGCTCAACGACGGGCAGTACACCCGGTCCTACGCCTTCGACCAGTCGCTGAACGGTACGCTCCAGACCTCTCAGATCCGGACCTTCGGAGACCTGACGGCCCGGACCCGGATCCGGTACAACTTCGAGCGGGACGACTTCGAATCACAGCAGGCGCAGGCCCGGGAGTTTCGGGTCTTCGGGCTCCGCTCGCTGAACAACGGGATCCAGGAGTTCACCTCCGGCAGCTCGAACCAGGTGCGCAGTGAGTCCCTGCTGGGTGCGCTGGGGCTGGACTACGGCGGCCGCTACATCTTCGACGCGCTGATCCGGCAGGACGGCAGCTCCCTCTTCGGTCCCGATGACCGGTGGAACACCTACTACCGGGTAGCTGCGGCCTGGCGTATGGCCGAGGAAGACTGGTGGCCCTTCCTGGGGATCACCGAGTTCAAGCCCCGCTTCTCCCAGGGCACGGCCGGAGCGCGCCCCGGCTTCTCCTGGCGCTACGAGACCTGGTCCGTGGGCACCGCCGGGCCCTCCAAGGGACAGCTCGGCAACCGGGCCCTACGGCCGGAGCTCACCACCGAGCGCGAGTACGGCCTGGACATGATCATTCAGGACCGCTTCTCCATTGAGCTGGTCTACGCCGATACCGAGGTGCAGGATCAGCTCATCCCCATCCCCCTCCCGGGGGTGTTCGGGTTCAGCAGTCAGTGGCAGAACGCCGGCGTTGTGGACGCCACGGCGTACGAGGCCACCTTCGAGGCCATCCTGGTCTCGCAGCCGGAGTTCTCGTGGCGGGCCGGGATGGTCTTCGACCGGACCCGGAGCGTCCTTCGGGACTGGCCCCGCTCCTGCTACGTCACCTCGGTGTTCTACCGGTGTGAGGGCGAGGACTTCGGCTCCATGTACGGCCGCAGCTTCATGACCTCCGCGAACGACCTGCAGCGGCACCTGGGCGGCCGGTTCGCCGACTTCGCCGATCAGTTCCAGGTGAATGACGACGGCTACCTGGTTCCCGTGGGGAATGCCAACTGGACCGACGGCCTCTCGGGCGGGCTCTGGGGCACCCAGGTGAATGTAGACGGCGTGAACCTGCCCTGGGGGCTCCCCATTGTGGAGCGGGACGAGTCCGGCGTATTCGCCCAGCGACAGATCGGCGACGCCAACGCCAACTTCAACCTCGGGTTCACCAACAACTTCCAGTGGCGTGGGATCCAGATCTACTCCCTCTTCGACTGGAAGAATGGCGGCGACATCTACAACGAGACCCGCCAGTGGCCCTATCGGGACAACATCTCCCCGGATCAGGTGCAGACCGGCAAGCCCGATGAGCGGAAGAAGCCCATCGACTACTACGAGGCGCTCTACAACACCAACTCCACCAACAGCCACTTCGTGGAGGACGGCTCCTACGTGAAGCTCCGGGAGCTCTCGGTGGCGTACCGTTTCAACCAGTCCCAGCTCCAGCGGTTCATCGGTGGGCTCGGGATGTCCGGCCTCTCGGTGGAGCTCATCGGACGGAACCTCCTCACCTTCACCAACTACTCCGGCGACGACCCGGAGGTGGGCTCCGGCGGCGCCGGTGGTGTGACGGAGAACCCCTTCGACAGCTTCGGCTACCCGAACTTCCGCACCCTCACCCTCGGCATCACCATCGACTTCTGATGGCGAAGCCCACGGGAACCAAGGAGAAGCATACGATGAAGAAGTTGCGAACCCTCTCTGCCCTTGCCCTGCTGGCGGTGGTCCCCGCCTGTCTGGACATGGATGTGGAGAACCTGAACTCTCCGGACGCGGAACGGGCGCTGGCCGAGGCCAGTGACGTGGAGGCGCTGCTCTCCACCGGGTACTTCCGCTTCTGGAACGGCACCCAGAAGAACAATCCGTCCATGTGGCTGGGCGTAGC
Organism: Gemmatimonadales bacterium; assembly: GCA_007695195.1. Classification (GTDB taxonomy): domain Bacteria; phylum Gemmatimonadota; class Gemmatimonadetes; order Longimicrobiales; family Gaopeijiaceae; genus PWLA01. The sequence goes on along the minus strand of REEG01000131.1, from coordinate 9,455 downwards.
GGCGAATGAGATCACGTCGTCGTGGGGGAACTTCGGGATGCAGGACGCCGGAACCCAGCCCCGCGGGTCCTGGGACAACTCCCCCACCTACACCTACCGGGCTGCCAACGCCGTGCCGTGGGGGCAGCTCTATGAGGCCATCTCCAATGTGACCGACGGCGTCACCGCCATCAATCAGGGGCTGCGCTTCGTCTCGGAGGATGGCCAGGACCAGACGGACCGGGCTCTGGCCTACGCCCGTTTCGTGCAGGGTGTATCCCACGGGTGGCTGGCCATGATCTTCGACCAGGCCATCGTGTTCGATGAGACGGTGAACCTGGAAGACGGAATTCCCGAGCCGCGCCCGTATCAGGAGGTCATGGAGGCGGCCATCGGCTACCTGGAAGAGGCCGCGGCCATCGCGGGCCAGTCCTCGTTCCAGTTCCCCGGTGGGGACAACTCCTGGATCAACGAGCGGCCCCTCTCCAACACCGAGCTGGCGCAGTGGGCCCACTCCTACGCCGCCCGCTACCTGGCGGCGGTGGCCCGGACCCCCGCCGAGCGGGATGCGGTGGATTGGAACCGGGTCATCTTCCACCTGGACCGGGGCGTCCAGGACGATATGACGTCGGTGGAGGGCGACGGGAGCATCTGGTGGTGGGCCTTCGCCGAACGGCCTGATTCCTGGATCCGGGCGGCGTACGACCTGGTGGGTCCGGCCGACGAGAGTGGGGCGTATGAGGCCTGGAAGGCGACCAATCCCATGGACCGGAATGTCTTCACCATTGAGACTTCGGACCAGCGTATCCACGCGCCCGGGGATCCCACGGCGGCAGGGACCTATTTCCGCCGCATGAGCGGGTCGCCCTTCCAGGCGGCCCGGGGCAACTACTTCCAGTCGCTGTACCATCAGGAGCGCTTTGCCTACCACCGTGCGACGGCCTTCCGGGGTGAGATGCCGGTGTTCACCCGCCCCGAGATGGACCTCCTTCGGGCCGAGGCCATTCTCCAGACCCAGGGGGCTGCCGGGGTCGCAGCGGCGGTGGAGCTCATCAACAACTCCCGGGTGGGCAATGGGGGCATGGAGCCCCTCCCCACCACCATTTCCCTGCCTGAGGCGTTCGAGCAGCTCAAGTACGAGAAGCTCATCGAGATCGCGTACACCCAGGGCGGTCTCGTCTTCGCCGAACGCCGGGGCTGGGGCGACCTGATCTGCGGGACACCGCTCCACTGGCCCATTCCCGGTGCGGAGCTGGAGCAGCTCGGGCTTCCCAACTACACCTTTGGTGGAGACCTGGGTGGCGCCGCTACACCCCCCGGGTGTATGGAGAACTGACGTCTCCGCCTTAGCCAGGCCTGCCGTGACCGTCCGATCCTGTTCCTTGGGGTCGGGCGGTCGACGGTGGGTGGTGAAGCAGGGTACTCCGCGGTGGCCCGGTCTCAGGCGAGGCCGGCCACCGTTCCTGTTTTCCGGGGGTGGCCGTTCGGGCTTCCCGTCTCCCGGAGCAGGGATCGCTTCCCTCTCAGGTGGTTATCACTACCCAAGGGGATGAACCAGTCAGTGGATCAGAACAGGGAGCGGTATCGTGAAGAGAAAGCACGTGGGAGCGGGGCGACGATGCTGGACCGGACCTCTGGTGGGGCTTGTCCTGACCTGCGTCGTCCTGGTGGCAGGGTGCGCTTCGGCGGGAGCCGGAGGGAGCCGGGGAATGACCTGGGATCTGGGGGTGGCCACCCCCAGGGACGCCATGGAAAAGCCGGTTCAGGTTCTGAGGACCCACCAGTACGACATCGAACGGCAGGATGGGCCACCCAACATCTACATCACTACCCGGTGGCGGCAGCGGGGGCCCTTTGACGATGAGCGAGAGGCGGGGATTGAGATGGCGCAGACCCGCTTCGTGGTGGAAGCCCGTCCCCGGACCCGGAATCCTGAGGGACAGGACATCTACAGCGTCCGGATCCGAGCCGAGAACATGGTTCAGATGACCCGGGACGGCGGGGACTGGGAAACGGAGGGTCCGGTGACAACGGAATTCCGTGCCTACGCGTCGGGGATTGCCGACGACATCCGATCCTCCCTCTCCACGGGGATCCGGATGGTAGGCCCCTGAGGATGGAGTCCTGGCGGCGGAGAGGTTAGATCAGGAACGACAGGGACAGACCCGTTGGACCACTCAGACCGGGCAGGGGCTCACCGTGAATGGCGGTGGGCCCCGAGTCGTCGGGCGGCTCCGGCTCATCCCTCTCCGGCTCCGGGACGGTGGGCTTCTGGATGCAGGCCGACACGAAGAGGAGGATCAGTGCCGTCAGTGTCCAACGAAACCAGACGTTCATGGGAAACCTGCTTCCTGAAACGGGGTTCGGATAAGGAGGGGGTGTGCAGGTGCGCCGGCAATTCGAATCTGCACCAAATACTTTCTACGGGAAACCAGAATGAATTCTACCCGATCGTGGTACCGATCGGTGGCCGTACAGTTCCTCGTGGCGCTGGCGTTTCTCATTCCAGCGATCCCGGTGGACGCCCAGGTCCAGAGAAATCCCGGAACCGGCTTCGGGGATGGTCGGCTCCTGGGGGTCGGGTACACGGGGGTGATTCCGGACGCCGCCGCCGGGGCCGGCGTGCTCTTCTTTCCATCAGAGAGCCGACTGGGCTTCTTCGCTGAGGGCAAGACCACCTGGGGGACGCTTCGGGATGAGCCCTCCTTCCTGGATGACCCGGGGACGTTCGGACCGGGGATTTCCCGGTTGCGAAAGGAAGACGAGTGGAACGTGTTCAATGGCGGCGTTGTCCTGGCCCTGAATCCGGATTTCGCTGTCCTCATCGGAGGGGGGCTCGCGCAACGGACCCGCTTCGTGGAGTTCGTGGATGTGGCGGAGGAATTCAGCTTCCTGGTGGAGGACCCACAGAAGAGCGGAAACCGTCCCAATGGCGTGGTGGGCTTTGTTCTGCGGGTGGGTAGCCAGGTGGCGCTCCGCTTCGGGATGGAATCGGACCCGCGTATGGTCTCGCTCGGCGGCTACTTCCTCATTCCCTGATTCTGCCATGCCTTCTCGCCCTCCCATACCACCCTGGCTAGTCTCGTCGGGCCGGCCAGCCTGACACCGTTCCGGAGGAGAGTCCCCATGTCCCGCGTCGGCGCAGCGATCCTCGGTCTCCTGGCCGCTTTCGTGTTCCACGCGCCGCCGCTTGTGGCCCAGCAGGCCGGCCCGGATGGGTCTCGCATCGTGGGGACAGTGGTGGACGCCGGATCCGGGGAGCCCATCGCCTCGGCTACGGTACTCCTGGCGGGCACCGGTGTGAGTCGGGTCACCGATGCCGAAGGTCGCTTCCGTTTCGAGGGTCTCGCCCCGGGCACCTACGCGCTTTCCATCCGTCACGTCGCCTACCAGGAGCGGGGTGTGGAGGTGGAAGTGGTGGGCGAGGGGATGCTCTATGAGCTGGTGGTCCGACTCAGTGTCGACGCCATCCCCCTGGATCCCATCGTGGTGTCCGGACGGCGGGATGGACCCCTGGCCGGGAGTCGCGACCGCATCGAGTGGATGGAGCGGGTCGGACTCGGGACCCACTTCAATCGCCAGGCCATCGAGGAATCCCGCGCCAGCCGTATCACGCACCTCCTGGCCCGCGTTCCCGGGGTCCAGATCCGGGGTGGGGGGCAGGGGGCCGGGGGGGCGGGATTGTTTCTCAATCCCCAGCGCAATTGTCAGCCGTCCATCTATGTGGACGGGATCCGGTCGCCCCTCTTCGGGGGGTCCGTGGACGACATGGTGTCGTTGAATGAGGTGGAGTCGGTGGAGGTCTACCGGCGGCTGTCCGAGCTCCCGGGTGAGTTCGCCGATGATCTGGCACGGCAGTGTGGAGCCGTGGTCATCTCCACCCGACGGGATGTGTTGGATGGGGAGCCCTTCGGGTGGCGCCGGATGGCGACGCTGGTGGGCTTCCTCACCTTCAGCTTCTTTGTGGGATCGGCCCGATGAGAAGAGTGGAGGTGCAATGGCCGGGACGCCGCCGCCCTGGCCCGTGCCGCCCTGGACGACGGCGCCCGGGCCCGTTCACCTTTGCTCCGTTCACGTACGCATGGGTGACCGCGCTGATCCTGGCCCTCTCCGGGGCCGAGTTGTCCGGGCAGGCCGGAGCGTCTTCCTCACTGGGGGGCCGGGTGGTGCTGGCCGACGGGGCAGCGGTGGCCGGAGCCCAGGTCCGCGTGCTCCATGAACTCACAGGGGCCGCCGCGTCGGTACTCACCGATGCCGAGGGGCGCTACCGACTTCCCAACCTCCGCCCCGGCGGACCATACCGGATCGTTGTATCCCGATTCGGTCTGGAAGACGAGGAGTTGGAAGGGGTCCGGCTGTTGTCGGGTGAGCATCTGCGCGTCGACGTGGAGATGCGGACGGCGGTGTTGGAGGTTGAGGGGGTGGAGGTTCAGGCCCGGCCCGGGCTGGGGATCTCCGTGGGTCGAATGGGTGTGGCCCACATCTCCGACGAGGAGGCCATCGCCCTTCACCCGACGCTGGGGCGGGATATCCTCGAGTTGGCCGAACGATCTCCCCTGGTGCACCGGGAGGGGGGTCGTGTTTCCGTGGCCGGACAGAACGACCGGCTGAACGCCTTCCAACTGGACGGGCTTCTCCTGCAGGACAACTCGGGCTTTCCCCGGGGAGATCTTCCGGAAGCGCGGCGGAAGCTCCTCCCTCTGGAGGCGGTGGCGCAGTTCCGGGTGGCGGCGAGTCCCTTCGATGTGCGGGAGTCGGGCTTCCAGGGAGGGCTTCTCCAGGCTGTGACCCGGGCCGGCACCAATACGTGGGAATCCAACGTCTTCGCCATGGGGCGCCACGAGTGGCTCCTGGGTCCGTTGGATGTGGACGGCATCTCGGTGAACACCCCGGACTTCCGGAAGGCCCTGGCGGGATTCTCGGCGGGAGGGCCCCTTCGACTGGACCGGACCCACCTCTTCGTGGCCGGCGAGTTCGAAGAGGAGCGACGCCCGCCCCTGGGTCTGAACCTGGGCGAGGGAGAGGTGGGACGTCTGCGGCTGATCCCCGATTCGGTGGCCGAAGCGGGGCGTCTTCTGGGCGAGGTGTTCGGTGCCGATCCCGGAACCGCCCGGAGCCACACCCTCACCACCCGCATGGGGAACACCTTCGCCCGCCTCGATCACCACTGGTCTGAGAACCGCACCCTCACCATCCGTCATATGGGCGCCTGGTCCGAGGAGGACCTCTCGCCCAATCGCGGGCCCCTGGGTCCGTACGGCTTCTCGTCGGCCGGGACCCGGTGGAGTCGGAGTTCCCTCCTCACGGGAGCCGAACTCTCCCTCAGGAGCCGGAGCGGGTGGGGGAATCAGTTCAGTGTGCAGCACCAGGGGAATCGGGAGTCGGCCCACCCCGCCTCGCCCCTCCCCCAGGTGGATGTACGCATCTGGGGGACGGAAGGGGATCTCTTCCTGAACCGGACAGTGCGGATGGGCGGTGAATCCTCGGCCCATGCTCTGGAACTGGCCCAGGATCTGGTGGAGGTCCGGAACGAGGTGTCCCGGTCGCTGGGCGCCCATCATCTGGCGTTCGGGGGCGCCTTCCGGCACTTCGAGGTGCGCCACCTCAACCTTCCGGGTTCGCTGGGGCGCTATGACTTCGACAATCTCTGGGACCTTCGCGGCAACACGCCCTTCACCTACGAGATCATGACCTCGGCGGAGGGTCTCGGCGACGGGGTGGAGCGATTCCCGGTGCGGGAATGGAGTCTCTACGGAGAGAACGAATGGACCCCCAGACCGGATCTCACCGTCCGGTTTGGCGTGCGGCTGGACCGCACCACCTTCCCCCGCGCCGTGGACCCCAACCCACTCCTGGTGGAGACGCTGGGGGTCGACAACACCCGCCTTCCCGAGTCCCTCACTGTGTCCCCCCGCATCGGCGTCAACTGGCGGGGGGACGTGGCCGGAGGGCTCACTCAGATCTCCGGCGGGGTGGGGGTCTTCCAGGGGCGCATCCCCTTCGAGTGGATCGCCGGCAGCTACGCCTACACAGGAACACGGCGGCACCACCTCCTCTGTCAGCAGGATCCCCGGGTGAACATCCGGGTCGCGCCGCCCCTGCGTCCCAATGAACCGGCGCCCCGCGACTGTGTGAGCGAGGTGTTCGGTCGGACGGTCCTTCCGCCCTCCATCCAGGTCATGGCGCCGGATCTCTCCCCCCCGCGGGATGTGAAGGGAGTCCTGTCGCTGGACCGGGAGCTTCCCGGCGATCTGACCGTGACGCTGGAAGGCCTCTTCTCCCGAAGTCTGAACCAGCTCTTCGTGCGGGACCTGAACCTGCCGGAACCGTGGGTCGAGCCGGGGGACGGACAGCCGCTGGAGGGGCTGGGATCCCGAGTCCGCTACGGCGAGGTGTTCACGGGCTTGAACCGGAGGGCGTCCGAGTTCGGGCCGGTGGTGGAGGTGGCGAACCAGGATCGGGACCGCACCCTCTCCCTCATGGCCGAGGTGCGCGGGCCCATGGGTGCTTCGTCCCGCTTCGAGGTGGGCTACCGGTACGCTCAAGGGCTGGCGCTCCAGACGTTGACGGCGGCCGACGCCATTTCCAGCTTCGGCCGAAACCCCATTGCGGTGGAACCCAATGACCCGCAGCGTCGACCGTCGCCCTTCGTGCGGCCCCATACGCTCACGGTAAACCTCACCGCCGCCGTGGCCGACCGGTGGGGGGCGACGGAGGTGGGGGTCCGCTACCGGGGTCTGTCGGGACGGCCCTTCTCCTTCGTGTACGAAGGAGACGCCAATGGAGACGGGTTCTCCGGGGCGGGGCTGGGGCGGGAGAGCTACAACGATCTGATCTACGTGCCGGCCGGGACATCCGCCACCGAAACCCCCCGGACCACCCCGGTCACCCGGGCGGTGTTCTCTCGCTTCATCGCCGGCGAGGGCTGCCTGCAGGAGTCCAGGGGAGCCATTCTCGAGCGGGGGGCCTGCCGCGGGCCCTGGACCAACCAGCTCGACCTGAAGGCCGTCCGGGGTTGGGATAGCCGGATCGGGCGGGTCGAGGTCTCGGCCGATCTCCTGAACGCCCTCAACATGGTGCGGGACAGTTGGGGGCGGATCGAGGATGTGGAGGCCCAACTCCCCATCCTGGGCTTCATCGAGTTCCCACCGGAGCAGGTGGGGGGCCCTCCCCGTCACGGGATGGCCTTCGTGGGGCCGGTGGAACGGGACGCCCAGGGGGAGGTTCGTCCCCTCTCGCCGTACACCCTGGACTCGGTGGCCTCGCGCTGGCAGGCCCAACTTGGGATCCGGATCCGCTTCTGAGTGTCCTGGGTGGCCCGCTACCCGCCCTCCGCCAACTGCTCCAGTTGCTCCTGATCGATGCGGTAGGTCCGCCATTCGGCCAACTCCACCGCGCCTCGCCGCTCGTAGAAGCGGATGGCTCCCACATTCCAGTCCTGGACCATCCACTCCATGCGGCCGCACTCGAGCCGCACCGCCTCCTTCACCAGATAGGCGAACATGGCGCCGCCAAACCCCCGGCTCCGGTATTCGGAGAAGACGAAGATGTCTTCCAGAAAGAAGGTGGGGCGGGCCAGGAAGGACGAGTAGGCCAGGTAGGTGATGCAGTAACCCACGTCCCGCCCCTCGATGGTGGCCAGATAGGCCCGATAGCGCGGCGGATCGGACAGGGCGTCCTGGATCAGGCGCCGGCGGGCGTCGGGCCCCGGCGGATCCATCTTCTCGAAGTCGGCGTGGGCGTCCACCAACGACAGGAAGACCTCCTCGTCCCCGGCCGCCAGGGGGCGGATCAGGACAGGGGCGGAGTCATCCTGGGAATGGGAGCCGGGATCCGAGGCGGGGGAGGGCGTCATAAGCAGGTCCTGAAGGTGGCGGGGGTGCGCGGAAACAGGTCGCCGGTACGCGGAAACAGGTCGCGGGTGCGCGGACGCAGGTCGCGGGTGAAGGAGCGGAAGGTCCTCCAGTCCAGATGCGCTTCCGAGTGGGCGGGCTGAATGATGCGGAGTCAGGGGGGTGAGGGGAAGGGGTGGGAGGGAAGGCGGGCGAAACCCTACGCCATCCCCTGGGGTTCTGCACTTGTCGGCGCCACGGTCTTGGAAGACCTCCCACGGCCCCAATCAATGACCTGAATGTCACGAGGATCCAGCGATGGACCGGAAGCGTTTCCTGAGAAGTCTCCTAGCTGCCGGGCTCGGCTCTGCGGCGCTGGGGCCCCTGGCGGCCTGTGGAGGACCGGGGTCGGCCGCTCGCCAGGAGGAGCGGAACTTTGAGCGCTTGAAGCCCCTGGCCGAGTGGCGCGAGATCCTCCCCCGCGACCGATACCGGGTCCTCTTCGAAGAGGACACCGAGCGCGCCTTCTCGAGCCCCCTGGACCAGGAGTACGGGGAAGGCACCTACGTGTGCGCCGCCTGCTTCCTCCCCCTCTTTACCTCCGAGACCAAGTACGACTCGGGGACGGGGTGGCCCAGCTTCTGGGCGCCCAAGGACGAATCGGTCCTGGGGACCTCACGAGACACCAAGCTCTTCATCCCACGCACGGAATACCACTGCATCCGGTGCGGGGGGCATCAGGGGCACGTCTTCGATGACGGCCCGCCTCCCACGGGGAAGCGCTACTGCAACAACGGTCTGGCGCTGGAGTTCATCCCCGCCGGCCTCCCCCTGCCGGAGCTTCGGGGCTGATGGCGGGCGGGCGAGCTGGTGAGCGGGGCGAAGCCGGACTCCGGGCTCTCATGGCCAGCCTGGTGATTCTGGTGCCGATGCTCCTGACGGCGGGATGCGGAGAGGCGCGGGGCGTTCCGGAAGTTCCCGTGCTTTCGGCGGCCGAGTCGCTGGAACGGGAGGCGGAGGCGCTGGAGCGTGCCCAGGAAGAACCCAGGGCAGCCGTTGCCGATACGGCGCTTTTCGCCGGTGGGTGCTTCTGGTGCATGGAGCCTCCATTCGACCGGCTCGACGGCGTCCTCTCCACCACCTCCGGGTTCACCGGAGGGCATGTGGAGGACCCGTCCTACGATGAGGTGACCCGAGGGGGGACCGGGCACACCGAAGCGGTGAAGGTGATCTTCGACCCGGAGCGAATCGGGTACGACGAACTCCTCTGGGTGTTCTGGAGAAACATCGACCCCCTGGACGCCACCGGACAGTTCTGCGACCGAGGTGCCTACTATCGGCCCGGGATCTTCTACCGACATGCCGAGCAGGAGGCGCTGGCACTGGCCTCCCGGAGGGAGCTGGACGAATCGGGGCGCTTCCCCCGGCCCATCGTGGCCGAGGTGACGGAAGCCGGCGCCTTCTGGCCCGCGGAAGAGTACCACCAGGGCTTCTACCTCAAGAATCCCCAGCACTATGAACGCTACCGCCGGGGATGTCGACGGGATGAGCGACTGCAAGAGCTGTGGGGCGATGAGGCAGGCGGGTACCTGACAGGAACCATTCCTTGAGGGGAATCCCCAGTGGCCCGGGGGTGGTCAAGCC
>REEG01000089.1 GCA_007695195.1 Gemmatimonadales bacterium | reverse complement strand
CCCCGGAAGGTGACCACGGCCAGGGTGCTCTCATGGACGTCGACCGTCCATTCCGAGGAGGCCGGGACTCCATCGAGTACCGCCACGCCCGCGGTGAGGCCCAGGAAGACCGGTGCCTTCCAGGCCAACGTCAACAGCTGGATACGGTGGAAAAGAGGATGGCGCATGGACTACAGCCTCCTGTGGTCAGGGTTGTCCGGAGTGGAGTTGATGACGACAGCCGACGGATTCCCCGCGGGAACGGACGCCCCCGGACGGGACGGAAGTGTTCCTGGGAACGCCATCCTCCGTCGATTCCCTTCCGTTACTTGACCGGCGCCGGGATCGACCTGTAAGCTAACAGGTATGATTCTCCGTTCCCGACTCCGACACCCGGTAGTGGTCCTCATCGGGTTCGTTCTACTCTCCGTCTTCGGAGCCACCGAGGCGCTGGGGATGCGTGCGTGCCTCCACCAGGGCACCTTCCATGGGGCGGACGGAAGTCACCACGGGGGTGGTCACGTCGACTCCGACCACACCGCCCACGGGGATGGAGAGGGAGCAGATCCGGGAGCCCATGGCCCGGACCTCCACGACCACGGCGGGCACCTTCACCACTCGGGGGAGGACGTTCCGGCCCAGGAGCTTCAGCACGCGGGACACCACACGTCCGGTGGCGTCTTCTCCGCAGGAGGATGCGACATCCAGTCGGCGTCCCCGCTGGCCCATTCCCAGAACAACTGCGACTGCGGCTCCTTCTGCGGGGGAGGGCCTCCTGCCTCTCCCACCGCGCACATCACAGCGGAACCGGAGGCCCCGTCCGAACCCGCCTTCCGGGCGTCATCTGCAGATCCCGATGACGTTCGTCCCACGCCCTGCTGTATCCCCCACCTCCTCCCGCCCCCGCTGGCGCCTCCTGCACACTCCTGACGCGCAGGGACCGGACCTGAGGAATTTCTCCTCGGCGCCGACAGCCCCGTCCGCGCGTCACGCTCGCAGACCGATCACATAGAGTCCTTCGTTCCGTCCATCGCCGAAGAGCGTCTCGGGGAGTAGGATCGTGCACCGCCGCCAACGGCGTTGCCGCCCTTCCCTGTGCGTTTCCCACAGTCTGAACGGAACGGAATCCGAGCCATGGAGTGTTCCGAATGTTCATCAACGGGCCGTTCATCTCGCCGTCCGGGCCTTCCCGGGTGCGAACTTCCCGATCCGCAGAGGAGGGAACATCTGCTCGCCCCTCAGGCCGCATGGTTCCAATCGCGTGCCGGCCCTCCCCACCGGCACGCGCCGGCGTCGTCCTCTGCGCCGTGCTCCTGGCGGCCCTCCCAGGCACACTGTTGGGAGAGGCGCCGCGAACAGTCGAGAGGAGCGTGGAGGCCGTCACCGACCACACCGCCGCGTCCGAACTCCAGGGGGTGGTGCGATCCGCCGATGACGGCGTCCCCCTCTCTGCGGCATTGATCCGGGTTGAGGGCTCGGATCGCCATGCCCTCTCCGATGCCTCCGGGCGATTCCAACTGTCGGCCCTGCCGGTGGGCGAGTACATCCTCCAGGTGGAGCGGATCGGCTACCGCCCGGCATCCCTCGAGGTTTCGGTGGGCCCTGGCGAACCGCTGACCACTGTGGAGGTCCGTCTCGAGCCTGATCCCCTGGTCCTCCCGGGACTGGTGGTCTCCATCACCGGTGAGCTGCGAAGCCGGTGGGAGACCGCCTCCAGCGTCAGCCGTCTGGGAGGGGAGGAGATCCGGTCGGTGAACCCCTCCCACCCGGCTGAACTCCTGAACCGGGTTCCCGGGGTTTGGGTGAGCCCCACCAGCACGGAGGGGCATATGACGGCCATCCGTCAGCCCATCACCACCAAGCCCGTCTACCTCTTCCTGGAGGACGGCGTCCCCACCCGTTCGCCGGGCTTCTTCAACCACAACGCTCTCTATGAGGTGAATGTTCCCCAGGCCGACCGGATCGAGGTCATCCGGGGCCCGGGGACCTCCCTCTACGGAAGCGACGCCATTGGGGGCGTCATCGATGTGGGGACCCGTCCCACCTCCACCGATCCCGAAATCGAGGCCACGGTGGAGGGGAACTCCCTGGGCTTCCGCAGAGTCCTGGCGTCAGCCTCCGGGACCCGGGGGAGCGATGGACTTCGCTTCGACCTGAACCTCACGGAGGGAGACGACTGGCGAGACGCCTCCGGCTACGACCGCCAGAGCGCGACACTCCGCTGGGACCGGGCGCTTGGGAGTGGTATGGGCCTCCGCACCACCGCCACCTGGTCCAGTGTGAACCAGCAGGATCCATCGGTGATCAGCCGGGACGATCTCACCGGCAACCCTTCGGTGAACTACCACCCCATCACATTCCGGTCGGTGGACGCGCTCCGGGTCGCCTCCCGGTTCGAACGCCGGACCGCCGCCTCGGCGCTGGAGGTCACCCCCTTCATCCGGTGGAATACACTGGACCTCATGCCGTCGTGGATGCTGAACTTCGACCCGGTCATCTACCGGACCGGACACAGTTCCACCGGACTCATGGTTCGCTACCATCGCGATCTGGGAGAGCTGGGAGGCCCGGCCCGTATCACGGTGGGGGCCGACATGGACCGGAGCCCGGGGTCCCGGGAGGAGGACCGCATCGTAGTGACGCGGGAGGGCCCCTTCATCACCGCGTGGGAGCGGGGTGAGCGGATCTATGACTACGAAGCAGTCTTCCTCGGAGTCTCACCCTACGCCCAACTGAGTCTGAACCCGGTAGAGCCCCTCCACGTCACGGCGGGCCTGCGCTTCGACCGGGTGGGCTTCGACTACACCTCGTCCCTCCCGGCTCTGGCAGAGGGTCCCCACCGCCGGCCGGAAGCCACCCGGATCCGGTACTCCAATCTCGGCCCCTCGCTGGGCGCTGCACTGGCCCTTCGGCCGGAGGTGAACCTCTTCTCGTCGTTCCGCGATTCCTTCCGCTCCCCGTCGGAGGGTCAGCTCTTCCGGCAGGGCGCCGCTGAGAGCACCGTCACCCTGGAGCCGGTTCGCAGCCGGAGCCTGGAGGGGGGTATCCGGGGAGAGCTGAGCGGGACGCTAGGGTACGAACTCTCCTTCTTTCGCCTGGATATCCGGGATGACATTCTCAGCTTCATCCGACCTGAAGATGGGCTCCGGGAGAGCCTGAACGCCGGGCGCACCCGGCACCGCGGCGTGGAGGCCGGGATAAGCGCCGCGTTTCCAGGCGGAATCCGGGCCGACGCCACCCTCACCCGAGCGTCGCACCGTTATCTGGAGTGGCGGCCCCGACCCGATCAGGACTTCGGCGGCAACCTCATGGAGCAGGCGCCGCGGGACCTGGCCTCGGCCAGGTTCAGGACGCCCCTCCCCGGCCTCCCCAGGGGCCACCTGGAGTTGGAGTGGGTTCGGATGGGTGAGTTCTGGATGGATCCGGCAAACGAGAACCGCTACGAGGGGCATACCCTCTGGAATCTCCGCGCCGAAGCGCCCCTCGCCGCCGGTATGTCCCTTCAGGCGCGGGTCCTGAACCTCATGGATGAGGCCTACGCCGAGCGAGCCGGATTCAACCCGTTCCGGGGGGAGGAGTTGAGTCCAGGGAAGCCCCGCGCGGTCTTCGTGGGCCTCCGCTACCGGTGGGCCCAATGACGGCCCGTCAGTCAGGACGCGGGCTCCGTGTCTCTCACATCCGGTGGGGCGGCGTGGCCCTGAGAACCGGGCTCCTGGCCGGGCTCGTCCTGGCCGGCTGTGACACCCCAGAGGGGCCTGCAACCGGAGACGAGCTGCCGGTGGTTCCGCTCACACCGACGGTCCTGGCCGGGTTCGACCAGACGGCGGACCCCTCACTGGCCCGCGATCCAGAGACCGGCGATCTGCTTCTGGCCTGGGGGGGGAGCCGGAGCGAGGGGGAGTGGAACCTCTACATGGCCCGCAGCACCGATGAAGGGGGCACCTTTTCCCAGCCGGTACGGGTGAATCACACGCCCGGGCAGCTCTTCCCCCACGCCGAGGGCGCCCCCCGGCTGGTGGCTGCCGACGGAGTACTCGCCGCCTTCTGGAACAACCGTATGGAGGTGGAGGGGCGGAGGTTCGGCGCCAGCGACCTCCTCTTCGCCCGCTCCACCGATGGTGGGGCGACGTGGTCCGAGGCCCGGCCCCTTCAGGATGCCCCAGCCTGGCGCTCCCTCCCTCCCCGAGCCAACACCTTCCACGGGGCCGGGTGGGACGGCGATTCCACCCTGGTGGTGGCCTGGCTCGACGGCCGGGAACGGGACGCGCGGCGGGTGGAACGGGCCATGGAAGCCGGAATGTCGGCAGAGGAGGCGGCGCAAACGCCGGAAGCCTTCGCCGATGAATCGAATCCCCACGACGGGGACGCTACCGTCTACGCTGCCGTGTCCCACGACCTGGGTGAGACATGGGAGCCGGAGAACCGCCGCATCGACGGGCGAGCCTGCCCGTGTTGCCGGATCAGCCTGGTCCGGACCGCCGGTGGAGAGATGCTCGGCGGCTGGCGGGAGCATTTCCCGGGGAGTCTTCGGGACCCCATCCTGCAGGTGGTTCTCGATCCCCAGGGGAGATCGGCCAACGGTGAACCACCCCCGCCCCGCCGGATCCATGCCGACGAATGGGAGTTCCCCGGGTGCCCCCATTCGGGACCGGGTATGGATATGGACGAGTCCGGCGTACTCCACACCGCATGGTACACGGGCGCCCCGGAGCGCATCGGCATCTACTACGCTCAGAGCCGCGACCACGGCCGCTCCTTCACAGCGCCGTTCCCGGTCGTGACAGGGGAGGCCGTGGGTGTGGCGCACCCCTCCGTCAGCGCCCTCCCGGACGGGGGAGCGGTGGTGGCCCAGAATGTGGCCGAGGATGGACGGCGGGTCATCGTTGTCACGCGCCTCTCGGCCTCGGGAGAGGTGTTGGCCACCTACGAGGTGGACGACTCGGATGGAGGCACCCACCCCCAACTCCTCCGCTTGGACGGCCACCACATCGTCCTGGCCTGGACCCGGAGTCGAGATGGAAGGGAAGAGCTCGGTCTGGCCCGCATCGAACTGAAGGAGACGTCATGATCCACATCCGCCCAATGGCCCGCACCCGCCCCAGGGGAGACCCCGCCCTTCATCCTCGCGCCAGGGCCCGGCGGTGGTCCGGCGCATTCCTGGCGCCGGCCCTCCTCCTTCTCGCCGTGGCATGCGGGGAGTCCCAGGGCGAATCGCCGCGCGCCGCCCCACCCATCCCTGGAAATCCGGCGCCGGCCTGGGAGGGCCGCACCCTGGATGGGGAGGTGGTTTCCCTGGAAGATCTTCGAGGGGAGGTGGTCCTTCTGAACGTCTGGGCCACATGGTGCGCCCCCTGCATCCGGGAGATGCCGGCGCTGGACCGCCTGGAGCGCACCTACCGGGACCGGGGCGTGAGAGTGGTGGGGGCCAGCGTGGATCGCGGTTCCGCGGCGCCTCAGGTCAGACGCTTCGTGGAGGACCACGACATCTCCTTCCTCATTCTCCTGGACCCGGATCAGACCATCATGAGCCGGTTCCGGACCCTCGGTGTTCCCGAAACCTTCCTCATCGGTCCCGACGGAATCATTGCCCACCGCTGGATCGGGGAGTTCGACCCCATGGTCCCCAGCGAGCTGGAACGAATCGAGGCCCAGGTGGCCCGGCTCACCGAGTAACCCTGGTCCATCCATCATCGAACACTGTCCACACCCGACTTCAAAAAACCAAACCAAGGGAAAGCCCATCATGATTCGCTCAACCACTTCAAGGCACATTGCTCCCGCCCTGGCCGTCCTGGCCACCCTCTTCGCCGTCCTCCTGGCCGCTCCATCCGAGCTGGAAGCCCAGGAAAAGAACGTCGTGGTCCACATCGGCAGCTACAACGAAGATGTTCAGTCGGCCCTCATGGGTCTCAATCTCGCCTCCCGGCTCCAGGATGCCGGGGCCACGGTGACCGTCTACCTGGACCGGAACGCCGTGCGGATGGCGGAGACCCGTCAGCCCCTCTTCCAGTACGCCGACTCCGACCTTGAAGCCATTGTTCGCGACTTCGTGGCCGGCGGTGGTCGATTCCTGGTCTGCGGGCACTGCGCCGGCCTGGCGGGATTGGACGAAGCCGGCTTTCGCGAGGGATTCGTTCTGACCGGACCGGAGCAGACCGTCCCCATGTTCATGGAGGCGGATATCGTCATCAGCTTCTGAGGTTGGGGAGAGGGAGGGGAGGCTTCGACGCACCTCCCCTCCCTCCCCCCTTCACTCCGTCACCAGTCTCGGGAGATCGTCATGATCCAGACCCCCCTTCTTGTTCTGGGCTTCCTGGCCCACTCGCTGGCTCCAGGCGGCACACCCGCCGGAGGCCATTCCCCGGCAACGGTGGTCGATCCGGGAGACCGCACCACCATCGCCGTCCACTTCGACGCCCGAATCGGTGACCTTCCCTTCACCTGCGGCACCCGGTACGACGGGGTGGGTGCCGCGAGTTCCACCATCGAGCCGCGGGACCTTCGGTTCTACGTCTCGCAATTCGAGGCCGTTCTGGATGACGGATCCTCCGTACCCCTGGAACTGGAGCAGGACGGGCTCTGGCAGTATGGCTCCGTGGCCCTTCTGGACTTCGAGGACGGAACGGCTGGGTGTCGCAACGGAAACGACCACCTCCGGTCCGAGGTGGTGGGCTCCCTCCCCACCGAGGCCACATCCCGTTTGTCCGGAGTCAGATTCGAGGTGGGTGTTCCCTTCTCCCTGAACCATATGAACCAGGCGGCGGCTCCCTCCCCGCTCTCCCTCACGGCACTCTTCTGGTCATGGAACGCCGGGTACAAGTTCATCCGCGCCGAGGTCATGTCGGATGGCCTACCCCAGGGCTTCTTCATCCACCTGGGCAGTACCGGTTGCTCCCCTGAGGGCCGAGCCTCCCGACCCGCCACCCAGTGCGCCAATGGGAACCGGGTGCAGGTGGAGTTGACCGGATTCGATCCGTCGTCTCAGCAGGTCGTCTTCGATCTGGCGGCGCTCCTGGAGGGTGTCGACCTCTCCGGGGAGGGGGTGGAAGGGGATCGCAGCGCCTGCATGTCCTCTCCGGATGACGTGCGGTGCGCCCCCATCTTCAGCGCGCTGGGACTTCCCTTCGACGGTGTGACACCCGGTGCGCAACGGGTGTTCAGTGTGGAAGAGCTGCGACCGGCGGCCTTCCAATGATCTCACGACGCCCCGTAAAGCCAAGGTGGGGGACGGCGGCCGGGGCCGGCGTTCCGCTGATCCTGGCGGCGGCCCTTCCGGTGTGGCCGGGCCTCCTCTGGGGTGGCCTGCAGCAGGCGGCGGAGCAGCCCACCGCTACGCCCTCCGATTCCTGGGAGTGGGAGCTTCCCCCCTGGATGCCTCGCCCCGTGGTGCCCCAGGACAACCCCATGACCCAGGAGAAGGTGGAGCTGGGAAGATACCTCTTCTACGACCAGGATCTGTCGGCGAATCGGACCCAGAGCTGCGCCTCCTGCCATGTGCAGGAACTGTCCTTTGCCGACCCACGTCCACGAGCTTTGGGATCCACCGGCGAGGTGCACCCCCGAGGAAGCATGAGTCTGGCCAATGTGGCCTATGCCAGCACCCTCACTTGGGCCAATCCGAATCTCACCACCCTGGAGCAGCAGGTACTCATTCCCCTCTTTGGTGAGGACCCGGTGGAGCTGGGGATGGGCGGGAAGGAGGACGAACTCCTGGATCGTCTCCGGACGTCCGCCATCTACCCCGACCTCTTCGCTGCGGCCTTCCCGGAGGAAGAAGATCCCATCCGCCTCCAGACCCTGGTGTGGGCTCTTGCCTCGTTCCAGCGGGCCCTCGTTTCGGTGAGTTCACCCTATGATCGGTACCTGCAGGGAGATGACGACGCCGTGGGCGCCGAGGTGCTGCGGGGGGAGGACCTCTTCTTCAGCGAGCGCCTGGAGTGCTTCCACTGTCACGGTGGACCCTTTTTCTCGGGATCCATCGACTATGAGGGGAAGGGGTTCTCGGAGATCGAATTCTTCAACAACGCCCTCTACAACGTGGATGGTCAGGGGGCCTATCCCAGCGAGAACACGGGGATCTACGAGTTCACGCTGGATCCGGCGGACATGGGACGATTCCGTGCCCCTTCCCTCAAGAACATCGCCGTGACGGCTCCGTACATGCACGACGGTAGCCTGGCGACCCTGGACGATGTGCTGGATCACTACGAAGCGGGCGGACGTACCATCCAACATGGCCCGAAGGCGGGATCGGGTCGGGAGAGCCCACTTCGGAGTGAGTTCATCGTGGGATTCGAGCTGACCCCGAAGGAACGAGGGGACCTCCTGGCCTTTCTCCATGCCCTCACCGACGACCACTTCCTGACGGACCGGCGCTTCTCCGACCCCTGGCCCGATGAAGGAAGGCTAACCACCCTATCTGAACCAAGGAGCAACCCATGAAGCCCAGAGACCGTCGCCGCACCTTCAGCGCCCTCGCCCCCCTGGCCGTGGTGGCCGCCCTCGCCCTCGCCGCGTGGGGCGGTGCCGC
>REEG01000240.1 GCA_007695195.1 Gemmatimonadales bacterium | reverse complement strand
CGGAGGCGGCCTTCCCCGATGAGGGCCATCATCTCCGGATAGCGGTGGGCCTGCATCCCATGGCTCCCGAGAAGCTCCAGCTCCCGGGCGACCACCCGGTCCATGGGGAGAGGGGTCCCGGCCGCTCCGGCGGGGAGGAGGCCCACCTGCACGTGACGGCCCCGGGTCCCGAGGCAGGCCACGGAGTTCCATGCGGTGGTGGGGCTCCCCAGGGCGTCCAGCGACAGGTGTGCTCCTCCACCCGTCCGCTCGATGATGTCCGGCGCCACGTCCCGGCTCCCTTCCCGACTCCCTGCGTCCACAACCTCCTCCGCCCCTGCCTCCCGGGCCAGCGCCAACGCCCCGGGGGAGATATCCACCGCCACCACCCGGGCGCCGGCCGCTGCCGCCACCATGACGGCGGAGAGCCCCACCCCACCACAGCCGTGGACGGCCACCCACTCCCCGGCCCGCACCCGTCCCTGGTCAATGACGGCGCGGAAGGCGGTGGCGAAGCGGCACCCCAGGGAAGCGGCGGTGGTGAACGACATCTCGTCCGGGAGGGCCACCAGGTTCACATCGGCGTGGTCCACCGCCACCAGAGGGGCGAAGGAGCCCCAGTTGCTGAAGCCCGGCTGGGTCTGATTGGGACAGACCTGGTGGTTCCCGGACCCGCAGACCGGGCATCGTCCGCACGCACAGACGAAGGGGAGCGTCACCCGCTCTCCGCCGCGCCAGTTCCGGACCTCATGGCCCACCGCCACCACCACGCCGGCGAACTCATGGCCGGGTACGTGGGGCAGTTGGATGTCCGGATCGTGCCCCATCCAACCATGCCAGTCGCTCCGGCAGAGCCCCGTGGCCTGCACCTCAATGACCACACCGTGGGGCTCCGGGGTGGGATCAGGGACGGTCTCGAGGCCGAAGGGTTCGCCGAACGCCGTGTAGAAGGCCGCCTTCATGACGTCATTCCGGAGTTGTTGGGGCAGGATAGGAGGACGGGGAGCCTCCGGACCGGCGGCAGTGTAGGGGGAGGCGCGGGAGGGCGCCAGCGTCTACCTTGTCGGCCTCTATCGGGGGTCCCGGATACAGGCCTCCACGAACAGCCCCGGCATCCCCCGCATCGGTCGCCTGGGGCCCACGCCCCGTCCCCGTCATGAGCTTTCTCCGTCCTTCTCCCCCTCGGGCCATGCCTCCAGTCCGTCCACGCACTGTTCGCTCCCCTTCCCCGCGTCGGTCCGGCGTGCTTCCAACCCTGCTGTCCCTGGCTCTCCTGGCCACCCCCGGCGCGTTGGAGGCCCGGGCATGGATCGCCCCTGCGGACACCACCACGGCGTCCCCGCCGCCCCCGTCCACCGATGTGGTGGTCATGAGCGTCTACCCCCACGGGGATCATCTCCACGCCCGCTCGCTGAAGCGGGTCACGAACCGGGATGGGTACGACAACCAGCCGTCCTTCCTGGACGAGGACCGACTCCTCTTCTCCTCCGCCGGGGAGGGGGGTGCCACCGACATCCTCCGCTACTCGACCTGGGATGAGGTGACGGACGCCGTGACCCGGACCCCCGAGAGCGAATATTCGCCCCGGCTCATGCCCGCCGGCGACGCCGTCTCGGTGGTGCGGGTTGAGATGAACGGCGTCTCCCAGCACCTGGTCCGCTACCCCCTGGACGGCGGCCCGGCGGAACGGCTCCTTCCCGAGCTGGACGACATCGGCTACTACGCCTGGGTGGACGAGCGCCGGGTGGCTCTCTTCCGCCTGGGCGATCCACCTTCCCTCCACATCGCCGACATCACCACCGGCGAGGTGGAGGAAGTGGTTCAGGGGATCGGCCCGGTTCTCCAGTCGGTGCCCGGCGAGACGGCGGTGAGCTTCGTCCGACCGGACGACCAGGGCGACGGCTGGGTGATCCATCTCTGGGACGGTACCACCGGCGAGACCCAGGAGCTGAGCCGGACACCGGGCCCGGAGCCCGACCACGTCTGGCTCTCGTCGGCCACCCTCCTGGCCATCCACGACGGGGTGGTCTACCGCCAGGTCGCCGAGGCCCCCGACGGATGGCACCCCGTCCTGGAAGATCTCCGGGACGTCTTCGGACAGATCACCCGGTTGGCGGTGAGCCCCTCCGGGACCCGCTGGGCGGTGGTGGTGGATCACGGGGCCGGGCTTGAGAACGGGACGGGGCTCGAAGACGGCCCGGGGGGGGATGGATCGAGGGACCCCGAAGCCCTCACCCCCCTTCGCCTTACCCTCCTCCATACCAACGACGAACACTCCCAACTCCTCCCCTTCCCCCTGGCCGACCATGATCCGGACGGCGGCGGCAGTGCCGTGGGCGGCTTCGCCCGCCTGGCCTCGGCGGTGGAGGCGGTCCGGGACGAGACCAGGGCCCGGGAGCACCCGGTGATTCTGGTCTCGGCCGGGGACTTCCTGGGGGGCACCCCCTTCGCCTGGCTCGGGCTCCTGGGGATGGCCCCCGAGCTCGAGGTCATGGCGGAGCTGGGCTACGACGCCGTCACCCTGGGGAACCACGAGTTCGATTGGGGTCCGGAGCTTCTGGCCCGCTATCTGACCCAGGCCGGATACCCGAACGCGCAAGGGGCTGTGGGTGGAAGGGAGGACGAAGCGCTCCCTGCGCTGGTGGCCTCCAACCTGTCCATGCCCCAGGGCCATTCCCTGGCCAGATCCGGGGTCCACCGAACCACCCTCATAGAGCTGGACAACGGCCTCCGGGTGGGAATCCTGGGCCTGCTGGGACGGAACGCCGCGAGTCTGGCGCCCCTCATGACCCCCGTGGCGCTGGAGGCGCCGGAGACGGCGGCCCGCCGCGCCGTGGATGAGCTTCGGGGCGATGGAGCCCACCTGATCATCGCCCTCTCCCACTCCGGTGAACCGGAGGATCTGGCGCTGGCGGCGGCGGTGGAGGGGATCGATCTGGTGGTGGGCGGCCACTTCCACACCCCACTGGCCGCACCGCTCCGGGAAGGGGATACCTGGATCGTCCAGGCCGGGTCGAGCCTTCGCTACCTGGGTCGGGTCGAACTGTTGGTGCACCCCGGGAGGGATGAGGGCCGGGTGGAGGTAGTGAACGCAGAAGAAGGCGTCCCCTTCCTCACGCCCCTGGATTCGTCGATTCCGGCCTCCGACGCTGTGGCGGAGCGGATCCGACTCTTCGGCGACTCCCTCAACGCCTTCCTGGCCCGGTACACCGATGGGGTCGCTCAGGACTTCCGCGACCCGGCCCTCTTCGCCCACCGCACCCTGGGGCGGGGCCCGGTCCTGTCGGAGACGGCGCTGGGCAACTTCGTGGCCGATGCCATGCGGGCAGCCGCCGGGGAGGCTACCGGAGAGGCGGTGGACTTCGCCTTCCAGGCCAATGGAGTCCTGCGCTCGGACCTGGTCCCGGCGGTCGGAGACCGGAACCGGGGGGCCGTGACGGTACTGGACCTGGCCACCGTGTCGGGGCTCGGGGCCGGCCCGGATGGGACGCCGGGGTATCCCATCATCTCGGCCCGGCTCACCGGCGAGGAGATCCACCGGATCCTTGAGATCTCAACGCTGGTGCCGCAGCTCCGGGGAAACTCCCACTTCCTGCAGGTCTCCGGACTCCGCTACGAGGTGGATCCCTCCCGGGCCATCCTCTTCACCCTCCCGGTTCGCGGGACCCCCATTCCCTCCTTCCGGGCAGTGCGGCGGGCGTGGCAGGTGCATCCCGACGGGACAGAAACGGAAATCCCACGGGACCACACCCTCTTCCACGTGGCGACCGATCACCACGTGGCCTCCTTCCTCCCGCAGGTGGGGGAGTTGGCGCCCCGGCTCCGCATCGAACTGAAGGACGCCCATGGGCGCCCCATCGTACACCTGGACGACGCCGTCATCCGGCGGGACGGGCGGGAAGTGAAGGTGTGGGAGGCGCTTCTCCGCTACGCCGCCACCCTCCCCGTAGTGGACGGGCACCCCACCCTACCGGAGGCCTATCACGGGCCGGAGGGGCGGATCGTGGAGCGGGCCGGCCTCCCCGTGGTACCCCTCACCAGCCTCGCTCTCCTCCTGGCGGCGGTGGGCGTGACGGGCACCGCGGTCATGCGGCGCCGGCGCCGGTAACGGGAAATCAAGGAGCTGCGGTATCGGCGACCACCGGCGCGGTACGGGTTACGCCGCGGTGCAAGGTGCGCGGTGCGCGGTGCGCCGTGGGAAGTGGGAGCCCGCTACTCGTAGCGAAGCGCGTCCACCGGGGCCAGGCGAGCGGCCCGGAGCGCCGGGAAGAGTCCGAAGACGATCCCGGTGAGGGCCGCCGAGGCCAGCGCCGCCGCCACTGCCCAGAGGGGGACGGCGGCGGGGACGGGGGTGAGGGCGGCCAGGAGCCAGACCAGACCGCCCCCCAAAAGGAGCCCCACCGCCCCACCCAGCACCGTCAGCATGGACGACTCCACCAGGAACTGCCAGAGGATCTCGGCCCGGGTGGCGCCCAGGGCCTTCCGGATCCCGATCTCCCGGGTGCGCTCGGTGACGGAGATGAGCATCATCCCCACCACACCGATCCCTCCCACCAGGAGCCCCAGCGACGACAGGGCCAGCATGACCACGAAGAAGACGGCGGTGAACCGGTCGAAGAGCTCCATGATCTGACTGGCGCGGACGATGGAGAAGTCGTTGGCCTCTCCCGGTGCCAGCCCCCGGAGCGTGCGCATGGCCGCCACCACCTCGTCCTCTGCCGTGACGGACGGGACCCCCGCTCGCGGCGCCACCAGTACCTCTTCCAGCCGGTCAGGCGCCTTGAATCGGCGGATGGCGGCGGTGTACGGGATCATGGCGGCGTGGGTGGGGGTGTCCGCCAGGAACTGGGGCTCGGTGGCGTAGACGCCCACCACCACGAAGGGGAGACGGATGACCTCTCCCCCGGCCCCGGCCCGAACGAAGATCCGCTTCCCGATGGGATCGGCCTCATCGAAGAGGTCCTGGGCGAGCTGCTCCGACACCAGGACCACGGACCGGCCCTCGGCCATGTCCACCCCCACGAAGTCCCGACCGGCCAGGAGTTCGGCGGCCTCGAACCCCATCCACCCGGCGTTCACGCCCCGGGTCTGGACGCCCCGGACCTCCACCTCCCCATTGCGGAGGGTGGCTCCTCCCTCCCCGGCAGGATCGGAGATCCCGTAGCGGACGGCCACCCGCTCCACCGCATCCAATCCGGCCAGCGCCTCCACCTCGCGAAGGGTGAAGGAGGGCCGCCGGAACCACTCCGGCATCCCCCCATTCCCTACGAGCTGCACCTGATCCGGATCGAACCGACTCACGGAGAAGTTGTCGGGCCCCGACGCCTCCAGGCCGGACTGGATGGAGCCCCGTACCCCGGCAATGACCCCGGCCATGAGGACCACCACGCACACGCCAATGGCCACACCCAGCGTGGTGAGGGCCGAGCGGAAGGGGTGGCTCCGCAGCGCCTCGGTCCCGATCCGGAGCCCCTCGGTGAGACCGAAGACGACCCGGCCCACCCCCTGGACCCACCCGTTCATCCTATTCACTGCGGAGCGCCTCCACCGGATCGAGCTGGGAAGCCCGGTACGCGGGATACACGCCGGCGGCGATCCCCACCGTCATCCCCAGCACCACCGCCAGGATGACCCAGGGGAGCGCCACCGAGGTGGGGAGCGGCGTGAAGGTGCGGATGGCGGCGGCCAGCCCCACCCCCAGCGCCACCCCCAGGAGGGCCCCGGCGGCGGAGAGTGTGGTGGACTCCACCAGGAACTGACCCACAATGTCCCGCCGGCGAGCCCCCAGCGCCTTCCGGATCCCCACCTCCCGGGTTCGCTGCATCACCGAGACCAGCATGATGTTCATGATGACGATTCCTCCCACCACCAGGGAGATCCCCACCAGAGCGGGCAGGGCGATGAAGAGGATGTTGGAGATGTTGTCCCAGAAGGCCAGCGATTCATCGGCGGTCTCCATGCCGAAGTTGTTGGGGTCGGCGGGGCGGAGCCGGCGCTCCATGCGCATGGCCGCCTCGATGTCCATGCGGGCGATGGGGAGGTCCTCGCCTCGATCCACCTGAACCAGGATCCCGTCCACCGCGCCCCGCTCGGGGCGCGTGCGGCCCGCCCGGGAGATGGCGGGAATGAGCACCCGGTCGTTCAGCGGGATCCCCAGGACGGTCCCCTGGTCTTCCAGTACCCCCACCACCCGATACGGGAATCCCCGGATCCGGACCCGCTCGCCTACGGCGCTCCCATCGGGGAAGAGCGCGTCGGCCGCCGATGTTCCCAGGATCACCACCGGGACCCCGCGAGCCGCTTCCTGACGGGAGAAGGGGCGCCCTTCGTCCACCTGGAAGGTGCGGATGGTGAGGACCTCCTCGGAGATGGCGAAGATGAGGAGTCCCTCGGCCTCGCGTCCGTCATCGGTGCGGACGCTGCCCCGGGTGAAGCTCTCCACCCCCACCCGTCCGGGGACGCTCAGTTGCCGCCGAATGGCGTCGGCCTCGTCCAGGGTCACCGGGGGACGGCGACTCCAGGCCCGCCAGTCGGACGCCGAGGTATTGACCTGCACCGACGGGAAGCGGACCACCTGGATGGTCTGGACGCCGAAGATCTCCTGGGCAAAGTCCTCTTCGATGTACCGGTCCATCCCCTCCACCACGCTCACCACCATGATGAGGAACATGACGCCGATGATGACACCGATGAGGCTGAAGAAGCTCTTGAGCTTCTCCTGTCGGATCTGCTGAAGCGCCAGCCGGACTCCTTCGAGGATCTGCATGGTTGGGTTTCCGCCCGACTCAGTCGCGGGATGCGGCGGCGGCACCGGAGGCACCCATTCGCCGGACCGCATCGCCGTCCTGGAGGGTCTGGATGCTCTGGAACGGACCGCTCACCACCACGTCGCCGGCCGAGAGGCCGCTGAGCACCTCGAAGTGGGTGGCGCCGGTGATCCCCAGGGTGACCGGGGTCCAGACGGCTCGGTCCCCGTCCACCACGAAGACGCCCTCCTCATCCTCATCTCCGTCTTCCGACGGGCGAAGGGCCACCGAGATGATGGGGACGGCCAGAGCGTCGTCGCGGCGATCCACGATGATCTCGGCCGTGGCGGACAGGTCCGGACGCAGGGCCTCAGGGGGATCCAGAAGGGTGAGAACCACCTCGAAGTCCACCGAAGCCCGGGCCTGGCTTCCCGTGGCCTGGATGGCCGAGTTCCCGATCCGGGCTACCACCCCGGCAAACTCCTGGCCAGGGAAGGCGTCCATCTCCACCACGGCCGAGTCACCCAGGGCGATGCGGGGCACGTCGGTCTCGTCCACGGTGAGCACAGCCTCGATGACGGAGAGATCCCCCACGGTGAGAAGCAGACTTCCCGGGTTGTTCATGGTGCCCACCACCGCCGTCTCACCCTCCTCGATGTTGAGACGGGTCACCCGACCGGAGATGGGCGCCCGGATGGTGGTGCGGGTGCGCTGGTCTTCCACCTCGGCGAGCTGGGCCCGGGCCTGCTCCACCCCGAACTCCGAGGATTCCAGCACCGAGCGCAGGATCTCTACCTGAGTCTCGGCATCGTCCAGGGCCTGACGACTCACCAGGTTCGGGTCGGTGGCCCGGATCCCCTCGACCCGGGCCAGGTCCCGTTCGGCCTGGATGAGGTTGGCCCGGGACTGGGTCACCTGGGCCTGGGCCTGGGAGAGGCCCGCCCGGGCACGGGAGACCTGGGCCTCAATGGCGGACGGATCGATGCGAAGGAGCAGCATGCCCCGCTCCACCTCATCGCCCTCCTCCACATTCACCTCCACCACACGTCCCATGACGTCGGACGAGATGTTCACCTGACGACGGGGGCGAACGTTTCCGGTGGCGGTGATGACCGACACCAGTTCGCGGGTGGCCACCTCCTCCGTCCGGACCTCGGGGGTGCGGTCGCCGGCTCCGAAGAGGAGGGGAAGCCCCACTGCCGCCGCTACGACCACCACCGCCACGCCGAGTGCTACCTTGATCCAACGCTTCATCGACCCCCATCCTGGAAATCGGGAACAGGAATGAACTCCACCGGGAAGAACGGGGTCCCATCCCCGCCCTCTGCCCTCCCTACGAGCCGAGTCGGGGATTTGATTCAACAAGAGAAGAGTCCGCCATGATCCAGCCTCCCCTGGGGCCCCAGATCGAGTATCTCCTCCAGGAAGTCCAGCGCCTCCTGGCCCTTCCGCCGGAAGAACGCCGGGATCCGGGCCTGCGGATCCTGCAGGACGCATCCCGGATCAACCTACGACTGGAGCGACGCCCGGACGGCGCCGCAAGCGTTCCCATGCCCGGGCTGCCTGCGGCCGGCACCATCTTCTTCACATCCCAGGAAGGGCGCAGGCGTTACGCCGAGCAGCTGCGAATTCGCTGCCGGATCCTCACCATCCGCCTCCCGGAGCACAGCTTCACCGGAGCCTTCCAGCTCTCCGAACTCCTGGGACCGGAGGGCCATATGGGGACGGCCATTGAACAGCTCAGGGCCATGGAGGCCCTGGTGCGGGATCTCTCCACCGCGCACGCCCGCCTGGCGCCGGAGCCCGGTCCTGAAGCCGAGGAGTTGGAGATGTTCCGTCGCCTCGTCGTGGTGGTGTGGCGGGAGGGTGTGCG
>REEG01000250.1 GCA_007695195.1 Gemmatimonadales bacterium | reverse complement strand
GAGGAGTCCAACACCTGGTACGGCGCCACTACCGTGGAGCCGGGTACCGAGAACCGGCAGGAGTTCGTCACCGTCCGTGGGGAGGTGTCCGGGGGCTGGGCCATGGAGATCGAGCCCGGCGTCCACTTCACCTACGGCACCATCCGCAATGGGGAGTGGCGCCATCACTTGGAGTTCGACCTTACGACCCCGGTCGACCTTCCGCCCATGCACTGGGGTCACGAAACTCGACCGTCCCAGCGCCCATGAACGAAGTTCGACCCGCCGCCTCCCTCCCGGAGGAGATCCTCACCCACCTCCAGGGGGTGGTCTGGTCCATGTCGTGGGAGGGCCGTGCCCTCACCTATGTCAGTCCCTCCATCGAGCGATTGTTGGGAATCCCGTCATCCTTCTTCATCGGCGAGCCCCAGCGGTGGACCGAAGTCATCCATCCCGACGATCTTCCGGATCTCATTTCAAGGCTCGGATCGCTCCTGGACCGGGACACCATCAGGCTGGAGCATCGCTTCCGCCTGGCCGACGGCACGACGCGCTGGGTTCGGAACCAGTTCACCCTCATCCGGGACGAGGCCGGAGACCCCCACCGCATCGACGGGCTCATCACCGACATCCATGACGAGCGGGAAGCCCAGGAGGCGCTCCGCGAGAATGAGGAGCGGTTCCGGGAACTCTTCTCACATACCCAGAAGATTGCGGTACAGGGCTACGGGATGGACCGCACCACCCTCTTCTGGAACGAAGCGTCCGAGGAGCTCTACGGCTACACCGCCGAAGAGGCACTGGGGCGGGACCTGCTGGATCTCATCATTCCCGACGAAATGCGGGACGGTGTCAGGGAAGAGGTCCGGAAGATGGTCAGGACCGGACGGCCCATCCCCTCCGGTGAACTGCTCCTGCAGCGGAAGGACGGCTCGCGGGTGAAGGTCTTCTCGAGCCATACCCTGGTCGAGCGGAGCAATGGGGTCCAGGAGCTCTTCTGTCTCGATGTGGACCTCTCTGAACGAGACCGGATCGAGGCGGAACTCCGGGAGCATCAGGAGTCGCTTGAACAGGCGAACAAAGAACTCACCGCGGCGACCAAGCGTGCCGAGGAGCTGGCGGCACGAGCCGAGGCGGCGAGCAAGGCCAAGAGCCAGTTTCTGGCCAACATGAGTCATGAGATCCGCACGCCCATGAATGGCGTGCTGGGAATGGCGGGGCTCCTCCTGGACACGGAGTTGGACGAGGACCAGCGTCGCTACGCGGAAACCCTCCGTCACAGTGGTCAGACCCTCCTGGCCCTCATCAACGACATCCTGGACTTCAGTAAAGTCGAGTCGGGGCGGCTGGAGTTGGAAATGCTGGACTTCGACCTGGCTACCATGGTGGATGACTTCGCCGCCACCATGGCATGGAAGGCCCAGGAAAAGGAGCTGGAGCTCATCTGCGCCATTGATCCGGAGGTCCCCACCCTTCTCCGGGGCGACCCCGGGCGTCTTCGCCAGATCCTCACCAACCTGGTGGGGAATGCCCTCAAGTTCACCGATGAGGGGGAGGTGGCGGTCCTGATCCGTCGGGCAGACCGGGCGGCAGATGACGCAGACCGGATGGCCGACCACGAGGAGGCCGACCCCGCCCGCGAGGCGGTGGAAGACAGCGTCATCCTGGAATTCGAGATTCGTGACACCGGTGTGGGCATCCCGAAGGCCAAGATCCCCGAACTCTTCAACAAGTTCATGCAGGTGGACGCCTCCACCACCCGTCGCTACGGGGGGAGCGGCTTGGGGCTGGCCATCAGCAAGGAGTTGACCTCCCTCATGGGCGGTGAGATCGGGGTGGAGAGCTGCCTTCACGAAGGCTCGCAATTCCGATTCACGGCTCGGCTCGGTGTCCAGGAGGCCGGTGCCCGGACCCAGCCGCGCCGGAACGGGAGCATAGCCGGCATTCGTTGCCTGGTGGTGGATGACAACGCCACCAATCGTGAGGTCCTCCGCCATCGACTGTCCGCCTGGGGCATGGAGGTGGTGGAAGCCGAGGACGGCCCCGGTGCCCTGCAGCTCCTCTTCCGGGCGGCGGAGGCCGGTGAACCTTTCTCCCTGGCCATCATCGACATGATGATGCCCGGGATGGACGGTCTGGCCGTGGGTCGGGTGATCCGCGCCGATCGTCGGCTCGACAGCCTGCGCCTCATCATGCTCACCTCGCTCAGCGGCCGGGGTGACGGGAAGGGCTGCCTCGAGATCGGATACGACAGCTATCTGGTGAAGCCCATCCCCCATGCCGACCTCTTTTCGGCCGTCTGCAAGGTCCTTGGACTGGATGGGGAGGAGTGCCGGGAGGGACGCCTGAGACCCCCGTCGGCTGGGACGGACGAGAGCGAGAGGAAGGCACCGACAACCCTCGCCAGCCGATTCAAGGGACGAGGCCGGCGGATCCTGGTGGTGGAAGACAATCAGGTGAACCAGATGGTGGCTGTGGGGATGCTCCGGAAGCTGGGACTGAGCGCCGATGTGGCCGGGAATGGGGTCGAGGCCCTGGCAGCGCTCCGCGACCTTCCCTACGATCTGGTGCTCATGGATGTCCAGATGCCGGTGATGGACGGCGTCGACGCCACACAGCTCATCCGCCAGGGGGCGGAGGGAGTGCGGAACCCGAAGGTCCCCATCATCGCCATGACCGCCCATGCCATGTCGGGGGACGCCGACCGGTTCATGGCCGCAGGGATGGATGGGTATCTGGCGAAGCCGGTCTCCCTGGACGAGCTGGTCCAGACCATGGATCGCTGGCTTCCTCCGCGGGCGCCTGTTCGCCCACGTTGAACGGTGCCGGGCCGCCTGCCGCGACGGCCCCCTTTCCCGTCGGTATCCCCCCGTCTACTCTCCAGTCGTCGTGGACCCTACCCCCTGGAATGACCGCCAGGGGAGCGTCGCTCGTCTGCCTGGAGAATTCCATGCCCGTTTCTCAGCCCCCCTCCCCCCTCCGCGCCCCCATCCGCCGGCGATCGGGAGCCTGGCCCTCGTTCCTGGTGATTCTCACCGCCCTGGTTCTGGGTCCCGGGACTGCCCATGGCCAGGCCTTCGACCTGGCGGATTTCTTCCGCTACAGCACGGCCTCCGTCGAGGCCCTGCGTCCCGACGGCAGCCTGATGCTCCTCAGTCTCACCGCCATGGAAGACCGGCTCGGCATCGACAACTACCGGTTCGGCGACCCTACCTATACAGCTCCGGTACAGTCCCGGGTGCTCCTGGTGGATGTGGTGTCCGGGGAGGAACACCGCCTCTTCCCGGGGCCTGTGCAGCTCCAGCGGGCGGTGTGGTCTCCCCAGGGGGATCGACTGGCTGTTCTCGTCCGGGAGCCGGCCGCCTCCGAAGGTCCCGAGCCTCCCTTCCAGATCCGGGTGTTCGACCTGTCTGGGGGCACCGTAGCGCCGATCCCCCACCACCGGGTCGTGGGCCTTCCCGCCCACCGCGTTCTCACGGGGGATACCCAGCTCCGCTGGACGGCTGATGGCTCCCGCCTCCTCTTCGATGCCCGCACCCGGGAGTGGAAGGAAGCGGCCCGGGAGCGGTTCCTGGAGGAGGTCCATGGACCCATCGTCGTCCGCTCCAGCGAGGACCCCTTCCTCTCCTGGGAAGAGGTCCGTCGACAGGGGCTCGAGCGGGGAATCCTGGCCTGGGATCCCGAGGCGGAGGCCGGCCACCAGGGTGGCACCTCAGGCGGCGACGCCGTGATTGTCCGGGACCATGAGGCCATTGGCTCGTGGCAACCCCTCCCCGACGGCCGTCTCCGTGTCCACGTGGATATCACCGAGGAGACGGACTACGACCGGATCCTGGGACGGGACGACCGGGTGCAGGTGGAGACTCTGGATGGAGCTGAACCCAGGGTGATCATCCCCAACGACCGCGGCCTCTCGGCCCGGTGGTCCGGCGACGGCACCGCGTGGACCTGGTCCACGGACGGCGAACTCCGGTTCCAGTCGGTGGAGATGGATGAGGCGCGGGTCCTGGCGGGAGACGCAAATGAGGGGGACGATGAGTCGGACCCAACGCCCCGGTTCAGCCCCGAGCGCCTGAGCTGGGACGGTTCCCTCCTCCTGGCCACCACCGACGACGGATACTGGATTTTCCGCACCGATTCGGGCGACCGGACGCGGATCCTGGAGTTGGATCCGGATGATGATGACGCACCCAGGTGGTCGGTGGCGGCGTGGGACCACTCGGCACGGGACCTCTACCTGCTGGAAGCGGCTCGCTCGGAGTGGCTCTGGGCGCTCCACCGGGTGGACCCGACCTCGGGGGAGCGTACCGAACTCATGCGGGGAGATCGGCGGGTCGCCGGCCTGGAGATCTCCGAGGACGGGGAGACCCTGGTCTTCACCACCATCGGCACCGACGGCCTTCCCCGCCTCATGGCGTCGAACCGGAACCTCCAGACCCCCCGCACCCTGGGCCCCGACCCGAACCCCTGGTTGGCCGAACGGGCCCTGGGCGAGGTGGAGCTCATGCGCTACCTGGACGCAGACGGCGAGGAGCTCTTCGGGATCGTCCACCTCCCCCCGGGCTTCAGGGACGATGGCCCGTATCCCACCGTCTTCATCCTCTACGAGTCCTTCTTCAACCCCAGCTTCAATACCCAGGCCCGGCTCCTGAACGCCCATGGGTACGTGGTGGTGCAGCCCTCGGTGAATCTGGTTCAGGGGCAGCCGGGAGAAGGGTGGCTCAAGGGGGTCACCGCCGCCGCCAACCAGCTCATCGAGCGAGGCATCACCGATCCGGATCGTATGGGGATCCAGGGCGTGAGCTACGGCGGGTACGCCGTGAACCTCCTGGTGGCCCAAACCCCGCGCTTCGCCGCCGCCATCAACATCTCGGGGAAGACGAACATGGTGAGCTTCTACACGGACTCGCCCCGCCTCGGGACCCGGAACACCCACGCCCCGGAACGGAGTCAGGACCGCATCGGCGGGACGCTCTGGGAGATGCCCCAGCGATACCTGGACCATTCGGCGGTGATGGTGGCGGACCGGATCCGGACCCCCCTCCTTCTCCTCACCGGACAGCAGGACCACAACGTGACGGAGCGGACCACCTCAGAGATGTTCTACGCCCTCCGCCGGCTGGGGCGCACCGTGGAGTGGGTGAGCTACATCGACGGAGGTCACGGCATGCCCCGCTCAACCCGGGCCGAGGCGGAGGATTACCTGACTCGCATCCTGGACTGGTACGAACGGCACATGCCGGAGCCCGATCCCGCCATCCCCACTGATTGATGTCGTCGAATCGCTACGAGGAACAGTCGCAGAAGGGGTGGTTCGGCGTCTTCCTGGACTTCGTTGAGCGGATGGGGAATCTGCTCCCCCATCCGGTCACCCTCTTCGCCCTCTTCGCCCTGGGCGTGGTCCTGGTCTCAGGTGTGGCCGGGTGGTTCGAGCTGTCGGTACCCGATCCCCGCCCCGAGGGCGCATCGGGCCGGAGCCCCACGGGAGAGATCCACGCCATCAGCCTCATGAACGGCGACGGGGTCCGGCGGATCGTGGAGCAACTCGTCACCAACTTCACCGGCTTCGTTCCCCTGGGAACGGTGCTGGTGGCGCTCCTGGGGGTGGGGGTGGCGGAGAAGTCCGGACTCCTGTCGGCCATGATCCGGGCCATGGTCCTCAAGTCACCGCCGCAGCTTGTGACGGGGGCGGTGGTCTTCGCCGGCGTCATCTCCAATACCGCGTCCGAGATGGGGTACGTGGTCCTCATCCCCCTGGCGGCGGTGATCTTCCACGCCCTGGGCCGCCACCCTTATGCCGGGCTGGCGGCGGCCTTTGCCGGCGTGTCGGCGGGCTATAGCGCCAACCTCCTCATTGGCACCGTGGATCCCCTCCTGGCGGGGATCACCGAGGAGGCGGCGCGACTCATCGACCCGGAGTACGAGGTGCACCCGGCGGTGAACTGGTACTTCATGATCGTCAGCACCTTCCTGGTTACCGGGCTCGGGTGGTGGGTCACCGCCCGCATCGTCGAGCCCCGTCTCGGCACCTACGACGACACCAACGCCGACCACGACGCCATTCAGGAGCAGACCACCGACCCCCTAACCCGGGTCGAGGTGAAGGGGTTGTGGTGGGCCGGTGGCGCCACCCTGATCATGTCGGGCCTCCTGGCGCTTTCGGTGGTGCCCGAGTGGGGGATGCTCCGGAATCCCGAGACCGGAGACGTCCTCAACTCTCCCTTCCTCCGGGGGCTGGTGGCGCTGATCTTCGTCTTCTTCCTGGTCCCTGGCTTCGTGTACGGGTGGGTGACGGGCACCATGCGCTCGGACCGGGATGTGGTGGACGGGATGGCCGGCGCCATGAGCTCCATGGGGCTCTACATCGTCCTGGTCTTCTTCGCCGCTCAGTTCGTGGCCTTCTTCGGATGGACGAATCTGGGGGGGATCACAGCGGTGGTGGGCGCCGACGCCCTGCAGCGGATCGGGCTCACCGGCCCCCTGGTCTTCATCCCCTTCATCCTCATGTGCTGCCTGGTGAACCTGACGCTGGGGAGCGCGTCGGCCCAGTGGGCCATCACCGCGCCCATCTTCGTTCCCATGCTCATGCTGGTGGGGTACTCGCCCGAGGTGATCCAGGCCGCCTACCGCATCGGAGACTCCACCACCAACATCATCACCCCCATGATGAGCTATTTCGGACTCATCCTGGCCTTCGCCGCCCGCTACGACCGGAAGTTGGGGATCGGGACGCTGGTGGCCATCATGCTCCCCTACAGCATCTACTTCATCGTGGGGTGGATCGCCCTCTTCTACCTGTGGGTCTTCGGGCTGGGCATGCCGGTGGGCCCGGCGGCACCGACCTTCTACGGGGTTCAGTAGGCGCTGAACTTGCGTGCCCGCGTGTGCCGGAGTAGCGTTTACCTTCGCCGTACTCACCGGCAGAGCGTTTCACGGCGCCCTCGCCTTCCCGGACCCTCGATCCCGCCAAGAATGTCCGACCCTGAAAGTCGAAGTCGAAGGTGGACGAAGGTCCGGATTTCGGTTTCCGGTACCCACGGGACCTTGAGGCACAGCCTCCGGTAGCACTGACCCGCAGTATCCTCCCCGGGCGTATAGCCCACCCCATGGAGCGCTGACCGGGTCAACCACCGACCCGGCCCCATCCGGCCTCCCTCCACCACACCCGAGCATCCACGTTCCTGCCGTCCAACCACGGCACGGCTCAGCACGCCTGTCCGTTATCCCGAACACCCCCTATCCCGGACACCCGCTACAGGAGGATTTCTGTGACCCGTTCCGAACTGCTGGATGAACTGCGCCCCCTGGTGAAGGCACGCAGATGGAAGGAGATCCAATCCAGGGTCTCGGAGTGGCCGGCCGCCGAGCTCGCCGATCTCCTCATGGAAGCGGAGTCCCTGAACCGGATCCTCCTCTTCCGGGCCTTCCCCAGGGAACTGGCCAGCGAGGTCTTTTCGGAATTGAGCGGAGAGGCCCGCAATCGCCTCTTGAAGGACCTCACCGACGAGGAGACCAAGGCCATCATCCGGGAGATGGAGCCCGATGACCGGACCCAGATGCTGGAAGAGCTTCCGGGGGAGGTCGTGCAGCGCCTGCTCAACTTCCTCTCAGGCGAGGAGCTGCGGGAAGCTCGGGCCCTCCTGGGATACCCGGAGGACAGTGTCGGCCGCCTCATGACGCCGGACTACGTCATGGTCCGACCGGAGTGGACCGTGGGGCGGGCGCTGGAGCATGTGCGGGACCGGGAAGGCGACTACGAAACCGTGAACGTCGTCTATGTGGTGGGCAGGGAAGGAGTTCTGAAGGACGCCATCGGGCTCCGTCGACTCCTCATGGCCGACGAGGAGAGCCGCATCGAGACGCTGGTCCGGGGTCCCCTCATCACCCTGCGGGCCGGCGACGACCAGGAAGACGCGGTCCGGGCCATGCAGCGCTACGACCTGGCGGTGCTCCCGGTGGTGAACGACAAGGGGATGCTCCTGGGGATCATCACCGCCGACGACGTCCTGGACGTGGTGGAGGAAGAGACCACCGAGGACTTCCACAAGATGGCCCCCGTGGGCCTCATGAAGTCGTCGCTACTGGAGGCGGGGATCTACATGCTCTGGCGAGCCCGGGTGGGGTGGCTCCTGGTCCTGGTCTTCATGAACATCTTCTCCGGCGCCGGGATCGCGTATTTCGAGGATACCCTGGCCGCCACCATCGCCCTGGCCTTCTTCCTCCCGCTCCTCATCGACTCGGGCGGGAACGCCGGCTCCCAGGCCGCTACCCTCATGGTCCGGTCCCTGGCCACAGGAGAGATCAAGCTCCGGAACTGGCTGCAGTTGGTGGGCAAGGAGATTTTCGTCTCAACCCTCCTGGGCGTCACCATGGCGGCGGGGGTCATGGCCATCGCCTCGTTCCGCGCGCCCGAGATCATCCCGGTGGTTGGGATCACCATGGTCCTGGTGGTGACGGTGGGAAGTCTCATCGGGACCGCGCTCCCCTTCCTCCTGACTCGCCTGAAGCTGGATCCGGCCACCGCCTCGGCGCCTCTCATCACCTCGCTGGCCGACATCGTCGGGGTTCTCATCTACTTCTCGGTGGCCCGAATGGTGCTGGGGATCTGAGTACACCGTCTGACCCGGTCGGCAGGTAGACCACACGCACGAGGACCC
>REEG01000159.1 GCA_007695195.1 Gemmatimonadales bacterium | reverse complement strand
GCGGGGGCGGACTCCGGCGCGGGGGCAGGGGAGGGCCGGAGCTGAGGCGAGGGGGGAAGGCACGCGCCGCCCCCTTCCCGGCCCCTCACCCCTCCAGCGTCGCCAGCACCCCTCGCACGAAGGCGGTGCACCCCTCCAACTGCTCCACAGCCAGATACTCGTTGGCACGATGGGCCTGATCGATGGAGCCGGGACCGCAGATGACGGTGGAGATCCCTTCGGCCTGGAACTGCCCCCCCTCGGTCCCGTACGAGACCACCCGCCGCTCACCGGGCTCCCGGCCCAACACGCCGCACGCCAGCGCTTCGGCGGCCCCGGGAGCCCGGACGGGTGGGGCGAGTCCGGCGGCAGGCGACCCGCCCGCGCCCTCCGCCCCGTCCTCCTCCCGGAGCGGGGGCACCCGGCACAGGACCTCGGTCTCGATGCCGGCCTCAGGCGCGAACTCCCGGAGCGCCGGGAGCACTTCTTCCGCCACCGCCACCTGGAAGGCCTGGAAGATGGCATCCTGATCCTCGCCGGGGAGCGCCCGGTACTCCCAGGTGAAGACGCATTCGCCGGCCAGGATGTTGACGGCGGTCCCCCCCCGGATGGTCCCCACCCCCACGGTGGTCCAGGGCGGATCGAAGGGGCCGTGGGGGTCGGCGGCGGCCCGCCTCCCTTCTCCCAGTCGCCAGATGGCTTCAATGAGCCGCCCGGCCGCCGGGATGGCGCCGGCACCCCGATGGGGCTGGCTGGAATGGGCTTCCACCCCCTTCACCCGCACCCGGAATCCGTTCACCGACTTGTGGGCCACGGCGGGCTCCAGGAGGGTGGGCTCGCCCACGATGCACGCCCCCGGGCGGAGCCCCGCTTCCACCAGATCCCGGATCATCCGAGGCGCGCCCAGGCACCCCACCTCCTCGTCGTAGGAGAGGGCCAGGTGGAGGGGTCGGGCCAGGCGGGCCTCCGCCGCCTGGGGCGCCAGCGCCAGCGCCGACGCCACGAACCCCTTCATGTCGGTGGTGCCCCGCCCGTAGAGGCGCCCGTCGCGCTCCGTCAGGCGGAAGGGGTCCGAGGTCCACTCCGGCTCCTCGGCGGGGACCACGTCGGTGTGGCCCGAGAGGACGACGCCCCCCTCGGTGAGGGGACCGAAGGTGGCCAGGAGGTTGGCCTTGGCGCCGTCGTCACTCCACGTCCGCCGGCAGGTGGCGCCCCATGCGGTGAGGTACTCCTCGACCCAGTCGATGAGGGGGAGGTTCGAGTCCCGGGACACGGTGGGGAAGGCCACCAGGCGTTCCAGGAGGGCGCGGTCGGTGAGGGTCTGGGGCATGGCGAAGATTCGGGTCAGGTGGGGGTTCGGGCCACGAACCGGCGGGTGTGCTCTTCGGGCTGCGGGCGCGTCGCCAGCGACACACCCACCAGCACCGGGAGATGGATCACCAGGCCCAGGATCCCCTCGTGGATTCCGAAGGGGCTCAGTTCCGGGCGCAGGAAGAAGAAGAGGGTCACCACCGAGCCCGCCACAAGGCCGGACACCGCCCCCGCCGTGGTGGCGCGCCGCCAGTAGAGGGCGGCCACGATGGGGGGCGCGAGCTGGGCGATGATCCCGTACGACGAGAGGAGGAGCACCACCAGCGACTGGTCCTCGTCCAGGGCGAAGATATACGCCACGGCCCCACTCACCACCACCAGGACCCGCATGAGGGCGCGCTGCGTCGCCTCCGATAGGGGGCGGAAGGGACGGATTCCGTCTTCCACCACCACCGACGCAGTGGCGTGGAGGAGGGCGTCGCCGGTGGACATGGAGGCGGAGAGGGCGCCGGCGCAGAAGAGCCCCACCAGGAGAACGGGGAGGTCCACCGACAGGATCAGGTGGGGCAGGATGAAGTCGGGCTGATCGAGCCCTTCCACCACCGTCACCCCGGCGAACCCGATGAGGAAGACGGGGATGAGGAAGAGGCTGAAGGTGGGCATGAGGACCACGGTGCGCCGGATGGTCCGCTCGTCCTTGGCCGTGAACGCCTTCATGAAGAGGTGGGGCCACATGCAGAGCCCCACGGCGCTCACCAGGATGGCGGACGAATAGGCGCCCCAGCTCCAGGGCTCGCCTCCGCCGGTGAGGCCGGGCACCTCCAGGAGTTCGGGGCGCTCCGCCAGGATCTCCTGGAACATGGGCCCGACACCGCCGTGGAGCACCCAGGGGAGGTAGAGCCCCAGGATCCACGCCAGCGTCAGCATGAAGATGCCCTGGAGGGTGTTGGTCCACCCCACTGCCGTCACCCCGCCCACCAGCACATAGACCATGACGATCCCGTACGCCACCGCCGCCCCGGCCCAGAGGGGAACGAGCCCCCCGGTCACCGCCTCGATGACGATGCCGGCGCCGCGCATCTGGAGGGTGATGTAGGGGATGAAGGCGGCGACGCTCAGGAGCGCCACCAGCGCCGACAGGTTCCGCGAGGGGAAGCGCCCCACCAGGAGCTGGGCCTGGGTGACGAAGCCCATCCGCCGCCCCACCCGGGCGGCCCGGGGACCCAGCGCGTACCAGGGCGCGATCCCCAGCACGGCGTACGACAGGATGTAGAAGGCCGCCGCACCCCGGGAATAGGCCCACCCCGGCCCCCCCAGGAAGGCGAAGGCCGAGAAGATGGTGGCGCCGGTGACGAAGTACATGACCAGGAGGCCGAACTGGCGGTCGCCGGCCACGTAGCCTGTCACGCTGGCCGAGCTTCGCCGCCCACCCCGCAGTCCGACCCAGAGGGTCAGCGCCAGATACGCGGCGATGACCCCGGTGATGACCAGGGTGTCGCTCACCGGAGCTCTCCGGCGGGGGTGCGGGCCGCCGTCACCTGCGGCCTCCAGCCGGGGCCCGAGGCCCCATCACCGGAGGTCTCCGCCGGAGAGCCGGCCTTCTCCGCCGGCCCCGCTGTCACCGTGGCGTGTAGGCTCCGCGCCGGGCCCGTCCGCCACCCCTTCCTCCCCTTCTTCCACCCAGTAGAGGATCACCAGAGCCCCGAACCCCAGCACCACCAGGAAGGCGGGCCAGAAGAAGGAGAAGGGCAGCCCCAGGATGAAGGGCTCGGCGCCGGCGAAGAGCAGGCCCCCGGGCCAGACCACGCTCAGGAGGTAGAGGATGAAGAAGGTGACCACCCCCACCCGCACTGCCCGGAGTCTCCTCACCCCTTCAGCGCCTCCCGGATGGCATCGAAGTCGGGCATGACCGCGGGATCGTCCGTGACCCAGGCCCAGGCGATGGTGCCATCCTGGTTCACCACGAAGGCCGACCGGTTGGCCACCCCCTTCATCCCGAAGAAGTCGTCGTTCCGGACCCCATAGGAGGTGGCCGCGTCCCGATTGAAGTCCGACAGGAGGGGGAAGGGCGCCCGGGTCTCGTCGGAGAACCGCGCGTTCACGAAGGGCGAATCCACCGAGATCCCCAGCACCCGGGCCCCCAGCGCCTCCCATCCACTCCAGTCCTGGGCCACGGCGCAGACCTCATCGGTGCACACCGACGAGAATGCCAGGGGGTAGAAGAGGAGTACGGCCTTCCCCTTCTCCAGTTCGCTGGAGAGGCGGACGGGGTCTTCGCCGATGCGGTGGGTGAGGGTGAAGTCGGGGGCGCGGTCGCCGGGCTTGAGAGACATAGGGGTCGGGCTCCGTCTGGATGTGGGTGCAACGCGCGGGCCGAGCCGGGCTGGGCCGGGCCGGGATCGAGCCGGGTTGAGCCGGCCCGGACCAGGCTGGGTCGAGCCGGGCCGGCCTCAGCGCGGGTGTTCGGCGCTCCACCTTGCACGCCGGTGGGCGATTCCGCAACCAGGGCGCGGCGATCCGGCCGGTGGCTCTTGTGCCCAGGTGGACCCTTCCCCCGCTAAATGCATTGGTGTAATTTTACTGTATTGGTGTAACCCTCCGAAAGACTCCTGGAACCCGAGAGCCGACCGTGGCCCTGAACATCAAGAATGCACGGGTGGAAGAGTTGGTCACCCAGGTGGCCGAGCTCACGGGCGAAACCAAGACCGAAGCCGTGCGAAAAGCCCTGGAAGAGCGGGCCATGCGGTTGCGCAGGCGAGGGAGCGATCGCCTCCGGAGGGAGCGCGTCCATCGAATGCTCGAGTCCGAGATCTGGGCTCGGATTCCTCCGGACCAATTGGGTCAGGCACCGGACCGGGAGGAGCGGGAGCGCATCCTGGGCATCTCGGAGCTGGGGGCATGATCATCGATGCCTCGGCGCTTCTCTCCCTCATCTTCCGGGAAGAAGACGCCATGGAGATCCGGGACCTGCTCCTGGACTCACCTTCGGTTGCCGTGGGGACCCCCACCCTTACGGAAGTGGGCATCGTTCTGGAAGCGCGCCTCGGTGCCGATTCGCACGGCATGCTTGAGCGCCTCCTGGATGAATTCTCCATCCAGGAGATCCCCTTCGGTGAGATCCACTGGAGGGAAGCGGTTGCGGCGTTCCAGCGATTCGGCAAGGGCCGGCACCCCGCTCGCCTGAACTTCGGCGATTGCATGACCTACGCCGTCGCTCGCCTCGCGGGAGAGCCACTCCTCTACGTGGGAAGGGATTTCGCCCGGACGGACCTTCCAGCGGCCCGAACCGCGTGACCCCTCAGTCCGCCAGCACCAGCTTCCGGCCGAAGGGCTCCTGCACGTGGGCGGCGTGGGGGGGCACGGCCCAGAGGACCGGGTAGGGCGGACGATGGAGGGCGGGGCCCCAGAGGTCCGACAGGACCACGCACAGATCCGGGCGGTGCCGGGTGGCCTCTTCCAGGAGGGGGGTGAAGTCGGTACCGCCTCCGCCCTGGAACTCCACCTCCCGGAGCGACGAGACGCCGGGCTCGAACTCTTCCACGGCGCGCACCTTGTGATCGCCCACCACCAGCACCAGCTGGGCGTTCATCCGCCGGGTGATGGCCTCCACCTCGGTGGCGAAGCGCTCCAGGAGGGCGTCGTCCACCGACCCCGACACGTCCACCACCACCACCAGGCGGGGCACCTTCCGCGACGACACGATGCCCGGCTCCCACGGCATGCGCCGCCCCCCCGCCGTGCGCCCCCGATTGGCCAGATACGACCGGGACGGCCGGGACCAGGAGCGCTCCGGCTCCCGGGTGAGCCCCCGGGCCAGGCGGGTCCGGAGCACCGTTTCCCAGGGGGTGCGCACCCGGGGGAGGTCGGCCAGGAGCCCCCGGAGCATGGAGAACTCGCCGTCGCCGGCGTGGGCCCGGGTCACCCGCTCGGCCCACTCCCGGGCCTGCTCCGCCGCCCCCTCGGGCCGCACCGTGTCCGGGTCCGGGGCCAGGAGATCCCGGGGTGCCCCTCGTCCCGCCTCCCGCACCCGCCGGGCCACGGGGCCGTCTTCGGTGGGGGCGGGCCGGGGCGTCTTCCCTTCCCCCTCCCCCCCGGCGGCGCCCTTCTCCCCTTCCGTGCGCCCGGACCCGGTGCGCGCCTTTCGGGGCTTCCGGTCGTCGACGCGGCGGTAGAGGGACTCCACATCCCACTCCAGGAGGGCGGCGGCGGGATCCCGGCGGATCCCCAGGTGGTCGGCCAGGAGGCTCTCCAATCGCACGAACCCCGGCGGGAGCTCGAGCCAGCTCAGGTGGCCGAGGCTCGTGTTCACGATGGCGTCGGCGCAGGTGGTGAAGAGCTCGGTGTCCACATCGCCCACCAGCCCCCGGAGTTCGGCCTGGCGCGGGGCGTGGCGCAGCGCCACATGGAGGACCTGGTGGGCCACCAGCCCCACCTGCTGCGCAGGCGGGAGGCGGGAGAATTCCGGCCCGTAGTAGACGCACCGTCCGTCGTTGGCGATGACGGGTACGTCGTCCCGGTCGTCCACATCCCGGTGCTCCATCCAGAGGGCGAGCCCCCCGGTGGCCGGGGCGTACTCCACCATGGTCTGGATGGCCCGGGTCCCGCGGTGGCCGCCCTCCGTCACCGCGCTCCCACCGCCTCTTCCCCGGCCGCCTCTTCCCGGGCCGCCATGTAGCGCTGGTACGCCGAGCTGCCCAGGATGGCGTTCTCGAGCCCCCGGGCCAGCCCCCGCTGCAGGAGGAGCTCCATGGTGAGGGTCTGGGCCTCCCGCGCCGGGAGGGGCGCGTCGCCCTTCATCTCCGGGAACTGCTCCACGATCTCCAGCGCCCGCTCCATGGTGGGCTCATCGGTCACCACCGCCACCAGCCCGTAGATCATCCCGTACAGCCCGTCCAGGGTGGTGGGAAGAAGGGCGGCCGTCTCCCGCCCCCGCTTCGCCTCGAGCAGTCGCCGCACATCGACCCCCGCCTGGATCTCCCGGAGCACCCCGAAGAACTCGGCGGCGTTGGCGGCGCCGATCCGCCCCTGCACGAAGAGGCGCTTGGTCCGGTCGTCGAGGCCCGAGCGAAGCACCGACGAGATGTCTTCCCACCCCCGCGGACTCGCCCCCACCAGGTGGTCGTTGGCGAGCTGGGTCTGGGTGTCGTCCAGCTTGTCGGCGCGCACCCGCAGGTAGGCCATGATCTCCGGCGCCAGCTCCCGCTCCATGGCGTACTCCAGGAAGGCGTCGATGGCCGTCTGCACATTGAAGTGGAACATGCGGTCGGCCAGCGCCGTGCCCATGTCGTAGCTCACCGCGCCATGGAAGCGGGCGTTCCCCGCCGCCACCACCTGCCACCCGTCGGGGAGGCGGTAGTGGCCCACCCGCCGGTCCAGGATGAGGGAGTAGGCCGAGATCTGCAGACGCTGGTCCGCGGCGGTGAGCTCGTCCAGGAAGAGGATCCCCTCGGGCTCATCCGCTTCGGGGAGGAATTCCGGAGGAAACCAGACGGTGCGCTCCGCCTCCTCATCGGCGTAGATGGCGCCCCGGATGTCCACCGGCTCGATGGTGGTGAGGCGGAGGTCCACCAGCGGCACCCTGTAGTGCTCGGCCACCTGCCGCACCACCGACGACTTCCCCACCCCCCGGGTCCCCCAGAGCATGGTGGCCCGCTGCCGCAGGACGGGATCGGCGTACTGCTGGATGAGCGCGCGCTTGGCGGCGGCGATGGAGACCGCCGGCACATTCATGGGATTCCCCTGCATCAGCTTCCTCGTTCAGTCAACGTGTTGGGGTGCGCGCCTCAAGCCCCTCGGCTCACCCCTGACCCCTCGGCTTCACCCGACCCCTGGATTCATCCTCAATCCCTCGATTCATCCCTGGCTCCACCCCTCGGTCCGCGGTTCGCGGGGGATGGGGGGAAACTCCAGCAGCGGCACATCCCACGACCAGAAGAAGAAGACCCCGATGAGGAGGAGGAGGGGGACGCTATTCACCCACAGGGGAAGGATCCCCCCGCCGGCGATCTCTTCCTGCTGGAACATCCAGACCAGGATGATGACGCTCACGGCGCCGATCTGCATCCAGATGGTGCGGCGCCGGAACACGTTCCATCGCTGCCGGCGAAAGCGCCGGTGGAAGTGCGCCGGGGTCCCGGCCCAGCACCGGTCCAGGTGAGCCACCGTCTGGAGGAAGCGCTCCCGTGCCACCTCGCTCCGCCCCGGTTCACGCCGGGGAAGCTTCACCGTGGTCTTCCACCCCTGGTCCGTGGAGAGGAGCGGGCGCCAGGCTCGCCCCAGCACCGCCACCAGATCGTCGGGGAATTCGGTATCGCCGTCGGGGTGGGCCGTGAGCCGGAGGTCCGCCGGCATCCCGGGGGTCCGGCTCGCGTCCAGAACCACCGAGCGCTCCCCGATCCGGGCCTCGGCCTGAACAAGGCGGTGCTCGGGGGGGGTGGGGGGGGTGGCTGACGGACTATTGGCGGCGGGTGGCCCGG
Source organism: Gemmatimonadales bacterium (assembly GCA_007695195.1). Classification (GTDB taxonomy): domain Bacteria; phylum Gemmatimonadota; class Gemmatimonadetes; order Longimicrobiales; family Gaopeijiaceae; genus PWLA01. Next base: position 945 of record REEG01000159.1, on the reverse strand, counting down.
AGGTGGCCACGGGGGCGGTGGCAGGAGCGCCCACGCCGTCACGGGGGAAGGCGGTGGCGGTGGCGCCCACAGCACCGTCACGGTGCGAGGCTGCGACCGCGCCATCCGGACCGTCACGGGGCGAGGCTGAGGCGGCAGCGAGAGGCTCCAACGCATAGCTGAACGCCACCAGCCTATCCCCTTCCTCGGCGAAGTGGGCGGTCAGGGGAAAGGCCGCTACCGTGCGCCAGGCCTGGTCTACCGAGTCAGCCCAGACTTCGGCGCGGGCGGCCAGAACCTCGTCACTGTCCGGCCCTTGCCCCAACGAAGCCTCGAGGGTCCGAACCAGGTGGACCCGACCGGGACGCGGGAGGGTGAGTCGGAGCGTTTCGGTGAAGGACTCGGGGCGTCCTTGCGGTCGGTCGGGGCCTTCGGGCGGTCGGTCGGGGCCTTTGGGCGGTCGGTCGGGGCCTTCGTGCGGTCGGTCGGGGCGCCCAGCCGTCTGGTCGGGGCGCCCTCCCACTTGTTCGGGGCGCAGAGCCGCTCGGTCTTGGGTCAGCGCGGCTCGTTCATGAGGCCCAGCCGTTTGATCGTGGCGCACCGACTCTCCATGGTCGAGCGCAGTCGCCATGCGGTCCGGTATAGCCCCTCGATGGTCGAGCACAGCCGCTCGGTGGTGGCGCACCGGCTGGAAGGCCAGTTCCCGCTTCTCCCGATCGGACCCCGCCAGGTCCACGCGACGCCCGGTTGCGGCGAAGGGGCCGACCAGGGTGAGGATCTCATGGTGGGTAAGGGGCTTCACGGCGTTGGCTCCGACGGTTCCGGCGTAGGACTGGATTCCGTATCACCCCGCGAGTTGTCAGGGGTGCCGAATCTTGGGGCTGGTGCGCTGGATCGCAAAGCCGGGAAGATGGTTTGCCAAACCCGGAGGCCGAATCGCCAGGACCCAAACCTCGATCCCAAGGC
>REEG01000152.1 GCA_007695195.1 Gemmatimonadales bacterium | reverse complement strand
CTGCGGCACGGCCCCGAATTAGAACCGGGATTCTAATTCGGGGCCTTCTCCGATCTCCGTGCAAGACGGGACGATTGGATAACGGGACGGCGCGGTGCAGGCCGATGCGGTGCACCAGCTCCAGTAATGACAGAGCACAGACCTTATTCAAGGGATCTGGTGCCGCCGAAAATGGCCAGTGCCGTTGAAAGCGGCCCTTTGATGGCCCGGCACCATAGCCAGGTGGCGACGGTGCCTGCTGGGCGCAGGAAACTACGGCCCCAGTAACCGGTTCGGGGCCCGGGTCGCCATTTCCTGCCTACCCGACCGGTCAGAATTCGCCTCTCGGTACCGGCGAAGGTGCCGCGGGCGGGATTTTGCCCGCTGAGCGGTGAAGATTCGACACTCGACGACGCTAGACCTCTCGAGATTCGAATACTGTTCGCTGAGCGGGCACAGTTCGAACCTCGGCTGTGACGAAGGGCTCGCGATTCGATTTTTCACCGCTCAGGAGTCTGTCGACCCATCCACTCCCTTGCCCCTGGCCCCCCTCCCTCGTCCCTGGCCCCCGCCCTCGCCACAGGCCCCACTCCCTCGCCCCCAGCTCCACCGCCCGCAAAATTAGAATCCAAATTCTAATTTTGGCTTCCTGGGGTATCCATCGAACCGTGTCACCGCCGGTTTGGTCTTCCATCCGGTTTGGTCTTCCATAGAGACAGCGGCGAGAGAAGTTGCCCCTCGCCCCTTGCTTACCGGGGAGTCGTGGGGCCCGAGCGCCGCAGGCGCGAGGAACAGCCCCCGAAACACCGCCCCCTCTCCCACCCGCGTCCCCACCCGCGTCCTCACGCACCTCGAGTCCTCATCCTCGTATACCTCACCTGCCCTCCAGGGGAGTGCACCCCCATGGGTGCACCCCTGTGCGTTTGTTCTGGGATCGTGTTGGTGGCGGGTACCTGTGGTGGCGGGTCTCTGTGGACCGGCACCGTTCGAAGATGTGCGCCTGGAGATGTGTTCCTGGAGATGTGCGCGTGCGGCTAGGGTGGGCCTGTGAGCCTGTGCTCGCCTCATCCGCGCCTCGCCAACAGCAACCCAGAACAAACGCTGAGGGGCGGCACCAGACACCTGGCACCCACGAAGCTGAAAGGCCTACCCAGCGGACTCCCTCGGTACCCTGGCTCAGTCTTTTCCTGCACCAAATCCGGGGAAGACCCCTACTTTGGGGCCGTGTGCTTACCCTGCAGGCTCGATGTGGGGTTCTCCCGGGGGCCGCCCTGCATTGACCCCACTTCGCACCAGGGATAACTTTCTCGGTCTGTACCCTCGATCAAACGTGAACCCCGGTCGGGCGGAGCGCACCACTGCCCGTCTCGCCCCCGAACCCAGCCCGTCCGAATGGCCAAGCGACGCCCTACATCTTCCGGTTCCTCCCCCAAGGGAACGGCTGACGACGCCTTCACCGCCGGCATTCTCCGGTTCGTGGTCTGGGCCCGGAACCGGACCGAGGTCCTCATCGGCGCCGTTGTCGTGGTTGTGCTGGTGATTGGAGGAGCCTTCTTCTTCATGGGCCAGCGGTCGGCCCAGTTCGAAGAGGCCTCACTGGAACTCCAGACGATCCAGCAGACCGTCTTCTTCAGCGAGCCCGATGAGGCTGCCCGTCAGCTCAGGGATTATCTGTCCCGCCACGGCGGCACTCCATTTGGGATAGAGGCCCGCCTCACCCTTGCCGAGATCCTCCTGGATAACGGCGATCCGGATGAAGCGGTGGCCGTGCTCTCGGAGGTGGCGCCGTCCTTCCGAGATCCGCTCCGGGTGCAGGCCACGGCCCTCCTGGCGGTAGCCAAGGAGGCTGCTGAGGATTGGCAGGGCGCCGCCGACGTATACCGGCAACTGGCCGACCGGGCCGAACTCCGCTTTCAGCGTCGGGACGCCGCCGAGGGGCTGGCTCGTTCCCACCTGGCCCTGAACGATACCACGGCGGCCATCCAGGCCTTCCAGCGCGCCATGGACCAATTGGATGAAGACGATGAAGTGACCCGCAACCTCTACCAGATGCGGTTGGCTGAACTGACCGGCGGCGAGATGCCCTGATTGGCGTCTCGAGAAACAACGTACGGCGCGAGCCCCGGGGACCTGTGGAGGTCCTCGGGGCTTCTTGTTTTCCCCAACGTTCCCGCCTGGTCCCCCGGGCCACCGCCAGTCCACTCGTCCACCGCTTTCCGCCGCCGCCTCCCGTCACTGTCGTCCGCCATCTCTTACGGCTTCCCACCGCGGGGTCGCTGGCGGAGGATGCCGACTACTGGGTGGGGTGCGGAAAACTCCCGGCACGGCCCGAACTTCTACGTTGGAAGCCTACGGGCTCACTGGTTGTAGGGTTGGCCTTGCTGAAGCGCGGGGAACTCTACAAGGATCAGGGCCTGGGAGCGGGCCTGTAGCCTTAACCCCCGCATGACGGGAAAACCCTTCGACCGTTTTTCGGGCATCCGTTCATTGTAGAGTTCCTCCAGTTTTGGGGGGGGATTCTCTTCAACGAGCTCGCCCGAGTCACTCGTTGCAGACTTTCCCCGGGTTGAGTTTGCGGAACCTGGGTCGCCGGAGTTTGCGGAACCTGGGTCGGCGGAACCCGGGTCGCCGCGGTTTGCGGAACCTGGGCCGGCGGGGCTCACGGACTCCGAGCCGGGGGTCGGTGACAGCTCGGTAGCGGGTCGCTCGCTGACGGAGGGCGGTGACAGCTCGGGGGAGCGTTGCTCGGGGACGGGGATTCGTTGGCGAACCGCTCCTGGATAGGACCGCTGGGTCGCAGGGTGTTAGGGGCGGCCGTTTCGGGGTGCGGGAGCTCGCCGCGGCCTCGGCGGCCAGGGTGATCTGGGGAAAACCTGGGTTTTCCACACCCATTCCCCAGGTTCGTATAATATGTATTATGTAAAGTTGTGTCGGTTGGTGGCCCTTCGTCGTCCCTGTCCCTACCCCTTCCCACCTCCAGCTTCGGCGACCCTTCGCCGGAGATCCGAAGACACCGGGGCTCCGGAGAGGGCGGCTAGCCGCTGGGTCAATAGAGCCTCAAGGGCTGGCAGCATTTCCTCACGGTGATGCCGGTCCCGAACCTCTCCGAACTCCAGCGGCTCGCCGAATCGGAGGGTGACCTGAGGGCGCGGTCTCGGGGTGCTGAGCCAGCGGGGCCACAGGTCGAACATTCCATTGAGCCCCACAGGGATGATGGGCACGCCGGATCGGAGTGCCAGATGGAGGGTGCCCCGTCGGAAGGGTTGAATGCTGCCGTCCCAGGTCCGTTCGCCCTCGGGATAGATACACACGCCCTCTCCGTTTCGCAGGAATCTCAGCGCGGTACGTACGGCCTGGGCATCGACCTGGAAGCGGCGCACCGGAAAGGCCCCGATCCGGGGGAGCAGCCATCGGACCAGGGGGACACCGAACTGCGTGCTCTTGGTCATGGAGCGGATGGGTCGGGGACAGAACGACTGAACCACAAAGGGGTCGAGGGCGCTCTGGTGGTTGGGAAGCAGCAGGAACCCTCCAGTGCGGGGCATATGGGCCACTCCCTCCACCCGGATTCGGGCGGACGACTTCACGAACCAGCGGGTTGGTGGCGTCAGGATGCGATAGAGGGGGTGCATGGCAGGACTCTCCACCCTATTCCGCACGGATGCGAGGTTGAAATTCCACGATGCGGCCCCATCCCCGGGCACTCCACACCGCCTGAATGGCCTGGTGGATCAGAAGTTCCCAGAGGCGTATGGACTCGCCCTGGACCTTGATGCTCACGAGTCCTCTCTCGTGGGTCGTGATCTGCACGCTGGACGAGGAGGCCTGGACGGATCGGATCCGGTCCAGGGGCCAGCGATCCTCCCCACGAGTCGCATCGGGTTGGAAGGAGAGAGCCTCGGGTTCCAAGCGGAGCAGTCCCTCCCGGCTGGCGCCGAATTCTTCCATGAAACCCAGCACCTGACCCTGGAAGCGGATGGGGGTCTGGCCAGTGGCCAACTTCAACTTTGCCCGGGTCTCCCGGATGGGTTGGGAAGACTCCGGGTGGTGGGATCCCACCTCCGCACCGGACGCTGAACCGGGGATGGCTCCGGCGTCGGTGAATGGGAGCTCAAGATGGCTGCTCAACTCCAGGGCGGAGCGTCGGGCCGACGGTTGGCCAGGCCTCGAGACCGATACACCTCCTCCGCGCACGGCGGCGAAACGGGTTCCGCACCCCGGGCAGCGGGCGTCCGGTCCCTTCCCCGGAAGCGGGTCGTGGCCGCAGGTGGGACAGCGGTAAAGGAGGTCTGTCAGTGCCATGGGTGCAAGATTTCGCCTCAGAGGCGTCGGGTTAGATCCAGAAGGCGAAGTTTCCAGACCTTCCAGACCGCTTCCACGATGATGGACTTGGACATCTTCGACTCGCCCTGGTCGCGTTCGGTGAAGACGATGGGGACCTCCCGGAACCGGAACCCCTTCTTCCACGCTCGATACTTGAGCTCGATCTGGAAGCTGTACCCATTGGTCTGGATGCGGTCCAGATCCATGGCCTCCAGCACCTCCCGACGGAAGAGATTGAAGCCGCCCGTGGCGTCGGAGACCGGGAGGCCGGTGATGGTCCGGGCGTACCAACTACCAAAATAGGAGATGAGGAGGCGTCCCATGGGCCAGTTCACCACGGTCACCCGGCGCCCCACGTAGCGGCTCCCAATGACGAAGTCCACGTCACGGGAGGCCTCGATGAAGATGGGGAGCGCCGAGGAGGGATGGGAGAGGTCGGCGTCCATCTCGCAGAGTCGGTCGTAGCCTGCGGCGATTCCCCAGCGGAATCCGGCGATGTAGGCCTTCCCCAGACCCTCCTTCCCGGCCCGGTGTAGCACGTGGACCCGCCCCGGGAACCCCCCGGCCAGGCCGTCGGCCACCTCGCCGGTTCCGTCCGGAGAGCTGTCGTCCACCACCAGGATATCGATGCTCTCGTCCCGGGCCAGGACCTCGGGGACGATGCGAGGCAGGTTTTCGCGCTCGTTGAAGGTGGGTATGACCACGAGGGTCCTTCCCTTCCCCGAGAGGGTTCCGGCGGAACTATTGGATTCCTCGGACATCATTTCCTGTGCGATTCCCGTTCAAGGCCGTCTGCCGTTTCCGGGTTCTTCGTGCGGAAGGTTTCCCAGAGTGCCAGCCCACCGGCGGGCACGAGTTCGACTATCGTCATCCAGAGCCGGGCCAGGACGGCTACCCCCACCGCGGCGACTCCCAATGAGGGTCGGAGCAGTGCGATGAGGACACCTTCCCGGATTCCGATTCCGGCCGGCGCGAAGAGTGCAAGATAGCCCAGAAGGTAGGCTGCGCTGAAGACCGGGACGGCCACTCGGGGGTCCAGGTCGAGGCCGAGCCCCACGACGAAGAGCCAGAAGGAAAGCCCGTACAGGCACCAGGTCCCCGAGTGGAGGGCGATCCACCGGGGCCCGAACCATACCCCCGGCCGTGGGGCGGTGCCAGGATCGAGGCCCACCAACCGATAGGCGAGGCGAAAGGCCCGGTGGATGAGTGCCGGGACCGAAGCCGCCAGGGCGGCCAGGACCAGGAGTCCCAGTCCGGTGCGAGCCGCCCACCCGGCGTCGGCCACCAGAGCCGCCATGGCTCCGGACCCCACCACCAGGGCTCCGGTCAGATGGAAGGCCTGGCCCACCACCCCGGCTCCGGTACCCAGGGTGGCCGAGATCCCCGCCCGCCGTGACAGGACGGCAAGGCCCGCCACCTGCCAGACCTTCCCGGGCAGGTATCTCCCCAGGTTGGCGGTCATGACGATCCGGAATGATCCCCAGAGGCCAGGGTCCGGCCCCCCCAGCTCCCGGACCATGGCTCCCCACAGCCGGGCCGAGGCGGCAAATCCCGCCACCAGAAGGAGGACCGAGGCAGCCAGGATCGCCGGTCGCGGTTGGGGCACCGCAGGCCGCAGGCTAAGGGCCTCGTCAAGGGTGACACCCACCTGGCGCACGATCACCCAGGTCACCACGACCGTCAGGATGATCTGGATCGCCCAGCGGAGGAGGCGTCGGTACGGACGTGGCCCGGGATCGGAAGAATCGGGCGGGATGCCAGGGCCGGCGCCCGGAGCCGGATTCATCCGCTCCCACGCCGGCGGATCGGATCCACCGCGGCGGCGGCAACGACCAGGACCAGGGAGAGCAGGGAGATCCAGAGGCCGATCCGGACCAGGGGGGCATCGAACCACATCTCCACCCGGTGGGTGCCGCCGGGGACCGCCACAGCCCTGAGCGCGTGGTCGGCCCGAAGGACCGGCGTCTCCGATCCGTCCACTGTGGCGCGCCAGGCCGGAAACCAGTTCTCGGCGAGGGCCACCAGGGCAGGGCCCGTGGCAGTCACCTCGAAGACCAGTCGGTTCGGGGTCCGGTCAATCCATGATACCTGGCCCTGTATCTGCCTGCCGCCCAACTGGATAGGCGGCTCCTCCTCAAGTACTACCTGAACGCTTGGGTCGTAGCGGTTCAGGTCCAGGACCGTGGCCAGCGTCTGGTGGGGATCCACCACCAGGGCATCGCCCACCACACGGGCCCGGGGGAGGGTGGGAGAAGGATGGACCGAGGTGAAGATCCGTCCATCGGCGAACTGAAGGGCACTCACCGGCTCGCTCCCTTCCAACGGTCCGAACTGGAAGTCGGGCCAGAGGATGTACCGGATATTCAGGACGGCGAGAAGGTTGGGGTTGAAGCGGGCCAGGTTCTCCGGAAGCCCGCTCCCCTCCATCCCGATGAGGTCCCGGTAGCGGCCCAGGTCGTTGGGGTGGTGTCCGGCCGCCAGTTCGAGCCCGTGCATCCCTGGCTCCACATCCTGGCCGGCCCGGGCGAAGGAGAGGACACGGAAGGGATCCTCTTCCGCCTGCCGGTCCAACAGGAACTGGATGTTGGCGTCGGCGGCGGCGAAGCTCCGGTAGTCCATGACCTCCAGGAACGGCTCGTTCACACGCCACTGGTCCACAGCCACCAGCAGAGCCAGCGACGGGACCAGGAGCACGGCCGGTAGGAGTCGGCGGGATACGGCGGCCCAGACACCGGCCACCAGCGCCGTCAGCACCACGGCGACTCCGAACCCTCGGACGATGTGGGGCTCGGCAGTTCCCAGGGCCTCCAGCTGGGCCGGGGTGATCCCTCGGTAGAGGACCGAGGTCCAAAGCGCGGACAGGGCGCCTGTGATGGCCAGAAGCCACCCCAGGGCCAGGAGCGCCACGCCACTTCCCAGGATCTTGAGCACTGTGGCGCCCTTCCCCTCTTCCACCAGACGGGCGCCCCGGTCCACCCCCAGCGCCGCCAGGGTGGCCACCACGAAGCCGGTGATGAAGATGGCCATGGACGGGGCCCGGAAGAGGGAAATCCCCGGAACCACCTCGTAGAAGACCCGCCACACCGGGGTGTTCTGGCCCAGGGCGAAGAGGAGCGCCGTGAGCCCGATCCCCGTGAGGCTCCAGCGCACCCATGGAAGGCGCCCCCCGGCGAAGGAGAGGGAGGCCAGGAGGAGCAGCACCAGCCCCAGATACTCGTGGTTCAGCTTGAAGGGGTTTCGGCCCCAGTAGGTGTCGGTGGTCCACTCGGCGGTACCGGCGCTGTTTCCGATGAACTCGGGTACGGCCAGGCTCAGTGCCTCTTCCGGGTGGAGGGACCATGACGAGGAGAAGGCCACCCCCCGGGCCGCATCGGCCTCCACGGTGGTGGCGGCGCGCCGGGAATGCTCCGTGACGTAGTCCACGGCCGGAAGGAGCTGAACCGCCGTGATCCCCGCCCCCAGGACCGAGAAGAGGAGGAAGGCACCGAAGGCGGAGCCGGCTCCCGCCGGACCCTTCCCTTCCCCCTCCTGCTGGGCCAGTTGCAGGCACCGCACCGCCATGTAGACGCCCGCCGCTCCGAAGAGGAAGTAGGCCATCTGGAAGTGGGTGGAGAGGATCACCAGCGCGATGACCCCGGCCATGGCCGCCAGCGGGAGCCACCCCCGTCGGGCCAGGAACCACTCCAGGGTCCAGAAGAGGAAGGGCGTCATGGCGGTGACGAAGATCTTCCCGTCGTGTCCCGGGAAGGCCAGCGTCACCATGTAGGGAGCCAGGAGGAACCCCAGCCCGCCAATGAGGGCGGCCCCACGCGAGACCTGGAGGGTCCGGAGCCAGCCATACATCCCCACCCCGGCCAGGAAGACGTGGATCACCAGCTTCCACCCCAGGGCCCGGTACGTCTCCATGACGAAGAGGAGTCCCACCGAGATGGGGTGGAGGGAGTCGCCTCCCGCCAGCGACTCCAGGAAGGGGGTTCCCCCCAGGATGATGGGGTTCCAGAGGGGAAAGCCCGTGGTCTGCAGGGCATCGGCGAAGAAGGCCCGGGCCATGTACCCCAGCGCCAGGGTGTCCTGGCCCACCAGCATCTGGTCCGAGAAGACGAATTCCCGGAAGAGCCCCAGCGTCACGGCTCCGAACACCACGAGGGTGAGCCAGAGGGGGATCCGGTCGAGGGGCCCGGTGAGATCCGGCGCCTCGGGGCTGCCTCCCGCCCCGGCGGAGCGGTGGGAACGGCCGTCCCGCCCGGTACGGCGGCCCGCGCTGTCCCGTTGGTCTCGCCGCCGGCGAGAGGTGGTCCCCCTTCCCTTCCGATCCTTGCCGTCAGCCATCAGTTCGTCCCCGTGACATCTGGTTCGGGGGACTTCCGCGTCCCCGCACCCACACTCCGGTAGATCTCTTCGTGCCGCTTCACCAGGCGTGCATTGCTCCAGTGGTCCACCACCCGGGCCCGAGCCCGGCGCCCCAGGTCGGGGAGCTCCGGGTCACGGAGAAGGTCCACAAGGGCCGTGGCCAACGACTGGGCGTCACCGGGCTCGGCCAGTCGACCCACCTCCCGGTCCACGATCTCCGGGAGTCCCCCGACGCGGCTGGCCACCACCGGAACTCCGCACGCCATGCACTCCAGCGCCGCCACCGATGTGGCCTCCATGAGGGATGGGAAGACGGCCACCTCGCCGGAGCACAGGAGGCCGGGCATCTCTCCGTGGGGCCGACCTCCCAGGAATCGGATCCGCTCGGCCACACCCAACTCAGCTGCAAGAGCCTCAAGGCGCGTCCGTTCCGGTCCATCTCCCACCAACAGCGCCTGGAGTCCAGGCTCATCCCGGGCCGCCAGGGGCAGGGCTCGAATGAGGTACTCCACCCCGTTCTTGGGGAAGAGGCGCCGGGGTACGACGATGCGGCGCGTCCCGGGCTCCGGCGGAATGGTGGGCGGAACAGGCCGGAACCGGTCCGTATCCACCCCGTTGGTAAGAGGTTCCACCTGGATCCCCGCCGCAAGGCCTTCCCCCACCCGGGCAATCTCTACGCTGGCGGCCAGGGTGTGGTCCGAACGCCGGACCAGTCCGGCCAGGATGGGGCGCCACCGGCGGGAGCGGGCCCGCACCAGGAAGTGGGAGGTGTGGAGGGTGGTGACCAGCGGTCGCCGGTACCGCCGCGCCGCCAGGTGGCAGGGGAGGATGGAGGCGAAGGCCTGGGCGTGGACCACGTCGGCCCATCGGGCCCATCGCATGGTCACGGGAATGGATCCCAGGGCGTGGAGGACCCAGCCCGGCGCCGAACGTGACGGGAACCAGGTGCGGCGGATCCGGACACCATCCACCACCTCCTCCGCGGGGGCGAGGGGGAGGGATCGGGAGGTCACCACCCGCACCTCGTGCCCGGCCTCCACCAGACCGCGGGCCAGCTCGGCCACATGGCTCTCCAGACCCCCCACCTCGGGGGGGTAGTAGACGCAGTGAAGCAGGATCTTCACCGCCCGGCCTCGAGGAAATCCGCTACGATGTCGGCGATGCGCAGGCCCGCCCTTCCGTCGCCGTAGGGATTGGCCCGTCGCCGCCCCTCCCGCCCCTCCCGCCCCTGATCATCGGCCGAAAGGGCCCGCTGCGCCGCAGCCAGGATTCGTTCCGGGTCGGAGCCCACAAGCTCAGCGACTCCGGCCTCGACCCCTTCGGGCCGCTCGGTGACCTCCCGGAGAACCAGGAGGGGGACACCGAAGGTGGGCGCTTCCTCCTGGATACCGCCGGAGTCCGTGAGGACCAGGGCTGCGCCGGCGAGGGCCAGAGCCAGATCCTCGTAGCCAAGGGGCGGGGTGAGGTGGATTCGTGGATGGTTCCCAAGGTCCCGGACTACCGTGTCCCGGACCCGGGGGTTGGGGTGTACCGGGACCAGCAGTCGCAGGTCGGGCGTTTCGTGCACAAGCCGCAACACCGCCGTGAGAATCCGCTCCAGCGGTGGTCCCCACGACTCCCGTCGGTGGGTGGTGAGGAGGGCGAAGCGGTGCCCGGACGAGAGGAGGGTCCTCAGGTCGGAATCCCGCGGTTCACTCGTTCTACGGGTGATGTCCAGAAGGGCGTCCACCACGGTATTGCCGGTGACGTGGATTCGGTCATCGGGTACGCCTTCCCGGCGCAGATTCTCTGCGGCGCCCGGTGTGGGGGCGAAGTGGAGGCGGGCCAGCACGCCGGTCATGCGCCGGAATCCCTCTTCGGGAAAGGGGCGAGCCATGTCTCCGCTGCGGAGGCCGGCCTCTACGTGCCCCACCGGAATCCCCTCGAAGAATCCGGTGAGGGCGCCGAAGAAGACGCTGGCGGTGTCGCCCTGGACCAGAATGAGGCGGGGGGTGGAGCGACGGATCTCGTCGCGGATCCCGGCCAGGCACCCCTGCGCTACATCATAGAGGGTCTGGGCCTCGCGCATGATCCCAAGGTTCCCGTCGGGGGTGAGCCCGAAACTCCGGAGGACATCGGTGGCCAGGGTGTCGTGCTGTCCGGTGAGGAGGAGCCGCACGGGGACCGCATGGACGTGGTTTCGCAGGGCGAGCACCACCGGCGCCATCTTGATGGCCTCCGGACGGGTTCCCACCACCACCAGGATCACCGACCCTCCCGCAGCCGACGGCGAAGCTGATCCACCTCCTGGCGGAGTTGCGCCACCATCTCGGCCAGCAGACCGAACCCGAAGAGGGTAACCCCCACCGTGACCAGAAGGAGAACCAGGGTCAGGAGAGGACGGAAGCCCACACCGTGGAAGACACGAAGGTAGACCGCCACCAATCCCACCAGGACCCCGGTCCCGGCGAGCCCGACGCCGGCGGTTCCGAAGAGAAGGAGCGGCTTCCTGGAAAAGGCCAGGAGAAACCAGACGGACAGGAGATCCATGACGCCCACCACCACCCGCCAGAGTCCCTGGTACTTGGACTCGCCGGCCCGTCGGGGATGAAGCTCGATGTCCAGCTCCGTCAGGGTATGGCCGCGATCCGCCGCCAGGACCACGAAGAAGCGGTGCCAGTCGTGGCGGAGAGGGATCTCCTGGAGGATGGAGGCCCGGAAGGCCTTCATGGAGTTCAGATCCGACGCAGGGACGTCGAAGAGTCGTCGGGAGAGCCGATTGTACACCGAGGACACGGCCCGCTTGTCGTAATGGCCCACCTTGCGCCCGCACACCATGTCCCACCCTTGCCCCATGGCCTCCAGGAAGCGGGGGATCTCATGGGGAGAGTGTTGCAGGTCGGCATCGAAGAGGACCAGAACGGCTCGGTCGGTGGCCTGGGCTGCAGTGACCATGGCCTCGGTCTTTCCCAGGTTCCGGCCATGCCGAAGGACGCGGAAGCCGGGCCAGTCCGCCGCGAGCTCCCGTGCCAGATCGGCGGTGCCGTCGGTGGACCCATCGTCTACCAGCAGGACCTCGCCGTCCAGCCCGTGCTCCCGGAAAGCGGTGCGAAGCTCCCGGATCAGATCAGGGATGACCGGCGCTTCATTGTAGGCCGGAATGACCACGGCGAAGTTCCAGCGGAGTTCGTCGGGGAGGGTCGAACCGGACTCCGGGGCGCTCCGGGCGATCTCAGACACGCTTTCGCATGCGGGCCGGGAGGATTCCCAGCTGGTCGCGGTACTTGGCCACGGTGCGACGGGCGATCTGGATCCCGTCGGTCTCCAGGAGGTTCACGATCTTCTGGTCGGTGAGTGGCTTCTTGGCGTTCTCCTGATCCACCAGTTTGCGGATCTTGTCCTTCACCCCCCGAGCCGAGATGTCCTGCCCCGACGTGGTGGAGAGACCGCTGGAGAAGAAGAACTTGAGATGGTACACCCCCCGGGGGGTTTGTACGTATTTCTCATTGGTAACCCGCGAGACGGTGGATTCGTGCATCTCGATGTAGTCGGCCACCTCCCGGAGGGTCAGGGGGCGGAGGAACTGGATGCCCTTCTCGAAGAACTCCCGCTGCCGATCCACGATGAAGTTCATGACCTTCAGCATGGTCTGCCGCCGCTGCTCGATGGCCTGGATCATCCAGTTGGCGGAGTTGAGCTTGCTGGCGATGAATTCCTTGTTCTCACCCTTGTACTTGCCCCGGTCCTGCGCCACTTCCCGGTAGGACCGGGACAGGCGGAGGCGGGGGAGGCTCGTGTCGTTCAGGAAGACGTGGTACTCCCCGTCGATCTTCTCCACGATAAGATCGGGAATGATGTACGGGTCCCGATCGGGTCCGTACTGGATGCCGGGCTTGGGATCGAGCTTCGCCACCTGGTCGGCGGCACTCTGTACCTCCCGGGCGGAGACGCCGATGGACCGCCCCAACTCGGTCCACCGGTGCTGGATGAAGTCATCGAAGTGATCCCTCACAAGTGTATGTGCCAGAGTGTCTTCCAGGTCTCGATCCCGGAGTTGGATCAGAATGCTCTCCCGCAGGTCCCGAGCGCCGACACCGGCTGGATCCATTCGCTGGACGACACCGAGCATGTCCTCTGCCTCGTCCAGGGTGTAGTCCCGGAAGAGTTCAGCCACCTCGGCCTCTTCCTCGGCCCGCTCCCGGGTATCGGCGATGGCGGCCGCTCGGTCCTGCGCCACCTCTCGGATGTCCACCAGCCACTCATTCACCCCGTCCAACACCTCGTCGAGACCGCACGAGAGAAAGCCGTCGTCGTCGATGTTCCCGATGATCTCCTCGCCCATACGAACCTCCCGGTCCTTGATGGGGAGGTGGTGGAGCTGCTCCAGCAGGTGATCCCTGAGGTCCGAAGTCCCCACCGGAGTGCGCTCGTGGCGTTCCGTCTCTTCGTACTGGGCTCGGCTTCCGCCGGCATCGAAGCCGTCCAGGAGGATCTCTTCCCAGTCGATCTCGTCCTCGTCCTTCTTTTCCGTCCCTTCTTCATCGATGCTCACGTCGTCCTGGACGTCGGCCTCGCTCATCTCCAGGAAGGGATTCTCCGTGAGTTCCTGCTTCAGGTGTGCCTGGAGATCCAACAGGGGCATGTAGAGCAACTCCATCGCCTGGTAGAGGCGAGGGTTGATCTTCATCTCCTGCCGGAGTTCCGTGCTCTGATAGAGCCTGTTGCTGAAGCCGCTCATTCGGTGGGGGCGGGAGGATCGTAGCGTTGGCGCATGCGATGCGTCAGAGTGGGTCCCAGGTAGATCTCGGCCACTTCATCATTCCAGACGAGCTCGGACACCGTGCCGCTGACCCGAATCCGGCCTTCGTACATGATGTAGGCCCGGTCGACGATATCCAGGGTCTGCTCCACATTATGGTCGGAGATGATGACGCCGATGTTTCTCTCCTTCAAACCCGCCACGATCTGCTGGATGTCGTTGACGGCGATTGGATCGATCCCGGCGAAGGGTTCGTCCAGGAGCATGAACTTGGGTTGCTGTACCAGGGCCCGGGTGATCTCGAGGCGCCGGCGTTCTCCACCGGAGAGGGCATACGCCTTGCTCTTCCTAAGATGAGCGATGGACAGCTCTTCGAGAAGTCGTTCCACCCGTTCCTTCCGCTCCCGCCGGGGCACCCGGGTGGTCTCGAGGATGGCCATGACGTTCTGCTCCACCGTCAGTTTGCGAAAGATGGAGGGCTCCTGTGCAAGATAGCCGAGGCCCAGGCGGGCTCGCCGGAACATGGGGGTCCGGGTGAGGTTCCGGTCGTCCAGGTAGACCTTTCCCTTATCGGGCTTGATGAGTCCCACCATCATGTAGAAGGTGGTGGTCTTCCCGGCGCCGTTGGGTCCCAGGAGACCCACAATCTCCCCCTGCTGCACCTGGATGGCCACGTCGTTCACCACCTTCCGCCCCGAATAGATCTTCGTCAGTCCATCGGCACGGTAGACGCTGTTGCCCGCGATGGTGAGGGCCGGGCGTGCCGGTTCCGCTTCGGGCGCGGCCATAGGCAAAGTATCGGACAGATGCTCGTCGCTCACTCGTCCTCCTCTCTGGGGTCCTGGTCCGGGTCCCGTGCCGGACGCTCCGGTTCCAGTTGGATCCCTACCACCTGTTCCCGGGCTTCCACGCGCTCCACAGCCCCATCCGCCAGGTGAATGGAGATCTGCCTGGCCACCATGTAGCTGATGGACCAGAGGGGGGCTCCGTCGGCATCCACCGGTTGGGGCGCGTCGCTCCGTTCCTGGGGTGGGGATCGGTAGAGCGTTCGGGCGTTTCCGGTGGCGTCCAGTCGGGTCAGCCGGTACTGGGGGCTTGCCTCCCCGTCCGTCCCGTCGGGAGAGGGTTCCACATCCACCTCCGGCAACTCCTCGGCGATGAGTCTCTCGAAGGTGGCCACGATCACATCGCCTTCAATCCAGTCTCTATCCACCCGGAATCCACCCTCATCCTCCGTGCCCGGACGGCCGGGGTCCGGCTCGGAGGCGGGCGAGGGTTCCGGATCGGTATCGGGATCATCGGGCTCTGCATCCACCGGGCGATCCAGCTCCGGATCATCCCCCGGTGCGGTAGGGACATCCAGGGGGGTTGGGCGAGGACCCCGGGCCATCGTTTCTCCCCGGGCACGCCCTGCAGCGTGGACGGTCTCCAGGATCTCGTCAGGGGACTGAACGTCGATGGAGTCCGCTTCGAGGCGGAAGTCGCCTGTGAGGGCCCGGGGGCGTGGCGGCGGATCGTCGCCGGCTTCGGACTCCCGATGTACGGCGACGAGGCGCTGGATCTTCTCATCTTCCATGGTGATCCGGATCTCCTCGCCCACCAGATCCAGGTCCTCGGTCATGAGCCGTCCCCGCCGACGTACTGTGATGGACTGCAGAACGTCTTCGGGGATCACCAGGTTGATCTGCCCCCCCTCCATGGTGGCATCTCCCTCCAGCCGGGCGTTGCCGTTCAGGAAGAGCAGCCCGCCGTCCCGATCGAAGACCAGGGAGTCGGCAAAGGCCTCCAGGTCATCCCGATAGACCTCCACGTCGTCGTCGGCCCAGAAGAATCGCTCTCCCTCGAAGCGCAGCCGCTCTCCCAGGACCCGGTAGGGGGTGGTGGCGGGAGCATCGGCACCGGCCGGTGGAGACAGGAGGGCTTCCGGGCGTCCTCCACTCATGGTAAGTCGTTCGTCCCGGCGCAGGGGGGTTTCGCCGAGGTAGACCATGGTGTCACCCCGGACTTCGCTCCCCCGGGCCGGGTCCCGGAACACCACGTCTCCCCGGGCGAAGAGGCGGGCCTCCCGTTCGAAGTAGTCGGCGAGTTGGGCGTTGAGGCGGCGGCCCTCGCTCTGGAAGTCCACCGAACCGATGAGCTCCGCGCGCCGGGTCTGCTCGTAGACCACGGCGGAATCGGACCGGATCCGGGTCCCGTCGGGGCACACCAGAAAGGGACCCGCCAGCCAGGTGACTCGGGCACCGGGCCTGGCCTCGGTGGACCGGATCGACGTGTATTCCCTCAGTTCACAGTCGGTTCCCAGATCCTGGGCCGAAGCCGCAATCGGGCCCAGGCCGACGGATCCGCAGCCCAGGAGAATCACCGAAAGCCAGCGGAGCATCAGGCCCACAACGGGATGCCCGGGAGCCGAGGGGCCATGGGCGCCGGCACCTCCGTCGGCGGAATGCATGCAGGTGGCACGAGTGGAGAACCGGATCATGGCCGACGTCCCCGCGCCTGGAAGTTCCGGAACTCCAGGTCCGAGCTGAAGGAGACGCCCCGGAGAGGAGGCTGGCCCGGGATTTCCATCACGAACGCCGAGTCACTCCAGATCTGGCCGATTCGGGGGTCATAGTGGAGCTCCTCGGTCCGTATCGTTCGCTGGTCCTCGGGCACCACCACCAGGACGTTGCCCCGGGCGATCATCTGATCGGATGACTGGTCGAGCCACCCTCGATCGGCGGTGACCCGGGCGCGTTCCGATCCATCTTCCAGGAAAACGGTCAACGCCATTCTCCGCAGGGCCGCGCTCACAGAGTCGTTCCACTGGAAGGCGGTGTCGTAGACCAGATGGACCTCGGTGGTGCCGTCCTGACTCACGAACTGTTCTCCGCCGAGGACGATGAAGTCCGCATCCATGGCCGCCATTTCCGCAGAGACGGTGGCGATCTCCGATTCCTCGTCACAGCCTACGGCAACGACCAGGAGGCCGACCATTGCCCAGACCAGGGCCAGGCGTATCATGACCGCCAGATCCTTGGGAGGTCACCCGTCCCGGCATTCCGGGAAGAGCACCTTCCAACGCAGGGGCCACGCCGTCTCCAGGATACCCTCATTCTTCCGATCTCTCGGTGCAGTAGGCGTTCACCAGGCTCTCCCACTCCCCTCTCGCCTCCAGGAGGAGCCGGGCGAATTCCCGAACGGCTCCTTGCCCACCCTCCCGGCGGGTGGTGAAGAGGACCTCCCGGCGCACCTCCGTGACGGCGTTCCCCACTGCGGCGGGGATGGCCACCTTCCGCAGAATGGGCAGGTCCGGCAGGTCGTCGCCCAACATGGCCACTTCGTCCCACGTCACCTCCATGCGTCGCATGAGGGCCTGCATGGCCGGCATCTTCACACCGGCCTCGGTCTGGATGCATTCATCGAGGCCCCATTCCTCGGCCCGGAGTCGGGTCGCCGGGGATGGCCGTCCCGACAGGAGCGCCACCTGGATGCCGGCTTGCCTGAGGAACCGGATCCCGAGCCCGTCCTGGATGTGAAACCGCTTGAGCTCAACAGGAGATCCCTCGCCCGTCTCTCCCAGGTACACCCCACCGTCCGTCAGGACCCCGTCCACATCCAGGACCACGAGGCGGATCCGCTGTGCCAGGGCGTGGGGGATTCGCTCGCGCCCGGACAGGCGCTCCCGACGGCCGACGGAGGCATGGGGGGGCGATACGGGTTGGACAACGGCGCCTGTTGCCGGCGCACTCTGCTTACGCCGGAGGAAGGTCACCGGGAGACTCCGACCCCTGCATCGGTCCGCAACGCTCCCCCTTCGAGTCCCGCCACCTCCGTGGCAGCTCCGATGAAGGAGGCGAAGAGGGGGTGGGCCCGGGTGGGTCGGCTCTTCAGCTCGGGGTGGAACTGACATCCGATGAACCAGGGGTGGTCCGGAAGCTCGATCATCTCCACCAGCTTGCCGTCCGGAGAGAGGCCGCTCAGGACCATGCCGGCCTCTTCCAGATGCCCGCGGTACCCGTTGTTCACCTCATACCGGTGCCGGTGCCGTTCGGAGATGTCGCCGGACCCGTAGATGGCGTGGGTGCGGGAGCCCGGCGAGAGCCGTGCGGGGTAGGCCCCGAGGCGCATGGTTCCGCCCTTGTGGATCACCTCCTGCTGAGAGTCCATGAGGCAGATGACCGGATGAGGCGACCCCGGATCGAACTCCACCGAATGGGCCCGGGTGAGCCCACAGACGTTCCGGGCATACTCCACCACTGCGCACTGCAGCCCCAGGCAGATCCCGAAGAAGGGCATTCCCTCGGTCCGGGCGTAGCGGATGGCCTCCAGCATCCCCTCCACGCCCCGGGGACCGAAGCCGCCGGGGATGAGGAGGGCATGATACGGGGCCAGCCGGGGGCCCGGGTCCGATCCCTCGAACTCCTCCGAGGAGAGCCAGTCGATCTCCACCTTCACATCGTGGGCGATACCGCCGTGGATGAGGGACTCCTGGATGGACTTGTACGAGTCCACCAGCTCGGTGTACTTGCCCACCACGGCGATGCGGACCGTTCCCCGCGATGGCCGGGTGATCCGCTCCGACATCTCTTCCCACTCCGTCATGTCAGGGGCCGGGGCTTCGAGCCCCAGGAGCTCGAGAACGTAGTCGTCCAACCCCTGCCGCCGGAGGTCCAGCGGTACCTGGTAGATGGATTCGGCATCACGGGCCTCCACCACCCCGCGGGCGTCCACGTTGGTGAAGAGGGCGATCTTCCGCCGGATCTCCTCGTCCAGGGGGTGTTCGGCTCGGCAGATGAGGATCTGCGGCTGGATCCCGATCTGCATCAATTCGCGGACCGAATGCTGGGTCGGCTTGGTCTTGAGTTCGCCTGCGGCCGCAATGTAGGGGACCAGCGTCAGATGGATGTAGATGGCGTTTTCCGGACCCACCTCCTGGCGGAACTGGCGGATCGCTTCCAGGAAGGGAAGGCTTTCGATGTCTCCCACCGTACCGCCGATCTCGGTGATGACCACATCGTGCTCCGGAGCCAGCTTCCGGATGTTGGCCTTGATCTCGTCGGTGATGTGGGGGATGACCTGGACCGTGGACCCCAGGTAGTCACCCCGACGCTCCTTTTCGATGACCGACTGGTAGACCCGACCCGTGGTGATGTTGTTGTCCTGGGACAGGGATTCATCGATGAATCGCTCGTAGTGTCCCAGATCCAGATCCGTCTCGGCCCCGTCGTCGGTGACGAAGACCTCGCCGTGCTGGAATGGGGAGAGGGTTCCCGGATCCACATTGATGTAGGGATCGAACTTCTGGAGGGTGACCCGAAGGCCGCGCTCCTTGAGGATTCGGCCCAGGGATGCGGCGGCGATGCCCTTGCCCAGCGACGACACCACGCCGCCGGTCACGAAGATGTATTTGGTCGGATCGTCGGTTCGGCTCATGTTCGGATCTCAGAGGTGGAATCGGTCCTGTGGACGGGACAGGGTTCCCTCCATTCTGACGACATCCCGCCCGGTGTCCACCCCCATGGCAGGGTGCAAGGGGGGACGAGGGAAAGGACTCCGCCGGTGTTGTAGCGTCTGCAACCGATTGGGGATCCGGATCGAAGGGCTGGATCACACCGCGGAGTCGCCTCGCACCGTCGATGCCTGCACCTCCACGGCGAAACCGGACCTCCATCCCACCGAAATTCCGGACGCTGTATGCAAAAACCACGCCACTGAACCTAGGGGAAAGGGCGCCCGGCGGCAACCGAGAGCCCGGCGGAACGACCGCAGGGGCGAGGCGAGACGGCGGGACGGGAGAAACCCCAGGTTTCCCAGGGAGTCAGGTCATGCGGAGGAAGTTCTCCAGCAGGTCCCTTCCCCCCTGACAGAAGAGCGATTCGGGGTGGAACTGGACCCCCCAGATGGGAAAACTCCGGTGCCGCAGGGCCTGGATCTCCCCGGATGCGCCGTCTCCGGTGGACCACGCCACAGCCTCCAGCTCAGCAGGGAGCGCATGGGGGTCCGTCACCAGGGAGTGGTACCGGGTCACCTCCAACGGGTCCGGAAGGCCCTGGAAGAGTCCCTCTCCGCCGTGGCGCACCAGGCCGATCTTCCCGTGCATGACCCTCCGTGCACGGATGGTGCGGCCCCCGAAGGCCTCCCCGATGGATTGATGACCCAGGCATACCCCCAGCAGGGGCGTTGTGGGGCCCAGTCGCCGGATGACCTCCACGCTGACCCCCGCTTCGGCCGGCGTACAGGGACCCGGAGAGATGACCACGGCGCGCGGTGACATGGCCGCCAGCGCCTCCGGCGAGTGCTCGTCGTTGCGGACCACCACCGGGTCCGCCCCGAGCTCGCCCAGATGCTGCACCAGGTTCCAGGTGAAGGAGTCGTAATTGTCGATGACCAGGAGCATGCCAGGGCCTCAGAAGTCCACGGGTCGGAGGTAGTAGTCGCCAATGCTCGTGGACGAGACCATGGCGACGGTGGGGAGCCTGCGCTTCCAGTGGGTGGACTCAAGGCGGCGCGACACCCGATGGACGGCATCGGAGCGAAATCCCGCCGCCTCCAACTCACCTGGTGTATGGTCCAGGAGGAGCCAGTGCAGGATGAGGTCCGCTTCGCTGTAGGAGACCCCCAGTTCATCTTCGTCGTGAACCCCCCGGACCAGATCGGCGGACGGGGCCTTCTCGATGACGGCGTCGGGGATTCCCAGGTGTCGAGCCAGGGCCCAGACCTGGGTCTTGAGGAGGTCGCCCAGCGGGTTGATGGGAGGCGAGTCGTCGGCGTGCCAGGTGTAGTAGCCAAGGAGGCGCTCACTCTTGTTGCCGGTTCCCAGCGGGAGGGCTTCCAGCCGAGCGGACTGGTCCCAGAGGATCACCGATCGGCTCCTGGCCGCAAGGTTTCCTCGACGCAGATCCGTGATCCCGGCCTCTTCCTCCTGGACGTAGGCATCCACCATGGGTGTGATGGAGATGGTTCGGGGGGAGAGTCCCAGGTGGTGCGCCACCAGCTTTCCGTGCTCCAGGCTCTCCGGACTCGATGTCCGGTAGGGCAGGAAGAAGGCATGGACGTTCTCCTTGCCCAGAGCCCGGACGGCCAGGGCTGCCGAGACGGCGGAGTCCACCCCGCCGGACAGTCCCAGCACGACCCGCTGGAAACCGCGCCGCACGCAGATCTCGTGTTGGAGGAAGGAGACGAGGGCCTCTTCCACCAGCGCAGGGTCCAGATCAAGGACGGAGCTGTCCGAGGGGTCCGGCAGGCGGCGTCCGGCCGGAAGGGTCGCTGCCGGGGGGGGGCTGACCGGACCGGTCCCGGTGGTGCGATCCCGTGTGACGCGGTCCGACTCCACCCGCTCCCGTTGGACCCGGTCCAGCGCCCGGATGAGCACGGGCAGGCGCGTGCGGAGGTCCGACGTTACGGAAGCCCGATTCCGGGCGCGTCGAGGTGCCCCGGGGTCCAACTCCAGCTCCAGTACATCTTCCCGGAAGAGGCGCGCGCGGCCCAGGATCCGTCCCGACGGGTCGTAGGCCACACTTCCGCCGGAAAAGAGCTTGCCTCCCTCGCTCCCAGCCAGATGGCACACCAGGAGGTGGACCGAGTGCTCCATGGCGATGGAGCGGCCCACGGCGTCCCACCGCTCCAGACTCCCGGGAATCCCCGGGCCCGGCGAGAAATCGCGGGCCGGTGAGGCGGCCAGGCAGACCATCACCTCCGCACCGTCCAGCGCCAGCACGGTGGGGACCATGGCGTGGTGCATGTCCTCGCAGACCATGGGGCCAATCCGTCCCACGCGGCTCTCCACGGCGCGGAGGTCCCGCCCCGGAACGACGAAACGGGACTCATCGAACACGCCGTAGGTGGGCAGGAAGAGCTTCCGGTGGACATGATGGACTTCCCACACTTCGCCGGAGGGGGTGAGATGTACCGCCGCGTTCTCGACGCCGTCGGGGCCGGGGATGTAGCTCCCGAGGATGATCTCGGCGGCGTTGGGCGGGGGCGGACCCAGTGCGGTGGCAATGGCGGACGGGGAGCGGCTCACCGAACCTACGGCGCCTTCCACGAAGTAGCCGGAGACGGCCGTCTCCGGG
Organism: Gemmatimonadales bacterium; assembly: GCA_007695195.1. Taxonomy (GTDB): domain Bacteria; phylum Gemmatimonadota; class Gemmatimonadetes; order Longimicrobiales; family Gaopeijiaceae; genus PWLA01. Next base: position 72,262 of record REEG01000152.1, on the reverse strand, counting down.
AAGAGGATGAGGTCGGATCCGGCCGACAGGTCCCGGATCATCCCGGCCATGCGGCCGAGGTTCTCCGGGATTCGCCCCTTCCGGGGATGAAATTGTGCCAGGGAGACTCGCATGGACGACGATGGGGTTCGGCTTCAGGGGCGCAGGGCAGGGACGGTCCGCTCGGATTCCTCGAAACTTTGAAGGTTGCTCTTCCAAGGATGCTCTTCCGGGCCCCGGCGTCAACGGGTCTTGAAACCCGCTGGGGCCGGGATCGTTCGCCGGCCGCTGGTGCCATGGGGTTGGGGTGGGCTGGCGGATCGTGGGGGCAGGTGTACGTTGTACCGGAAGTGCGGCCCGGACCGGGAACGCCGTACCCATCTCGGGTTACCAAGACCGAAGGCGGGCCGGCTTGTTCTTTCGACCGGGCCCTTGACCCGAGAGGCTTCGTCCCGCACCTCCCCAAGACCGTGGATAGCCGCATGATTGCCCGCTTCGTTCCCGCTCTCCTTGCCGTCCTCCTTGCCGTCTCCTTCAGTCCGGCGACGGCGCAGCAGGAACCCACCTTCACCCCCTTCACCTTCGGGGAGCGTGACCGGGCGGGAGGCAACTCGTCCATTGAGGCCGAGGTCTTCCTGGGCGCGCTGCAGGCGATCCGGGACTTCGGTCTTTCCGGTGAAGACACGGCCGAACTCTGGGAGAAGGCGATCCGGGGATTGATCCGGGAGCTGGACGATCCCTACGCCGACGTCCTGACGCCGGATCAGGTTCGGGCCTTCGAAGAGGAGAGCACCGGTAACTACGCGGGCATCGGCGTCCAGATCACCGAGCTGAACGAGCGGGTGACCATCACGGCGGTATTCCGGAACACCCCGGCGGATCAGGAGGGCCTCCTCGTTGGGGACTGGATCGTGGAGGTGGATGGACAGGATGCCACCGAATGGACGGTGGGAGAGGCCTCCAACAACATCCGCGGGGAGATCGGAACCACGGTGGAGGTGAAGGTGCAGCGCGACGGGATCGCACAGCCCATTCCCGTGCGGATCCGCAGGCAACAGGTCCACATTCCCGCCGTGACGTCGGAGCGGATCTTCGGGGACGTGGGGTACATCCTCCTGGACCGGGTGGCTCGCAATTCCGCCGCCGAGGTGGATTCGGTCCTGGCCGAACTGGATGACACCCGGGGAATCATCCTGGATCTGAGGCGGAATCCCGGCGGCTATCTGGATGAATCCCTGAATCTGGCCGACCTCTTCCTGGACCGTGGGGCAACCCTCGTGACCACCCGATCCAGGACGCCGGGGCGAGCCGGCGACGTGCGGGAAGAGTCGGCGTTCGCACGCCGCCCGGCCCGGGTCCACGGGAAGCCCATCATCGTGCTGGTCGACCGTTTCTCGGCCTCGGCTTCCGAGATCGTGGCCGGTGCCCTGCAGGATCACGACCGGGCCATCGTCCTGGGCGAGCGCACCTTCGGCAAGGGGAGCGTTCAGAGCGTCATTCCCCTCCCGGGCGACCACATGATTCGCCTCACCTCGGGGGAGTGGTTCACGCCTCGTGGCCGGTCGTTGAACCGTCCCCGGGATCGGGACGGCCGCGTCATCGAGCCCGACTCCATTCCCCGGTTCACCTCCGAAGGGGGGCGCACCATCTGGGGGGGAGGCGGGGTGTATCCCGATCTGGAGATCCGCCCGGATACCCTGACTTCCAGGGAGCAGGACCTCTTCAACGCGGCCATTTCGGCGGAGATCCCCTTGCAGCAGCGCCTTCAGGAAAGCGCGTTCCAGGTCGCACAGCGGTATCGCGAGTCCGGTGGGACCCCCCAGGGGTTTCCGGCTGCGGAGTTGGATGCGTTTGTGGAGCGTCTCATGGGCGACGGCCTGGACGGCGATGTCGTGAATGCGGAGACCCGGGCGTATCTGGAGTGGCAGTTGGAGCGGATCCTCTTCGAGCGCCTCGAGTTGATGTCCCGGTCCCTGGAGGTCCTGATTCGTCGCGACGCGGCCCTGGCCAAGGCGGTGGAGCTCCTTCAGCAGGCCTCCACACTGGATGAGCTCCTGGCCATGGTGCCTGAGCCGGAACGCCCCACCGTGCAGGCGAGGGCCGGATCCAATCGGGAAGACGGAACCGAGGGCGGGTCACCCTGAACCGGGTCGCTGCCGGTCAGCGCCGGGGGTGGAAGGTGCGATGGACGTCCTGGATGTAGCTCCGGTCCAGGTGCGTGTAGATCTGGGTGGTGGAGATGTCGGCATGGCCCAGGAGTTCCTGGACCACCACCAGATCCGCTCCCCCCTCCAGGAGGTGCGTGGCGAAGCTGTGGCGGAGGGTATGGGGTGAGACCCGCTTGTCGATCCCTGCGGCGTCGGCGGCGTCCTTGACCATGGACCACACACTCATTCGTGTGAGCGGCGTCCCCCGACGGTTGAGGAAGATGGATCCCTCCGATGCGCCCTGGTCGAGCTTCGGGCGGACCTGGGTCAGGTATCGACGCAGGGCCTCGGCGGCAGGGCCTCCGAACGGCACGATCCGTTGCCGACTTCCCTTCCCCATCACCGTGACGAGACGCTCTTCCAGGACAGCATCGGGGAGCCTCAGGGCGGTAAGCTCGGAGACCCTCATTCCCGTGGCATAGAGAAGCTCCAGGATGGCCCGGTCCCGCCAGTGGACCGGAGAGTCCATGGACACCGCCTCCACGAGGCGACCGGCCTCGGTGGGAGTCAGGACCGTGGGCAGGCGACGCCAACTCCTGGGCGACTCGAGACGCTCCGACGGATCGACGTCCAGCTCATCCTCTTCCAGCAGGAAGGTGAAGTAGCTGCGAATGGATGAGAGCGCGCGGCGGAGCGTCGTGGGTGCGCGACCCAGATCCTTCAGGTGGAAGAGGTAGGCACGAAGGTCCTCGTGGTCCACCTCGCCCGGCGCCAGTCGCCCCCGGGTGCGCAGGAAGCCGGACAACCGGACCACGTCGCTGCAGTAGGCCTGGACCGTACGCTCGGCTACGCCGCGATCGAAGACCAGGTAATCGCGAAACGCCTCGATCCGGTAGGCAACGTCAGGATCCGGCTCCAAGGGGCCCTGGCCTGTTCAGCTTTGAGAGGCCTGGAGAAGGGCCACTGCATGCACGGCCAGGCCCTTCCCCTCCCCTTCCCACCCCATGCGCTCGTTGGTCTTTCCCTTCACCGAGACGTCGCCCGGGACCACGCCGAGAACCTGGGCCAGACACTCCCGCATCCGGGTCGCCACCGGGCCGATGCGCGGCTGCTCGCAGATGACGGTAATGTCCACATTCCCCACACGATACCCGGCCTCACGGACCAGCGAGACGGCCCGTGCCAGGAGGTCCATGGAGTCGGCTCCACGCCATGCGTCCTCGCCGGGAGGAAAGTGGGCTCCGATGTCGCCCAGGCAGGCGGCGCCCAGGATGGCGTCGGTGACGGCATGGGCCACGGCGTCTCCGTCGGAGAACCCCCGTAGACCGGGGGTGTCCGGGATGATCACGCCTCCGAGGATGCAGGGGCGCTCCGGATCGAAGACGTGGGAATCGTACCCGAACCCGATTCGCATTGGCCACCTCCGGCGGTAGGCTCGGCGTGGATGTTGGAGTGGTACCGGTATCCAGCAGGGCCGGCCCCAAGGGCCGAGCTACGGGGTCAGCTTCCGTCCCAGCGTCGGAAGGCCAGGCAGACATTGTGCCCCCCGAATCCAAAGGAATTGGAGAGCGCCACCCGGACCTCTCGTTCCCTCACACCCTCCGGGGCATAATCCAGATCGCAGTCCGGATCCGGCTCATGGAGATTGATGGTGGGGGGGATCCGACCCTGGCCGCAGGCCAGAACGGACACCACCGCTTCCACCGCCCCTGCGGCACCCAGGAGATGGCCCGTCATGGACTTGGTGGACCCCACCACGATCTCCTCGGCTCGGCTTCCCAGCACCGTCCGGATGGCCGCCGTTTCGGAGCGGTCATTGTGGGGGGTGGAGGTTCCGTGGGCATTCACGTAATCCACCTCGGAGGGATCCAGTCCTCCGTCGGAGAGCGCCATGCGCATAGCGGCCTGGGCTCCGGCTCCGTCGGGGGCTGGGGCCGTGATGTGGTAGGCGTCGGCCGAGAGGCCGTATCCCGCCACCTGTCCCAGGATGGTGGCTCCACGGGCCTCAGCCACTTCGCGAGCCTCCAGAACCAGGGCACCTGCGCCCTCGCCCATGACGAAGCCGTCTCGGGTGGCGTCGAAGGGACGACTGGCCGTTTCCGGCTCGTCGTTTCGGGTCGACATGGCCTTCATGGCGGCAAAACCGGCCATGGTCAGGGGTGTGATGGTGGCCTCGGTCCCGCCGGCGATCATCACGTCCGAGTCGCCCCGCTGGATGCTCCGGAAGGCCTCCCCGATGGCATGGGCCGAGGAGGCACAGGCCGAGACGGTGGTGAAATTGGCCCCGCGAGCTCCGTACCGGATGGAAATGAGACCCGGAGCGATGTCGGGGATGAACATGGGGACGAAGAAGGGGCTGACCCGGCCCGGACCTCGTTCCTGAAGGATCTTGCACTGTTCTTCGAAGGTCTGGATCCCGCCGATCCCGCTCCCGAAGATGACTCCGAAGCGCCCGGCGTCGATGCCCTTCCCCTCGAAGCCTCCTTCGAGCAGACCGGCATGCCCCATGGCTTCTTCAGCCGCCACCAGGGCAAACTGGGCGAACCGATCGAAGCGTCGGATCTCCTTGGGCTCGAGAACCCCGGACGGGTCGAACCCCTTCACCTCGCAGGCGATCCGGGTCGCGTACCGCTCGTCGGTCTCGAAGTGGGTTACCACGCCACCTCCGGACGTGCCGGCCAGCAACGCATTCCATGCCGCGTCCACCCCCACTCCCACCGGTGTGATCATTCCAACCCCGGTGATCACCACCTCCCTACCGACTCGGTTCGTCATTCCTGTTCAGCCCCTGTCCCCATGTTCATCCCCCGAAGGGGGTCCCGGTCAGGACTCTTCGCTCTTCTTCAGGTAGGCGACGGCTTCGCCGACGGTCCGCATCTGCTCTGCGTCCTCGTCCGGGATGTCCACGCCGAACTCCTCCTCGAAGGCCATCACGAGCTCGACCGTGTCCAGGGAGTCCGCGCCGAGATCCTCCACGAACGAGGCCTCCAGCGTGACCTTTTCGGCCTCCACGCCCAGTTCGTTGACGATGATCTCCTTTACCCGTGCCTCGATGCTGTCCGCCATTCTTGCGCCTCTTGATTGGTTGGTCGTGTCGGAAGATGATCCCGGTGGGAAGGACTACATTACCATTCCCCCGTCCACCGCGAAAACCTGTCCGGTAATGTAGCGGGCTGCCGGGCCCGCGAGAAAGCGGGCCACCCCGGCGATGTCCTCGGGAGTCCCGAGGCGGCCCATGGGGATGCGCTCCATGAGCGCAGCCGTCTGCTTTTCATCCAGCGCTCCCGTCATATCGGTCTCGATATAACCGGGGGCGATGGCGTTGCAGCGAATGTTGCGGGAAGCCAGTTCCCTGGCCAGGCTGCGGGTGAAGCCCAGGAGGCCGGCCTTGGACGCGGCGTAGTTGGTCTGACCGGCATTTCCGGAGAGACCCACGACGGAGGAGATGTTCAGGATCACCCCTGCCCGACGCTTCATCATGCCCCGGGAAAAGGCCCGGGTCACCAGGAAGGCACCCCGCAGATTCACATCCATCACCTGATCCCAGTCCTCGTCCTTCATGCGCAGGAGAAGAGTATCCCGGGTAACCCCTGCATTGTTCACCAGAATGGATACTCCCCCCATGGCCTCGTCCACGGCTGCCGCCAGGGCCGTCACCTGATCTCCGTCCGCCACATCGCAGGCGAAGCCGTGGTGGCCCGCCCCGGGGAGGGCGGCCGCTGCCGAGCGGGCCCGCTCCCCATCTCGACCGACGACGGCAACCCGGGCCCCGCCCTCGGCCAGAGCCCCGGCGATGCCGAGACCGATTCCCCTGGATCCACCTGTGACCAGCGCCAACTCGCCCGTCAATTCATCCACCTTGGATCTCCTTGTCACGCCGTTTCCGCCTCGGTCAGACCGAGCACGGACGCCACGTCCTCCGGCGTTCCCACGGACTCGGTGGGCACACCGCGCACGATTCTCCGATTCAATCCCTTCAGCACCGTTCCCGGCCCCAGTTCCAGGAAACGCTCCACGCCTGCCTCGACCATGGTTCCGATGCAGTCCTGCCAGCGAACCGGGCTCGTGAGCTGCTGGACCAGCAGGTCACGGGCCCGCTCCGGGGCATCCACCGGGCGTGCATCCACATTGGCAACCACCGGGAACCGGGAACGACGGAAGCTGACCGACTCAAGGTGTCTGCGCAATCCCTCGCGGGCTGGTTCCATGAGGGGCGAGTGGAAGGCACCGGACACCTTCAAGGGAACCGCCTTTCGTGCTCCCGCCTCCCGGGCCAGGGGGAGCGCCCGAGCCACTGCGTCATCATCGCCCGAAATGACGATCTGGCCAGGCGAGTTCAGGTTGGCTGTGACCACTACGGATCCGTTTCGGGAGGCGGCCTCGCAGACTCCTTGGGCCTGAGCCTCATCCAGTCCCAGCAGCGCCGCCATGGCACCGGGGCGCGCTTCGCCGGCCGCCAGCATCAATTCTCCCCGGAGACGCACGGCCCGCAGTGCGTCCGGGAAGTCCAGGGTCCCCGCCGCCACATGGGCTGTGAATTCACCCAGGGAGTGGCCGGCTGCCAGGCCCACGGGACCCAGATTGGCCTCCACCAACCGGAGCACGGCCACGGAGTGGGTGAGGATGGCGGGCTGGGCGTTGGCAGTGCGGACGAGTTCATCCTCGGGACCTTCCCACATGATGCGGGAGAGGGAAAACCCGAGGATATCATCGGATTCCTCGAAGGTCCGGGCCGCCACGGGATGACTCCGGGCCAGATCCCGACCCATTCCCACGTCCTGTGAACCCTGGCCTGGAAAGAGGAGTGCGAGGGACATGCGTCGACCTTTTGGGGATGAAGCGAAGGGTGGGGTGCGTCGGAGGTGACCTGCCGGACCGGGAGCCTGGAGGCCGGACCGTCAGCGCTCCCCGTCTTCGGAGGCGAGTTCTCGTGCGATATGGTCCACCATGCCGGACTCGACGGCCTGCACCGCAACCCGGATGGCATTTCGGATGGCCCGCGGTGGCGAGGATCCATGGCAGATGACGGTGACACCATTCACTCCCAGCAGCGGGGCGCCACCGTACTCGGCGTAGTCCAGGACGCGGAAGACCTCCCGTAGATCCACATCTCCGCCAATGCGGTCCATCTCCCGATCCAGGAGACCGATGATGAACTCCGCCACGGACTCGTAGAACTTGAGAAGAACGTTCCCCACGAACCCGTCGCAGACCAGGATGTCGCAGGCACCCTGGATGATGTCCCTGCCCTCGACATTGCCCACGAAGTGCAACCCGCTACCGGCCAGGAGCTCATGGGCAGCCACGGCGAGTTCATCTCCCTTCTCCGGCTCTTCGCCGATGTTCAGGAGCGCTACCCGGGGACGCTGGATTCCCATCAGGTCCTGGGCATAGATGGTGCCCAGGCGGGCGAACTGGAGAAGGTGACGCGGCTTGGAGTCCACGTTGGCGCCGGCGTCCAGCATGAGCGTGGGAGTTCCCGCCGTCGGCAGGAGCGTTCCGATGGCCGGCCGAGCGACCCCGGGCAGGGGTCTAAGCAGGATGAGGGACGCCGCCATGACGGCTCCCGTGGAGCCGGCACTGATGAAGGCGTCCGCGGCACCGGCCTTCTGCAGCCGGACCCCCCGGACGATGGACGAATCCGGCCGACGCCGCACGGCCGACGCCGGAGGCTCACCCGGGTGGATCCGTTCCGGGGCGTGGACGATCTCGATGCGATTCCGGGGAAATCCCGGGTGGTGGGACAACGCGTCCTCGATCTTCGACTGGTCGCCGACAAGGACGACCTGAAAGTCGTCCCGATCCTGAAAGGACTCGATGGCACCGGCGATTTCACACGCCGGCGCCTCGTCGGTTCCCATGACGTCGAGGGCAATCCTCAAAGCTCAGACCCGTCGGAGCGCGTTGGATACGTCAGTCCAGATCCACCTCAAGCACCTGCTCGTCCCGGTAATACCCGCAGGACGAGCACACGCGGTGGGGCTGCTTCGGATCTCCGCAACGGCTACAGGAATGCACGGCCACCGGCGCGGCCTTGTAATGGGTCCGCCGCTTGCGCTGGCGCTGCTTGGAGGTCCGCTTCTTGGGCACGGCCATGGGAAATGCTCCTCTAGTCTTCCGTCAGGGCCCGGAGCGCATCCCAGCGGGGATCCGGCTCATCCGGGTCACAGTCACAGGTTTCTTGGTTCAGGTTGATGCCGCAGACCGGACACAGTCCGCGGCAGTCATCCCTGCAGGTCACGAACACGGGGGCCGCAAGGACCACCTCTTCCCGGATCGCCGGGCTCAGGTCCAACTGGTCTCCCACAGGATCCAACTGGCGAACACCTTCATTCTCGTCGGTATCGGACGGCGCTCCCCGCCGGCGGTCCGGGGGGACCCAGAGCAGAGTCAGTTCCTCGTCCAGCGACACTTCCACCGGTTCGAGGCAGCGCCTGCACTCCCGGCCCAGGCGAGCCTGGAAGCGTCCCAGGGCCACAACCTGTCCCGTGGGCGTGGCCGAGACCTTCACGTCCACACTGACCGGCGAAATCAATTCACCGGCCCAGTCGGACCAGAGTGGATCGTCGCCGGAGATCTCGTCGCGCAACCGGATCGGTCCTGTCCGATCGAGCTCCGTCAAGGATACCGTAAGCATAGACCTTGAAAGATCCGCCTGCAAACGGGTTGTGTCAATCCTTCATCAGGAAGTGAGGACCCGCTCCGTTTCCCGAGCGATGGTCACCTCTTCACCGCTTCGGATCACCAGGAGATCCACCGATCCGGCCTGGAAGGAACCCTCCTCTCCGCCGGTGAGTTCCTGGTTCCTCTCCGAGTCGATCTCAACCCCGAGGAATCCCAGGTCCTGGAGCGCCCGGGCCCGGATGGCGGCGGAGTTCTCTCCGATGCCACCGGTGAAAGCGATGGCGTCGACACCGCCCATGGCCGCGGCGTAGGCACCCACGTACTTGCGTATGCGATAGGCGTAGACGTCCAGTGCCAGACGGGCCCGATCCGAGGTCGCTTCCTCTTCCACCAGATCCCGCATGTCGCCGGAGATGCCGGACAGCCCCAGGAGCCCGGAATGCTTGTTCAGCATGGCCCCTGCGTCTCCCGCCGAAAGCTCTTCCCTTGCCATGACGTGAAGGACCACCGCCGGGTCCAGATCTCCTGATCGCGTTCCCATGACGAGTCCTTCCAGTGGGGTGAATCCCATGGAGGTGTCCACGGACTTTCCGCCGGCGATGGCACACGCCGAAGCTCCATTTCCCAGGTGGAGGGAAATGATCCGCAACTCTTCGGGAGACCGGCCCAGGAGTTCAGCCGCGCGCCGTCCCACATGCCGGTGGCTGGTGCCATGGAAGCCGTACCTGCGGATCCGGTAGCGCCGATACAGGACGTACGGGAGGGCGTAATGGAACGCATGGGGTGGAAGGGTGGCGTGGAAGGCGGTGTCGAACACGGCCACGTGGGGAACGTCCGGAAGACGGAAGCGGGCCGCCACGATGCCTGCCAGGTTGGCCGGGTTGTGAAGGGGGGCCAGTTCAATGCAGTCGCGGATACTGTCTTCCACCTGATCGTCGATTCGAACGGAGCCGGTGAAGGCTTCACCGCCATGGACCACGCGGTGTCCCACGGCGTCCGGACCGTCGGTCCCGGAAAACGCTCCCTTCTCGGGATCCCGGAGAAGGTCCAGGACGGCGCCCACCGCATCCCGATGGTCCAGGATGGACCCAGACTGCTTGATCCGGGCACCGTCCGAGAGCCTGTGTTGCGTCAGGATGGCCACGCCGCTGCCGATGCGCTCCACCAGCCCGGTCACCAGGGGCCGCTCCGTCTCCGTGTCCATGACCTGGTACTTGACGGATGACGAGCCGGAATTGAGCACCAGGACCTTCATTGCCCATCCCCCGTGGAGTTTCCGCCCACTGCAACCCCCTCAGGCTCAAGGAGCCGTTCCAGGGGCGGACGGATCATCTCCTCCTTCCCATTGAGCCGTTTCCCCGTTTCGTCGTACAGGTAGAACCCGCGCCCCGTCTTCTCGCCCAGCCATCCTTCGTTCACCATACGACGAAGGAGGGGCGCAGGCCGATACTGGGTGAGCCCGAGTCCCTGCCAGAGCGCCTCCAGCGAACGGAAGATGGAGTCGAGACCGATCTCATCAGCCAGAGCCAGGGGGCCGTGGGTGGAGCCCAGACGGAGCTTCATTGCCCGGTCCAGGGCATCCCGGGTGGTAACGCCCTCCATGACCAGGTGGATGGCTTCGTTGATGAGCGTCAGCGTAAGGCGGCTCGTCACGTATCCAGGGTACTCCGCCACCTCCAGGACCTCCTTCCCGAGCCGCTTCGCCAGGTTACGGGCCAACTCCACGGCCCGGTCCGTGGTATCCCGGCCCCGCACCAGCTCCACCAGGGGAATCCGGGACACAGGATGAAGGAAGTGGAGCCCAAGGAAGTCTTCCCTGCGAGCCTCGGACACGGATCCAGCCAGGGTGCTGATGGAGAGCGTCGAGGTATTGAGGAGGAAGAGGCATCCGGGCGGGGCCCGGCGGTCCAGCTCCCTCAGGAGCTCCTTCTTCTCCTTGAGGTCCTCGGTGGCGCAATCGAAGACCATGGGTACGCCACGTAGATCGGGGATTCCTGCCATTCCCCGGATCCTGGATAGGGTCGCATTCCGTTCGGACTCGGTCATGGACCAGCGGGCGATGTCCCGGTTCATCCCTTCCCGGAGAGCCTTCATCCGGCGTTCGAGGGTCTCGGAATCCCGTTCCACCAGAAGCACATCGATCCCGGCTTCCGCCAGGGCTCGGGCGACGCCGCGACCTGCGGCTCCGGCGCCGATGACGGCGACTTTCTGGACTGGAGAGAGTGTGGGGTCTTCCATGAGCGGTCCGTTGCCTGGACGAAGGGAGAACCGGGTACTGAGCAGCCGGTCAGAGACCGAGGAGGTCGAACTGGCTGAAGAAGAATGCGATTTCGTTCCGGGCGTTCTCATCCGAATCGGAGGCGTGGATGGCGTTGCGCTCCTTGGACTCGGCATGAAGTGCCCGGATGGTGCCCTCGGCGGCCTCGGCCGGATCGGTGGCGCCGATGGCTTCCCGCAGCTTCGGGACCGCTCCCTCGGCCTCCAGGACCATGGGAATCACCGGTCCCGACGTCATGAAGGACACCAGCGACTCGAAGAAGGGACGCTCGCTGTGGACGGCATAGAAGGCGCGGGCCTGTTCCGGATTCAGACGGGTCATCCGAAGGGCGCGCACGCGGAACCCCCCCTTCTCCAGGTGTGCCAGGATGGCGCCGGCCTTGTGGGAGGCGACGGCGTCGGGCTTGATGATGGCCAACGTATGGTTCATTGGATCGGTACCTTTCGATTGAACTTGAGTGTGGAACGGGCCCGGAAGGCATCCGGAAACCGTTCGGGAGTCCACCCCGCCCCCATGCCAGGGGGGCTGCTGGGTGATGGCGGAGGTCCGGGAGGGTCAGTCTCTCCCGCCATCCACCTCGGCCGGCCCGAAGAGCGCCGACAGGACGTCTTCCCTCTTGAGGAAGCCGACGAACTCGCCGTCCCGGACTACCGGGAGTTGGTCTACGTGGCGGTTGGCCATGAGTTGGGCCGCGTCATCCAGGAGTTCATCATCGGAGACACACATGACCGAGCGGCTCATGACATCACTGGCCAGAGGCGGATTCTCTCCGGGCTTCGGTCGGGAGCCGGCGGAGCGCAGGGCGTACCGGAGGATCTCATCGGCGGTGATGATCCCCCGCACCTGGAGACCCTCCCCTACCACCGGGACCGTGGAGAGACGGCGGCGCACGATGAGATCCAGCACCTCGTCCAGCGGCGTATCCGCGTAGATCCGGTAGCTCACCGGCTCCATCACATCCTCCACCCGGAGTGCGGCCTTGAGTTCGATTTCGGTGAGTCTCCGGAGTCCCAGAAGCTGCTCGGAGCTACCACTCCTCAGGATGGCCGCCTCGGTCTCAGAATGGGAAAAGGCCGCTTCCATACGGAACCGCACGTCCCGCTCAACCCCCACCGGGAGGAGTACCAGGAGGATGATGCGTGGTCCGGTCTCGCCCTCGGAGAGGCCTTCCACCTCCAGCGGCCGGGGGGCTACCCCCAGTGCGATGGACGGCTCCCGGGTACGGCCCGGATCGGTGGCCGATCCCATGCGTGTCAGCCCCGACGGGCTGGCCCCGAGTTGAAGGTATGCCGATCCCCCGAAGGGAGATCCCTCCGTCGGCCCGAACAGGGTGCCCGTCTCCAGGACGGCGTCCCTGAGGGTCCGGGCCCGGAGCGGAATCCGGATCCTCTCGGCGAAGAGGAGATCTCCCAGCTTCACGGGGTCCGCCTGTGAGCCCGGAAGGGGAAGGTTCGGACCGGCGGCCCGATTCGAAGGCCTACGCGCCGAGACATTCCCGAACCAGATCGCGGATGTCCACGGGCCGCCGCGCCACCGCGATCCCGTTCTCCTCGAAGGCCCTGATCTTCTCTTCGGCCGTACCCGAGGAACCGGAAATGATGGCGCCGGCGTGCCCCATGCGGCGTCCGGGCGGGGCGGTCTGGCCGGCGATGAATCCCACCACCGGAATCTGGAGGTGCTCCCGTGCCCAGGCCGCCGCCTCCTGTTCGTCGGTGCCACCGATCTCCCCGATCATCACCACCGCCTCGGTGTCGGGATCTTCCCCGAAGGCCCGCAGGGTATCGATGAAGTCGGTGCCGATCACCGGATCCCCGCCGATTCCCACACAGGTGGTCTGGCCGATTCCGGCGGCGGTGAGCTGTGCCACCGCCTCGTAGGTGAGGGTTCCGGAGCGTGAGACCACGCCCACCGGCCCCGGCGTGGTGATCTGCCCTGGAATGATCCCCACCTTGGCGGTACCCGGAGAGATGGCTCCAGGGCAGTTGGGTCCCAGGAGCCGTGCCCCCCGATCCTTCACGAACTGGGCTGCGCGGGTCATGTCCAGCACCGGAATCCCTTCGGTGATGGCCACGATGAAATGGATGCCGGCGTCGGCGGACTCCATAATGGCGCCGGCGGCGAAGGCGGGCGGCACATAGATGGCGGACGTGTTGGCGCCTTCCTCGGCCACGGCTTCTTCCACCGTGTTGAAGATGGGAACCCGATCACCGTTGAGGGCGGTGAAGTGCTGTCCCCCCTTCCCCGGGGTGACACCAGCCACCACCCGGGTGCCGTACTCCAGCATCTGGCTCGTGTGGAAGGAACCATCGCGTCCCGTGATCCCCTGAACGACGAGGCGGGTCGAATCATCAATGAAGATCGACATCTGCGTTACTCTCCGTGTGGGGTTCGGGTCAGGCCTGGGCCGCCAGGTCCACAGCCTTCTGGACCACCTCATCCATGCCGGTGAAGGCCGAGAATCCGGCCTCCGCAAGGATTTCCAGCGCTTCCGCCTCGTTGGTGCCGGTGAGACGGATGACGATGGGGGTGTCGATGCGGATCCGGCGGGAGGCCTCCACGATCCCCGTGGCGACATCATCGCAACGGGTGATGCCGCCGAAGATGTTGAAGAGGATGGCCTTGACGTTGGGGTCGGCGGTGATGATCTCCAGGGCCGCCACCACCTTGTCGGGATTGGACGATCCTCCGATGTCCAGGAAGTTGGCCGGCTCACCGCCGTAGGTCTTCACCAGATCCATGGTCGCCATGGCCAGGCCGGCCCCGTTCACGCAGCAGCCCACATTTCCGTCGAGCTTCACGAAGGAGAGGCCGGCTTCCCGGGCCAGGGTCTCGGCAGCCGGTTCCGCATCCAGGTCCCGGAGTGCCTCCACTTCAGGGAGCCGGAAGAGGGCGCTCTCATCGATGCTGACCTTGGCATCGATGGCCTTCACCTCCCCTGTCGGCGTGACGATGAGGGGGTTGATCTCCGCCAGGGAGCAGGAATTCCCAATGAAGGCCTCGTAGAGCTGGGCCATGATGCGTGTGGCCTGCTTCACCTGCGCGGGGTCCGTGTAGAGGAAGTTGGCCAGTCCGTAAGCCTGGTGGGGGAGGAGCCCGTACCGGGGATCCACCCGCAGCTTCCGGATGGCATCGGGGTTCGTGGCTGCCACCTCCTCGATATCCACCCCACCCTCGGCGGAGACCATGAACATGGGCCGCTGCGTGGTCCGGTCCACCAGGATCCCCACGTAGGCCTCGGAGGCGATGTCTTCCGCCACCGTCACCAGCACCCGCTTCACCTCGAGCCCCCGGATGGACATCCCCAGGATGGCGCCGGCATGGGTGGCGGCCTCGTCGGGGGAAGAGGCCAGCTTCACACCGCCGGCCTTGCCCCGACCTCCGGAGTGGACCTGAGCCTTGACCACCACCTTCCCGCCCAACTCCTGGGCGATCTGCCGTGCCTCGTCGGGAGAGGTGGCGACCCGGCCAGGTGGGACGGGAATCCCTGCGGCGCGGAAGAGCTCCTTCGCCTGGTATTCGTGGATATCCATGCGATCTCTCTGTGGATGATTTGAGGTGCCGTCACGCCGCCGGTTCCGGGGCGGCACGCCTCGAGGAGGTGGGCGACGGGATGCTGACGATGGTGCCATGGTCCGAATGCCGGATCCATAGCCTGCTGAAGCTAGAGGGGGCTCCCGGGGCGATCAAGGAGACCCCCCGCCGGAGCCGGCCTGTCTGCGCAGGAGATCCCGAAGGTCTCCCAGATTCCGTCCGAACCCTTCCCAGTCCCCTGCACGGAGGCGCTCCTCGGCCTGCTCCAGGAGGCGAAGGGCCTCGTTGGCTCCGGCCTGGCCCATACGCTCCAGCACCTCCTCGGGGACCAGGTCTGCCAGTTCCCCCTCCACCAGGTCGGGTACGGCCCCGTCGGCGACCCCTTCCAAGCCCAGGGCGAGCCCGGCCACGGCTCCCCGCAGGGACGGGTGCATGACGACCCGTTGACCGTCACTCACCACGTATCGGCGAATCTCCGGGATGGCGTCGGAGTCCGCCGCCAGGAAGATGGGCTCCATGTAGATGAGGGTGTTCCCAACCGGCACCAGATGGAGGTGTCCGGTCCAGACCTGGCTACCTCCCTGACGCCAGAGTGAGAACTGCTGGGAGATGTCCGGATCCTGCTCGATGAGTGCCTCGATCTGGCGAGGGCCCCGGACCTGGCTCTCCACCGGAACGTCCCAGAGGAGGAGTTCCGGGCCCTCACCGGGATTCCAGCGGCCGGCCAGAAACGACGCCAGGTTCTCCCTTCCCTGGGGCACGAACACGGTGGAGAGGACGAACGTCTCGTCCTCTTCCCCAGGCAGTGTCAGGAACGAGTAGGTGGGGCGGTAGGGGACCGGACGGGTGTCGAAGGCCAGTTCGGTGGCGACGGACCACCGCTCCTGCTGTCCGTGGAAGACCGCTGGATCTTCCTGGTGGTACTGGAGGAGGACCCGGCTCTGGATATCCAGGAGACGAGTGGAGTAGCGCAGGTGCTGGGCCAGCTCCGGCGGCATCTCATCCAACTCGCGGAAGAGGGTGGGAAAGGCGCCCCGGTAGGCCTGAAGCAGCGGGTCGTCGGGATCGGCGGCGTACAGGTCGGTGCGGCCCGTCACGGCGTCCACCGTGATCTTCACCGAGTTCCTCATGTATCGGGCCGAGCGGCGATTGTCCACCGCATGGGCGGTGGATAGGGGGAACGTTCGGCTTACCGTGAACCCTTCCAGGATCCAGACGATGCGGCCGTCCACGATGACCGGGTAGGGCTCCTCCGGCAGGAAGAGGAAGGGGGCCAGGGCATTCACCCGTTCCCGCACCTCTCTGCGGAAGACGAACCGGCTGTCCCGCTCCACCTCGGCGGCGAAGAGGAGGTTGGGGTCCCGCAGGTGCCAGGCCAGTAGGGCGGTCCGGAAGATGGATCCCATGAGAATCCCTTCCGGGAAGTCGACGCCGGGAACACCGGCGCTCCCATCCGGGGCGAGAAAGGACTCCTCGGTGGGGTTGATGACCGCGTAGAGCTGGGGTGTGCTCCCGATGTGAACCTGGGGCCGGGTCAGGCGGACTGCCGGCGGAGGATCCAGTTCTTCCCGGAACTCGGGCGGAATACCGCCCAGGAAGACGGGAAGCCGGCCGTTTCCGTCCTGTCGGTTGAGTTGTCCAGCCACCGCCCCCAGCCCCGAGATGAAGCGTTCCCGGAGGTGGAGGTTCTGCCAGTTCGGGTCCGGGATCCGGTTGGGATCGATCTCGCGGACCGAGACGGCCACAGGCTCCAACCCTCGGGGGCCGTCGTAGCGGTTGAACCCCACCCGGTGGAAGTCGAAGTACTCGAAGCGGGCCTCGAGCTGGCGGAAGGTGGCCAGGAGGGTCCGATCGGTCCACACAGGGAGCCGGTCCAGCCGGTCCGGAATCACATCCCAGTCTTCCCGGGTCGGAAGTTGGTACGGGTGGAGGGACCGCTGCAGGTCCGCCAGGTCGAAGCCTTCCCGGGTGAAGGCCACGGCCTGTTCGATGTAGGGACGCTCCCGAGCCAGTTCGTTGGGCTGCACCTGAAAGCGTTGCACCAGGGAGGGGATCACCTGGCCGGCCACCACGATTCCGATGCCCAGCGCCGCCACCGACAGTGTTGCCGGCAGGAGTCGGCGCTGCACGGTGGACCAGATGGTGGCCGCCGTGGCGGCCATGGCCAGGAAAGTGAGGAACCGGTATGCGGGAATACGGGCATTCTCATCGGCGTAGCCGAAGATGCCCTGGACCGCCGAGTTCCCGTCCAGGAGCAGGCCGTACGGCGCCAGATGGAATCGGGCCGCCAGGAGAAAGAGGAAGACCGATCCCAGGACGCCCAGGTGCACCCGGGTCTGGTCACGGACGCGGATCTGACCTCCACCCCACTCGATGGCGCCGGTGGCCGAGTAGCCCGCCACCACCATGATGGCCAGGAAGACCGTCACCACGATGCCGAAGGTGAGGATCCCCTGCAGGACCGGCAGAAGGAACAGGTAGAAGCCCAGATCCCGACCGAAGATCGGCTCGGCCATGCCCCACGAGGGCGCGTTCAGCAGGAGAAGGAATCGGAGCCCCGTTCCCTGCGGAATCGCTGCGGCGAACCAGAGCGCCACCAGCGCTGACAGAGCACCCATGCCCCAGCGAATGTAGCTGTTGGGAAGCTGCTCCTGGATGACCAGGTCGCCCACCCGCCGCCGGATCTGGATCCCGCTGAAGGTTTTGAGGACCACATCCATGTTCACCCAGGTGAGGATGCCCACCAGGAACCCGGCGCCAAGACGCCCTCCCCACTCCCAGAGGAGTCGGGTGGTGAAGACGGCGGATGCCCCTTCCGCCGCGAACCAGAGGCGGTCCACGTAGAGGGCGATGCCCCACCGGATGAAGAGAAGGACGAAGAGGAGGACCAGGAAGCCCCCCAGGATCATCCGGCCCCGCATCCCCCCGAGAAAGCGGAGGAGCCTGGGTTCAGCCATGGACGCCCTGCTCCTCCAGCCACCCTTCCACCAGGTCCCTGATCTCCCGGAGTGCAGCCTCGTTCCCGGCCTCGAAACGAAGAACAAGAACGGGCTGGGTGTTGGATGCCCGGATCAGGGCCCAGCCGTTGTCGAACTGGATCCGGGCTCCGTCCACCGTGTTCACCTCGTACTCATCGGAGAATCGTTCCAGCGCCCGCTCCACCACCTCCCGTTTCAGGGTCTCGGTGACGTCCAGGCGGATCTCGGGAGTGGACACGGTGGGGGGGAATCGGTCCACCTGGGCCGAGATGGGCTCCTCCGCTACGGCCTGCATCCGGGCGAGCCATCCGGCGCAGAAGAGGGCATCGTCCATACCCAGGTACTCGTCGCCGCCGAAGCAGATGTGCCCCGAGAGCTCACCTGCCAGCGGGGCCCCCGTCTCCCGCATCTTCTCCTTCATGAGGGAGTGTCCCGTCTTCCACATGAGGGTGCGCCCCCCTGCCGCCTCATAGACGTCGGGGAGGACCTGGGAGCACTTCACGTCGAAGATGAGGAGCTGGTCGGGCCCCTTGCGGTGCAGGAGGTCCAGGCCGAAGAGGAGGAGGAGGATGTCGGCGCGGACCACCCTTCCCCCATCGTCTACCACACCGATCCGGTCGGCGTCCCCGTCGAAGGCCACGCCGAAGTCGGCCCCTTCGTCCCTCACCCGGACCATGAGGTCGGCTAGATTCTCATCCACCGTGGGGTCGGGATGGTGATTGGGGAAGGTGCCGTCGGATTCGCAGTAGAGGGGAATCACCTGGACACCCAGGGCCTCCAGGAGTTGGGGTGCCGCCACGGACCCGGTTCCATTCCCGCAGTCCACCACGACCTTCACCGGATCCACCTGTCCGAGCCGGGCCACCAGGTCCTGGATGTACCGGTCCAGGATCGGCGCCGAACTCCGGGTACCCTCCCCTGCCTCGAAGGCGCCGGCTTCGATGGTCCTCCGGAGTGCCTGGATCTCCGCTCCGTGAAGGGAGCGGGTCTCCCGGGTCATCTTGATGCCGTTCCAGTCGGCCGGGTTGTGGGACCCGGTGACCTGGAGGGCTCCATGGACACCGTCCACCATGTGCTCGGCCCACCAGACCACCGGAGTCGGCACGACCCCCAGCTCCAGAACGGAGATCCCACTCTCCAGGAGACCCTGGATCAGCGCCTGGGCCAGAGCCGGCGAGGTGGGACGGTTGTCCATGCCCACCACGACCCGCAGCTCGGGCAGTTCGGCCCGGGTGGGGACGGTGAGGGCCCGCCGCATGTGAGTCCCATAGGCCCGTCCCACGGCTCGTGACAAGTCAGGGGTGAGGTCCCGGCCAACGATCCCGCGGATGTCGTACTCGCGGAAGATCTCTCGGGAGATGTGCATGGTGTCAATGCTGGTCAGGAGGAAATCCGATGGTTGGGAAGGGCGGCAGGGTCAGGGTCGTAGGCCCAGGAATACGTCCCGAGCCAGGCCCAGCCCCTCGGCGCTGGCCATGGCCTCGTCCAGGAGCCCACCGGGGAAGATCCCCAGGTAGAGGATGATCCCGGCTCCGGCCACCAGAGCCACCTTCAGGGGGAGCGGGGCCCAGAAGGAGGCGGCCACCTGACCCTCCGGAGCCGGGCGCATCCACATGAACCAGGCCACCCGCAGATAATAGTAGTAGGAGACCACCGTGGTGAGGACCAGGAGGATGGACAGCGTCCAGAGTTGACTGTCCACGGCCCCCTGCAGGAGGTAGATCTTGGCCATGAACCCTGCCGTCCCCGGAAAGCCCGCCAGAGAGAGCAGGAAGATGGTGAAGAGTACGGCCAGCAACGGACGCATGGCGCCGAATCCCGCGTAGTCCTCCACCTGCAGTCGATCCTCTCCGTGGTGGGCCACCACCATGAGAACCCCGAACGCTCCTACCGTCATCACCGTGTACACCAGGAGATAGAAGAGGAGCCCGGCCATGGCCATCTGGTTGGCGGCGGCGAGCGCCACCAGGAGATACCCACCGTGAGCCACCGAGGAGTAGGCCAGCATCCGCTTCACGTTGGACTGGCTCAGGGCCACCACATTGGCGATAACCATGGTGAAGGCCGCCAGCCACCACATGATGGGATACCAGGATTCGTAGAGAGCCGGGAAGGCTTCCATGAAGACCCGGACGAAGGCCACGAACGAGGCCGCCTTCACCGCCGCCGCCATGAAGGCCGTGGCGGGGGACGGGGCCCCCTCGTATACGTCAGGCGTCCACATATGGAAGGGGACGGCGGCCACCTTGAAGGCAAACCCGATGGCCAGGAGCGCCATCCCCGCCAGGAGCAGACCCGTGAAACCTGCACCCGCTTCAACCGTCGCCCCGATTTCCGGGAGGTGAACGCTCCCGGTGGCTCCCCACACCAGGGCGATGCCGTAGAGAAGGAAGCCGGAGGAGAAGGAGCCCAGAAGGAAGTACTTGAGGCCCCCTTCCGCCGAGCGACGGTCCCGGCGGTTGTACGCGGTGAGCACGTACGCCGCGATGGACATGGTCTCCAGGGCCAGGAAGAGGAGGATCAGGTTACGGGTCCCCCCCATGAACATCATCCCCACCGTCGCCAGGAGGATCAGGGTGTAGAATTCCCCGGCCTGCAGGCGCTGACGGGCCACGTAAGCCGGCGCGATTAGGATGGTCAGCGCTGCGCCCAACAGGAAGATCCAGTTGGAGAAGAGCCGGAACCCATCCACCGTGATCATGGCCGCCGGATTGGTGGAGGTGACCCCGTAGAGCCAGCCATTCACACCGGCGGCCAGGGCAATGCCCACCAGGGAAAGCCAACCCAGTACCTCCGGGTTCACAGGGGGGTCATCGGGCCGCCTTACCCCTGCCAGGAGGACCACCATGGCCCATACGGAGAGGACGATCTCGGGTAGGAGAACCCAGAGGTAGTCGGCGTTGGAAGCGAAATCGAGTGTCATGACGGCTCAGCCCTCATCCCTGAGGATGTGGTCGTCGGGAATGCGGAACGCACCGCTCCGGTCCGACAAGCTCCAGGTCGGATCCGGCGAGATCAACAGCTCATGCCGGCCCGAATCGTGTACGAACCGGCTCTGTGTATCTACCCTGTCGAGGCGAGCCGCCTCCAGAAGCGAGCCATCCCTGGTGGTTTCCTCCACGTACTCCACCACGGCCCGGGCGCCGGGCTCCATCCGGTCCAGCACCGGCGTGGGGAAGACGCCGAGGAGCACCATGAGCGCCACCAGCGGAGCCAGGACGGCGATCTCCCGACCGCTGAGATCAGGCATGGTCCGATTCTCTTCACGGTCCAGCTCATTGAAGAGGATCTTCTGGACCATGGGGAGCATGTAGTAGGCGGCGAAGATCACTCCCGTGGTACCCACCAGGGCAATGATGGGGTGGCGCTCCCACGTCCCCAGGAGGGCCAGGAACTCACCCACGAATCCGCTGGTTCCCGGGACGCCGATGGTCGCCAGCGCCGTGATGACGAAGGCGGTGGCCAGGAGGGGCGCGACCCGGGCGAGCCCCCCGAAGTCCTCAATCAGCCGGGTGTGGCGACGCTCGTAGAGCATGCCCAGGAGCAGGAAGAGCGCACCGGTGGAGATTCCGTGGGAGATCATGACGAGGAGGCCGCCCTGGAGTCCGTTGAGGGTGAGGGCGAAGATGCCCAGCACCACGAACCCCATGTGGGCCACCGAGGTGTAGGCCACCAGCTTCTTGGCGTCGGGCTGCACCGCCGCCACCCAGGCGGCATAGATGATGCCCACCACCCCCAGCACCAGCATGACCATGACCACCGTCGGGTGAGTCGCGGCGTCCGGAAAGAAGGGGAGCACGAAGCGGATGAAACCGTATGCCCCGAGCTTGAGGAGTACCGCCGCCAGCACCACCGAGCCCGGGGTAGGTGCTTCCACGTGGGCGTCCGGTAGCCAGGTGTGGAACGGGAAGAGTGGCACCTTGATGGCGAAGGCCAGGGCGAAAGCAGCAAAGAGCCAGAGTTGTTCACCCAGAGTCAGCGGTGTGCCCAGGAGTTCCAGATAATGGAACGAGGGGGGCGCTCCTCCGGCCTGGGCCTGGATGTACAGGTAGAGGATCCCCACCAACATGAGGAGTGACCCGAGAGCGGTGTAGAGGAAGAACTTCACCGCCGCGTAGACCCGCCGCTCTCCTCCCCACACCCCCACGATGAAGTACATGGGGACCAGGGTGAGTTCGAAGAAGATGTAGAAGAGAAAGAGGTCCATGGAGGCGAAGACCCCTACGATCCCGGTCTGCAGGAGGAGCATGAGGGCGTAGAAGGCCCGACGCTTCTCCCCGATGTACCGATACGCCCCCAGGATCGCCACCGGCATGATGAAAGTGGTGAGCAGGATCATGAAGAGGCTGATCCCGTCGATGCCCAGGGAGTAGCCCACCCCCCACAGTTCGATCCAGGGCGCGTCACTGGTGAACTGGAAGAGGGGGCCGGCCGGATCAAAGGCCCACAGGAGGCCCAGGCTCAGGACGAAGAGCCCGGAGGTCCAGGCGAAGGCGAAATGCTTGGCCCTCTCCTCGGACGATGCCAGGACCCCCAGGATCCCCAGGAGAGGGAGCCAGATGAGGGCGTGGAGGATCCAGCTCTCGTACGCGGAGGCTTGGAGGAGTCCGCTCATGTGCGCCGCCTCAGAGGATCAGGACGCCGAGCACCACCAGGGCACCCAGGGTCAGGATGAAGGCGTAGGTGTTCAACTGGCCCGTCTGCACCAGTGAACCGAACCAGCCGAAGCCCCGGGCCATGGAGCCCACGGCATTGACCGTCCCGTCGATGATCACCTGGTCGATCCAGCGCCAGCAGGCCCGGGAGAGGCTCTGGATGGGCCGCACGAGGATCCGATCGTAGAGCTCGTCCACGTACCACTTGTCGTGGAGAATCTTGCCGAATCCGGTGGGCTCGGGGGAGTCCACCGCAGGGCGGATCTCCCGACTTCCCACCACCCGGGCGCCGATGATGACCACGGCCAACGCCAACCCCGTGGCGATGGCGCCCCAAAGGACATGGCCACCCCCCACCGGCGAGGTGGAGGCGTAGGCCCCGAGCTGGTCCACCCGGATCTGGTAGGCGGTGGCGGTGAGGGGCTCGAGCCACCGATCCAGCCAGTCCGACATGGGGAGGAGCCCGAATCCGCCGAAGAAGGAGTCCCTCACAGATCCAGGCACATTGATCCACCCGCCGAAGACCGAGAGGACCGCCAGGATTCCCAGTGGGATCGTCATGTTGAGGGGGGCCTCGTGGAGGTGTTTCGCCTCGGCGCCTCCGGTGCGGTTGGGCCCGTGGAAGGTCATGACCATCATCCGCGTCATGTAGAAGGCTGTGAGGAGGGCCGTGGCGATGGCCATCCCCCAGAGCACCGTGTAGAGGACGGACGCCGGCGCCGACGTCCCCACGTACCAGATGATCTCATCCTTGGAGAAGAAGCCGGCGAAGGGCCAGATCCCGGCGATGGCCAGGGTGGCCACCCACATGGTGATCCAGGTCGCCGGCATGAAGCGCCGGAGCCCCCCCATGTTCCGCATGTCCTGGGCATCCCAATCCTTGTGGGTGGCGTGGAGGGCGTGATGCATGGAGTGGATCACGGCGCCGGCCCCCAGGAAGAGCAGAGCCTTGAAGAAGGCGTGGGTCATGAGGTGGAAGACCCCGGCGGCGTAGGCTCCCACCCCCACCCCCATGAACATGAAGCCCAACTGGGAGACGGTGGAGTAGGCCAGCACCTTCTTGATGTCATACTGCTTGAGGGCGATGGTGGCGGCGAAGAGCGCCGTGATGGCCCCCACCGTGGCCACCGCCGCGGCTCCCACCGGTGCCATGGCGAAGAGTACCGACGAACGCGCCACCAGGTAGACCCCGGCGGTCACCATGGTAGCGGCGTGGATGAGGGCCGAGACCGGGGTAGGGCCGGCCATGGCGTCCGGGAGCCACACATAGAGCGGAACCTGGGCGCTCTTCCCCGCTGCCCCCAGGAGGAGGAAGAGGGTGACGGCCGTGACCGTGGCGCCGCCGTAGACCAGTGTGTCCGGCGCCGCGCCGAAGATGGCCTGGTAGTCCAGCGTCCCGAAGACGGCGAAGAGGATGAACATGGCCACCAGAAGACCGAAGTCGCCCACCCGGTTCACGATGAAGGCCTTCTTCCCGGCGTTGGCCTTCTCCCGGTCCCGGAACCAGAAGCCGATGAGGAGATAGGAGCAGAGCCCCACCCCTTCCCACCCCACGAACATCATGGGGAAGTTCGCCCCCATGACCAGGGTGAGCATGAAGAAGACGAAGAGATTCAGGTAGGCGAAGTACCGCGGGTAGCCCGGGTCCTCCTTCATGTAGCCCACGCTGAAGACGTGGATGAGGAAGCCCACGCCGGTGATCACCATCATCATGATCAGGGAGAGCTGGTCCAACTGGATGGCCGCCTCCACGGAAAGGGCGCCGGTGGCCATCCACGTCCAGTAGGTCCGGATTACCGGCTCGGCGAGCTCCACCCCCAGCATCCCGACGAAGTTCACCGCCGTCAGGAGGAAGGCCGCCAGCATCACGCCGGGACCCACCCAGGTGGGAAGGGTATGGGTGAGGGGTCTGGCGCTGGAGGCGTGATCCTCCTCCCTTCCCTCCCGCAGAGCGGTGGCGGACCGGGATCCCGAGGCCAGAGCGAGCGCGCCATTCACCGCGAAGCCCAGGAGGGGGAGCAGGAGGATCAGCCCCGGGAGCACCGGGTCGAATCCTCCGCCTGCCACCTGTCCCACGTCTGCGGCCACGGCCGACAAGGTGGATTCGCTCATGCGCTCACCACTTCAGCAGGTTGAAGTTTTCCACGTTCACCGACTCGTAGTGGCGGAAGATGGAGATGATGATGGCCAACCCAACCGCCGCTTCCGCCGCCGCCACCGTCATGACGAAGAAGACGTAGATCTGCCCCTCGATTCCCAGATAGCGAGAGAAGGCAACGAAGGAGAGGTTCACCGCGTTCAACTGCAACTCGATGCAGAGGAACATGATGATGGCGTTTCGTCGGACCAGGACGCCCAGCGTCCCGATGACGAAGAGGATGGCGCTCAGGACAAGGGCTTCGACGAGCATGGCGTCAGACCCTCCGTTTGGCGATGGCCACGGCGCCCACCAGGGCCACCAGGAGCAGGATTCCGGTCAACTCGAAGGCCACCACGTAATCGGTGAAGAGGGGACGGGCGATGGCTCCGATGGCTCCCTGCTCCGCCAGGAGTTGCTCCATCCCCTCGGGGCCCGGGAAGTGGGCCAGCAGGGGGTTGTCGCCGGCTCCGCGGAGCTGTCGGGCCAGGAGGCCGGCGATGGCGCCGGTTACGGCGAAGGCCGCGAAGAGACCCAGCCCCGACTTGATGTCATCCCGATAGTCGTGGCCCAGATTCAGGAGCATGATGACGAAGAGGAAGAGCACCATGATGGCGCCGGCGTACACCATGACCTGGATGGCAGCCAGGAAGTGGGCATCCAGGAGCACGTAGATCCCGGCCACCGAGGCCAGGGTCCCCACCATGAAGAGGAGGCTGCCCACCGGGTTCTTCTGGAGCACCACCCCGAAGCCGCCACCAATGGCCATGGCGGCGAAGATGAAGAAGAGGATGTCGGCCATGGGCCTTTATTCGGAGCGGGGGTCGGAGGGATCCCAGAGCAGGGTCGTGGGATGATCCTGTTCCATGAGGCGGTCCAGGTCGTAGACGAACCGGTCGCGGGTGTATTCGGCGTTCTCGAAGTGTACCCCCACGTGGATGGCCTCCACCGGGCATACCTCCTGACACATTCCGCAGAAGATGCAGCGGAACTCGTCGATCTCGTAGACGATGGGGTAGCGGTTTCCCTGATCGTCTTCTCCTCCCACGAGGCGGATGCAGTTGGCTGGACAGATGGTGGGGCAGAGTCCGCAGGCCACGCACTTGGGCCGCCCGTCGGCGTGGACCTCCATGCGGTGGGTTCCGCGCCATCGGGGCGAGAGATCGGGCTGCTCTTCGGGGTACTGCAGCGTCACCTTGTCCGGGTTCACCATGTGCTTGAAGGTGAGCGCCATCCCCTTGAGGGTGGCCCGGATGTAGGACGTCTCCCCGGGGTCGGGGCGTCGCATGACCTTAACCGTTGCTGCCATAGCTCTTAGCCTCCCTGCGTCGTGCGTGGGAAATTCTCTTGGGATCGTGCAGTCATGGGTTCACTCCCGAGCCGGCTCGGGGCTCCAGCGCCGGACGGCGGACCTGCCGAACCGGAGACCGGACCGCCCGGTCCGTTCCCGATACCGATGAACCGGAGATGAGTCGGTCGCTGTCCACCACGAAGACGAAGACGCCGGTGCAGGCGGCGCTCACCGCGGTGAGGATGGCTCCGAAGAGGAACCCTTCCACCCCCACCTGATCCAGGACCAGGATCGTCGCCGCCACGAGCATGACGTAGGCCAGGGCCACCGGGAGCATCACCTTCCACCCCAGGTGCATCACCTGATCATAGCGGAATCGGGGGAGCGTCCACCGAACCCACATGAAGACCCCGATGAAGAATGCCGTCTTCACGGCGAAGGAGAGGAAGGTGAGGAGTGTGGTCCACCAGGCTCCCTGGGCCGCCATGGGCTCTCCCGCCGCAGTGAATCCGGAGATGAGCATCCCGTCGTGCCAGAAGAGGTGGTCACCGGACCAGAATGGAATGCTCCACCCTCCCAGGAAGAGCGTGGCCATGAGGGCCGACGCGGTGAGGATGTGGGAGTACTCGGCGATGAAGAACATGGAGAACTTCATGCCGGAATACTCGGTGTGGTATCCGGTGACCAGTTCCGATTCGGCCTCGGGGAGGTCGAAGGGGAGCCGGTTCGTCTCGGCGAAGGCCGAGATCACGAAGAGGATGAAGGCCAGCGACAGGGGCAGGATGTACCAGAAGCCCAACTGCTGCTGCTGCCAGATGATCTCCGTGAGGGTGACGTTTCCCGCCAGCATGAGCACCGGGATGATGGAGAGCCCCAGTGCCACCTCGTAACTCACCATCTGGGAGGCCGAGCGGAGCCCACCCAGGAAGGCGTACTTGTTGTTGGATGCCCACCCTGCCAGGAAAAGGCCGTAAACCCCCAGCGACGAGAGTGCCAGGATGTACAGGATGCCGATGGGGATATCGGCGATCACCATTCCCACCGTCCCCCACGGTGTGGGGAGCGGGGCGGCGAAGGGAACCACGGCAAAGGTCATGACGCCGGGGACGATGGCCAGCGCCGGTGCCAGAACGAAGAAGAAGCGATTGGCCGTTCCCGGCATCGTCTCTTCCTTCAGGATGTTCTTGATTCCATCCGCCGCCGGCTGCAGGATCCCAAAAGGTCCCACCCGGTTCGGTCCGAGGCGGTCCTGGATGAAGCCCGCAAGGCGGCGCTCCACCAGGGTCATGAGCGCCACCGAGGCCAGGAGTACGGAAAAGACCGTCAGCACCTTGATGGATGAGGTGATGACGAAGGCCGTCAGCGAGAGGTCATTCATCCGAGCCGTCGTTTGAGGGCGTCCGTGGAATGCACCGAGACTCGCCGCCCAGTGAGGCGGGGGAGGCGCGATGCCGAGGGCGTACGGTCCGCGGGATCAGGAGCCGGCCAGAAGCACGGGTTCATTGAGAATGGCTCCCCGGGTGCCGATGGTTTCGTGCCGGAGTCCCTGCAGTTCGGGCAGGACTTCGGTAGCGGCCAGGAAGGCCTCGCCGGCGCTTCCCGGGAGGTTGCCGACCCCCAGTCTGGAGAGCACCACACCCAGGGGCATCCAGGCCGGTCGAGCCTGCTCCGGTCCGATCAGTCCGGGCCAGAAGCGCTGCACCCGGCCCTCGCCGTTGATGAAGGTGCCTTCCTGTTCGGCGAAGGTGGGAATGGGGAGGACCACATCGGCCTGGCCGGCCGCCGCCGAAGGATGGCTGCCCAGATACAGGTAGAGGGCTGCCTGGCGGCCGAAGTCCGCGTCCATGTCGGCCAGGGCATCACCCAGAACGATGAGGGTTCCGGTGTAGTCCGCGAGGGATTCCAGGCCCCCCCGACCCTGTGCATCACCCACCCGCTCCATCCCGAGCAGCTCGGCCGTGCGCCGGTTGGGGCTAAGGTCCCTCCGGCGGGCCAGTTGCGGAAATCCAGGGAGTGGAATCTCCTCGTCGGCTTCGGGAGAACGGAAGAGGATCTCCCCGCCGCCCAGGGCATCCACCACCCGGCGCAGCGCCGCCAACTCTTCCGTCGAGGCGAAGGGGGAGGCTACAGCCCGGATGGGACGTGCCTCTTCCAGGCGCTCCAGCAGTTCCGAGAGCGCCGCGCCCCACTCCGCCGGCCGCGCTTCCCCCGCCTCCCGAACCAGCGGACGGGTGAGGCGGTCGTCCCGATTCATCCATTCGAACCGGTGGCGACCGTAATCACACATCCAGTGGCCGTTCACCTCCGGATTCGCCCGGGGCTTCAGACGCTGGACCCGGTTGTCCCGGACATGGAGATCGATGTTGCAGCCCTGGGAGCAGTTCGGGCAGATACTGGGCGTGTGATCCAGATCCCAGGCGCGGGCCTTGTGGAGGAAGTCCTTGGAAACCAGGGCGCCCACCGGACAGATGTCCACGATGTTCCCGGCGTAGGGAGAGCCATCCACCCCGTCTTCGAAGAAGGTGTCGATGACGGAGCGGTTGCCCCGCTCCACCACGGTGAGACGGGGATCCTGGGCCACCTCGTTCATGAAGCGCACACAGCGTGTACACATGACGCAGCGGTCGCCGTAGAAGAGAACGTCGCCGCCGAAGTCGTCGCGCCCGAAGACCCGCTTGGGCTCCCGGCTCCGACCGTGCTTGCGCCCTTCTTCGTGAACGTAGTCCTGGAGTTTGCACTCGCCGGACTGGTCACAGATGGGGCAGTCCAGCGGGTGGTTGGCCAGATAGAACTCCAGAACCCCCTGTCGCATCCCCTTGGCCTTCTCGCTGGCGGTGTGGACCACCTGACCGTCCCGAACCTGGGTGACGCAGGACGGTTGCAGCTTGGGTGCCCCCTCCACCTCCACGAGGCAGAGGCGGCACTGGGCCGGAGCGGACAGGCCCGGGTGGTAGCAGTAGTGGGGAATCCGGTTTCCCGTACTCTCGGCGGCCTGGAGGATGGTGGTTCCCGGGGGAACCGTGACCTCCCGTCCGTCGATGGTGAGGGTGACCGTTTCCTGGGGCTGGGTGAATTCAGACATGGTCGAAAGCTCCGGAGCGGTAGGGGCGGCCCATCAGGCCGCGCCCACCTTCTCTCCACGGCGAATCAGGGCCAGATAGTCATCCCGGAACTTCTGGATGGATGAGGCCACGGGGGCGGCGGCGGAGTCGGAGAGGACACAGATGGTGGTCCCGGTCATCTGATTCCCCAGCTCCAGCAGGGTCTCCAGGTCCTCTTCGGTCCCGCGACCATTCTCGATGCGGACCAGGATCCTGGAGAGCCACTGCGTTCCTTCCCGGCACGGTGTGCACTGGCCGCACGACTCGTGGGCGTAGAAGTCCACCATACGGCGGACCTGCTTCACGATGTTGGTGGAATCGTCCATGATGATGACCGAAGCGCATCCCAGCATGGAGCCCTTCTCTACCACACCCTCGTAGTCCAGTGTGCACCCTTCGCAGTCCGTTGCGGACATGATGGGCACGGAACTGCCGCCGGGGATCACCGCCTTCAGGGAGCGACCCTCCCGAAAGCCACCGCACACATCGTAGATGAGCTCTTCCAGGGGGAAGCCCAGGGGGAGTTCGTAGTTGCCGGGGCGACGGACGTGACCGCTCACGCAGAAGAGCTTGGTTCCCGGGCTCTTCTCGGTGCCCCACTGCCGGTACCACGAGCCTCCGTTGTTCACGATGTGGGGGATGCTGGAGAGGGTCTCCACATTGTTGATGGTGGTGGGCTTTCCGAAGAGCCCCACGGCGGCGGGAAACGGGGGCTTGACCCGGGGAAGCCCACGGCGGCCCTCGATGGAGTTCATGAGGGCCGTCTCCTCCCCGCAGATGTAGGCGCCGGCGCCGGCGAAGACGGTGATGTCGATGTCGTGACCGGATCCCAGGATGTTCTTCCCGGCGTAGCCGGCTTCGTAGGCCTCCTCCACGGCCCGGGAGAGAACCTGGGTCGCCTCGAAGAACTCGCCCCTGCAGTAGATGAAGACGTGGTCAGCCTGGATGGCGTAGGCGCCGATGAGGCAGCCCTCGATGAGCTGATGCGGTGTCCAACGCAGGAGTTCCCGGTCCTTGAAGGTACCGGGCTCCGATTCATCGGCGTTGCAGCAGAGGTAATGGGCTCCCTTCTTCTCGCCGGGCATGAAGGACCACTTGATCCCGGTGGGGAACCCGGCCCCTCCCCTGCCCCGCAGCCCCGATGCCTTCACCTCGTCGATGACCTGGGCTCGCCCCATTTCCAGGGCCTTGGGCAGGGCTGTGTAGCCCCCCATGGCCTTCCAGCCCTCAAGGGTGCGTGTGCGTGGGTCCCCCCACCCTCGACTGAGGACGCGGACCTCCTTCTCATGCGTGTAGGGGTACGCCATGTCAGTTGACCTCGCTGCGAAGACGGTCCAGAAGGGCCGGCACGCCGTCCGGGGTGACGTTCTCGAAGTAGCGGGAGTTGATCTGTACGG
This sequence comes from Gemmatimonadales bacterium, assembly GCA_007695195.1. Classification (GTDB taxonomy): domain Bacteria; phylum Gemmatimonadota; class Gemmatimonadetes; order Longimicrobiales; family Gaopeijiaceae; genus PWLA01. The sequence goes on along the minus strand of REEG01000152.1, from coordinate 42,144 downwards.
CGGTAGGGGTGCCACAAGCCGCCAGACACTCCACCTCCATGACGGTGAAGAGGCCGTCGGCGGAGATCTCGCCGAGTTCGGTTTCGGTGTGTTCCAGGAAGGCCGCCAGCACTTCGTCTCCGCCGCACAGGTTGCAGGAGATGTTGGTGCAGACCTGGATCAGGAAACGCCCGACCTCCCGCTTGTTGTACATGGTGTAGAACGAGGCGACTCCCCGGACGTAGGCGTCGGAGAGCCCCAGAAGGGCGGCCACCTCACGCATGGTCTCCTGGGACACGTGCCCCCGGACCTCCTGCGCCAGGTTCAGCGTAGGCAGAAGGGCACCCTGGGCCGTGGGGAAACGGGAGCGGATCTTCTGAAACCGCTCCTCGTAGGGCCCTTCGAAGAGTGGAGCTTCCGGGGTCCGGTCGGCCAGCATGTAGGGATACGTGGCCGCCGCCCCGGGGTGACCTCCCTCCACTGGTCGCTGGCCCACGTAATCCAGACCGCGGACCTGCTCCTCCGTCAGATCGTACTCGCCGGTGTTGCCGGCCCATCCGGGGTTCCGGAAGGGGCGGGCCTTCCCGCCGGGATCCGTGCTCGAGTCACTCACCGGTCGATCTCTCCCAGGACGATGTCCAGACTGGCGTTCACCATGATCACGTCGGCCAGGAGGCCGCCTTCCACCAGCTGGGGGATGGCGGCCAGATTGACGAAGGAAGGCGGTCGAACCCGCCACCGGACGGGCTTCGAGCCCCCGTCACTCACCACGTACATACCAAGCTCCCCCTTGGACCCCTCCACTGAGAAGTGGGACTCCCCGGGAGGCGCCTTGACGCCCTCCATGACCAGCTTGAAGTGATGGATCATGGACTCCATATCATTCATGAGGTCCGTCTTGGAGGGGAGGATGACGCGGGGATCATCCACATTCATGGGACCCTCGGGGAGGCGGTCCAGCGCCTGATGGAGGATCCGGCAGCTCTGGCGGATCTCCTCGAGGCGAACCATGTAGCGATCGTAGCAGTCCCCGTACTCCCCGATGGGAACCTCGAATTCGTACGTTTCGTAGTCGTAGTACGGCCGGTCCTTGCGGACGTCGTACGGCACCCCTGTGGCTCGGAGATTGGGTCCGGAAAGCCCCATGTCGATGGCGTCTTCCGCGCTGATGACGCCGACGCCCTGGGTGCGACCGATGTGGATGGCGTTGTGGGAGAGGAGGGATTCGATCTCGTCCATGGTGCGGGGGAGTTCGTTGATGAACTTCCGGACTCCCACGTCCCATCCCTCCGGCATGTCCGACATCATGCCACCGATCCGGGTCGCGGAGGTGGTGATTCGGGCTCCGGTGTAGGCCTCGTGGAGCTTGTACACCTTCTCGCGCTGCTGGAAGGCGTAGAGGAAGGGAGTGAAGGCGCCCACATCAATGGCCCAGGTTCCCAACCAGAGGAGGTGCGAGAAGATGCGGTCCAACTCCATCATGATGACCCGGGTGATCTTGCACCGCTCGGTCACCTCCACCCCCATCATCTTCTCCACCGCCATGGCGTAGGCGCAGTTGTAGATGAGGGGCGCCAGGTAGTCCATCCGGTCCGTCAGCGGGATCACCTGATTCCAGGTCCGGTACTCACCCAGCTTCTCAAAGGATGAGTGCAGGTAGCCGATGTGGGGAACACACCGCACCACGGTTTCGCCGTCCAACTCCAGGACAAGGCGGAGCACACCGTGGGTGGCCGGATGCTGTGGCCCCACATTGATGAGCATCCGCTCGGATTGGAGGTCGGGCTCGGCCAGGTCCACGGGTTGCATCGGTCCGGGAGCGGGACGGAAATCCATTCCCATCTCCGGGGTCCGACTCACCTCGAGTTCAATGGTCTTCTTCGACATGGACGGCGGGGTCGCTGGAATGAAGGGGTCAGGACCGGGTTGGGTCCGGAGGGGAGCCGCTGGCGGGAGGCGGAGACGCTTTTCGCTCTTGCGCACTTCCTTCCTTCACCGGCACCGGTTCTCCGCCAACTTCCTGCCAACCCACCACCTGAAAGTCCCGTCCGGGACCGAAGTCGGAGGGGATGTAGTAGTCTTCCGGAGCCTGGGCCAGGGCCCGACGGGTCTGTTCGGCTCGGGAGAACCGCCCCCGCAAAGGGAAATCCTTCCGGAGTGGATGACCCTCCGCGTAAACCTCCGGCATGAGGATCCTGCGAAGATCCGGATGATTCCGGAATCGGACCCCGAACATGTCGTAGACTTCCCGCTCCAACCAGTTGGCCGCCGACCAGAGCGGAACCACCGAATCCACCTCCAGATCCGACAACGGGACCTCGGCCTTGACCCGGAGGACACGCCGGTGCGGGATGGAATACAGTTGGTACACCATCTGGATGGGCCGGCCACCGCCGTAATCCACGGCGGTCACGTCGGAGAGGAAGTTGTAGGCGTGATCGGGGTCGGTCTTCAGCCACTGGAGAACCTCGTAGAGCCGGTCCCGGGCGACGAAAACCACATGCTCATCTCCGGCTACCACTTCGTGGCGAAGAAAAGCGTCTTCGAAACGCTCCTTGAGCACCGGAACGGTAGCGTGGGCACGCTCCAGGCCACTGGGCATGCTGACCAGCGCACCCGTTTCCTCTGCCGGGCCTGGAACGTCCTTGTAGCCGGATCCTCCTTCCATACTCATCCCACCTCTCCTCATCTGGTTGGCGGACGGGTCCCCTGGAACGCCGGGAACTGTCAGGGAATTCGATCTCCCGGCCGCACGGTGGGGATCCCGGGCACAAGACCGCTGGCCCGATTCTGGTTTGTTGAGTTGCCGAAGGGGTGGGAGAGCGCCTCAACCTCGGCGGCATCGGCTCTGGGACGGCCGACGGCTGCCGGGTCTTCCGCCCGGTTCCGGGCATGTTGTCCCAGCGTTTCGCCCCGGATCTTCTCCTGGATCATGATGAGGCCGTAGATGAGGGCCTCGGGCCGAGGGGGACATCCCGGCACGTAGACATCCACCGGGATGATGGTGTCGATCCCCTGCACCATGGAGTACGCGTCGAAGACTCCTCCCGACGATGCACAGGCACCCATGGACACCGCCCACTTGGGCTGGGGCATCTGGTCCCAGATCCTTCTGAGCACCGGCGCCAGCTTGTACGGAACGCGTCCGGCGCAGATCAGGACGTCGGCCTGTCTCGGGGAGAACGACATCCGCTCCATCCCGAAACGAGCCAGATCGTTGTTGGACGCGGCCGAGGCCATCATCTCGATGGCGCAGCACGCCGTTCCGAAGGGCATGGGCCAGAGGGAATTCCTGCGGGCCCAGTTCACCACGAAGTCCACCTTCGTGGTCAGAAAGGTGGGCGTCCCCTCTCCGAAGATCCCGCCCGGCAGTCCACTTCCCGCCGCTGACGGGGTTTGGCGCACGCTAGTGGTATCACTCATTCCCAGTCCAGACCTCCCTTCCGCCACTCGTAGACGAACCCGACCACCAGGATGGCCATGAAGATGGAGACGGCGATGAATCCCTCCCACCCCAACGTCCGCATCTCCACAGCCCACGGGATGAGAAAGATGGCCTCAAGGTCGAAGATGATGAAGCTGATGGCCACGGTGTAGAATTTCACCGAGAACCGAGCCCGGGTGTCCCCGAGAGGCACCATCCCGGACTCGTAAGGCATGTCCTTCTCAGGCGTCGCCCGTCGAGGGTTGAGGATGTGAGCAGCCGCCAGCATCCCCACAGCATTCACGATGGAGACGCCCAGGAGGATCAGCACCGGGAGGTAGCTTTCCGTCATGGTCCGCCGTGGCAGGAATAATTCTTAAGAGCATTTAGCTTGTCTTATCGGCGCCAAAAGGTACCCGAAACCGTCGAAGGGTGTCAACCCGAATTGCCACCCGACACCCGAACTGGACACCCGCTGCGCCTGGAGCCGGCCGAGGCCCAAGCTCGGGACCTCCCACCGACCCCGCTCCAGCCTTGTGAAGTAGCCCCTCGCTCGCCATGTTCCCACCCGTTTCGGAGATCTGCCCCGGTCGTAGGCCGGTGTGCAGTTCTCGCCGGCCCCTCCACCCTTGAACCACCGTCATGACCATTCGAAGCGACCGCTGGATCCGGAAGATGAGTGAGAACCACGGGATGATCGAACCTTTCGAGCCGGGTCAGGTTCGTGCCGGGGTCATCTCCTACGGGGTCTCGTCGTACGGATACGACATCCGGGTGGCGCCTGAATTCAAGGTATTCACCAATGTCCACAACGTGGTGGTGGACCCCAAGCGCTTCGATGACCGGTCGTTCGTGGATGTGCACGCCGATACGTGCCTGATCCCACCCAACTCCTTCGCCCTTGCCCGGACCGTGGAGTACTTCCGTGTGCCGAGGGACACCCTGGTGCTGTGCGTGGGGAAGAGCACGTACGCACGCTGCGGCATCATCGTGAACGTGACGCCGCTGGAGCCGACGTGGGAGGGCTTCCTCACCCTGGAGATCTCAAACACGACCCCCCTGCCGGCGAAGATCTACGCCAACGAGGGGATCGCGCAGCTCATCTTCTTCCAGGGAGACGAGGAGCCTGAGGTGGCGTACGCCGACCGAAAGGGGAAGTACCAGAACCAGGTGGGAGTGACCCTACCCCGGCTCTGAGGGGATCGGGCCGGTCCGATCCCGGCATCCGCTCCTCCCCTGCCCTCAGTCCCGGGGGTTCACGGAAATGAGGTCCACCCGGAAGACGAGCCAGTCCCGCCCCCCATACGCCAGATGCGGCGGAACCAGGAGAAGTCGCCGTCCACCCTCCCGCATCCCCAACACACCTTCGGTGAATCCGGCGATGAGCTGCCCTCCGGCGGGGACGAAGTCGAGCCGTCCCCGGTCGGCCTCCTCCCCGTTGGGTAGCCAGAGCACGTAATCCACCACCACGAGGTCGAACTCCCCCGCCCGGGTGCCGTCTTCGGGCACAATGTCCTCTCGGACCCAGAGCCCCGATGGGCGCTCCTCCATGGCCGAGAGATCGATGTCGAAGATGGGCGAGAACTCCACCTCGTCCACCGTGGGAGCCGGGTCGACGCCGGTGGTGGTGCCGTCCAGGCAACCTGCCAGGAGCAGGCCCAGCGCAACGACAAGGGCAGAGGAAAGCCGGCCGAGACCTGGTAGGGCAAGGGCAGAGCGGGTGCGGGGCGTCGAGGCGTGAGCAGTGGTCATGAATCCTTCTCCGTGAACTCCCTGTTGTGATGGCCCATGTCCCAGGTCAGGGCGCGCTGGGTCCGAGGACGGCGGCATTGAGGAAGAGGCGCTGTCCCCCCCTCCAGTACCCGCGGAAGTTCACATCCTCGGAGAAAGCGATGACCCGCCCGGAGCCGATTCGTTCCTCGTATGCGAACACGGTGCCCGGAGCCCGCTCCAGGGTTTCGGGCCAGGCGTGCCCGGACATATTGAGGTCGTCGGAGGCGAAGGTGCCCACAACCCGTCGCCCGGCGGATGGGCTCCCTGTGGGAGCGAGGTAGAGGCGCGAGGAGCGCACCTGAACCGGAAGCTCTCCTGTGGGAATCCCGGAAGCGAGCCAGTAGGCCCGGTTCAACTCACCGCGGAAGAAGGCGCCCACCGCGTCGTAGGGGACGGCATCGGCTCCGGCCTCGGTGTCGTACCAGCTCCGTAGGGACAGGAGTCCGAGGGGATCACGGGCGAAGTCCACGGCGGCCCCGATGGTGATGAGCGTCCCCCCGTGCCGGACCCAATGCCGCAGGCTTTCCATACCTGCTTCGCCCAGCAGCCGGGCCAGGGCTCCCGCCGGGGCCTCGGGGATCACCAGAACATTGAAGTCCCCCAGGTCGGCACCGCCCAGGCTCTCGGCCCGGATCACGGTGTTGGGGATCTCGTACTGCCAGTCCAGCGTGCCCCATGCGTATCCGAAGGAGTAGGCGTCCACCGGCCCCTCGGCCACCAGGGCAATGCGGGGGAGGACCATGGGGAAGGCATCCCCCGTCCCCAGCGCCGGGAAGCCCGGGTCCCCTGCCCCTGAATCCACCGGCCGCACCGCAACGCCGAAGCGGATGGCCAACTCCCGCACCGAGTCATGGACGGATGCTTCGTTCTGTCCCGTCCGGACCACGATGGACCCGGACGGGACAACCTCACCGCCGATCTGCGTGGGGGCCGCCAGGAAGGCCATGCGGTATCCTCGCTCCCTCAGATGCGCCGCCACCGAGAGGGACCGGGAATTGTGTCCATCCAGGAGATAGGCGTAGGCGGCTCGTGCTCCGGGAGCCTGGGAGCCATCGGCGGTTTCCGTCACCCGTTCCACCGGAAGCGCGCCGCCGGCCGACGACGAGAACGCCGGCTGGTTGAAGAAGAGGGGGAGTGAGAAGGAGGTGACATCGTAGAACCGGGGGTTCTCGCCGCGGTCGATTCGTTCCCGGGCCAGCTCCAGGAAGGGGGCAGGTACCGGGGTTTCGGGCTCCAGGAGAACCCGGATCATCCGGTTGCGTGGCTGGGCGGCCTCCACCACGTAGCTTCCCACAGGGAAGGTGCGCTCGCCGGCACCGGCGCCGGTCCGGTCGCGAAGTCCGCCGATGCGGACCTCTTCGGTGAGGCGGTCCACCTCGATGCCGTTCCGCAGAAGGAGATCCACCAGTTCCCGCAGATGATGGGGGTCGGCCTCTCCGGCAGGCAGGATGTAGCGCCGGATCCCCGACTCTCCGTCGGCCACCGCGTCCCGGTGTCCCTGGTCGTACCGGGAGAGCAGCTCTTCCCGGTGGTCGGCGGCGGTCACCAGCGCCGTCCACGTGGCCACGTACTGCTGGTCCACGGCATCCCGGAAGGTCCGGACCGATCCGTCGGCACGGGTCATGGCGAGGCCCCGGGTGGATCCCTGTTCGAAAAGCATCCCCACCCCGCCCTGGTATGACCCGAACGCTGTAAGGAACCCGGGGAAGAAGAAGGTGAAGCGCTCCTCGGTCATGTACTCGAACCCGGCCTCGTCGAAAGCCTCCCGGTAGGCGGCACCGAAGAGCTCGAATCCCCAGGTCCCGAAGTCCGGGAAGAAGGGGTTGATGGGGTCGGTGGGCGGATCGAAGTAGAACTCCACGTCGGCGCCCATCTCGTGGATATCCACCAGGATCTGGGGACGCCAGTCCCGCACCGTGGTCACCCGGGCCCGGGTCTCGGGGAAGACGTGGGCGAACCAGTCCCGATTGGGATCGTGGTAGTAGTGGTTGGTCCGATATCTCCGCGCCTCCCATCCGGTGAAGTCATTGGACCAATCCCGCCGGTCCGACGCCGGCACCCGGCCCAGGGTCCGGAGATTGTGAAGGACGAAGTGGTCCCGCCCATCGGGGTTCAGGATGGGATCGAGGAGAACCACCGACTCCTGCAGAATGCGCCGGGTCTCGGCGTCGTCGGAGGTGGTGAGCCGTTCCAGCGCCATGAGGACGGCTTCGGTCCCCGAGAGTTCGAAGCCGTGGAGGGTGCCCCCGATCCAACTGATGACCGGTTGGTCCACCAGAAGCGCTTCGGCTTCGGAGCGGGATGTACCCCGGGGATCGTTGAGGCGCCGCGCCACCTCCCGGATCTCATCCAGGCGTTGCAGGTTCGCCGGGTCCGAAACCACCACCATCCAGAGGTCCCTGCCCTCGATACTCCGCCCCTGGTTCACCAGACGGACCCGATCCGACGATGCGGCGAGGGCTTCCAGATACCGGACCATCTCATGGTGCTGCACCATGCCGTGGCCCAGGTCGAATCCCACCACCTCCTCGAAGGTGGGGGCCTGCGCCTCAAGGAATGACGGGCCTGTGCCGGGAAACGCGGCGAAGGTCAGGAGAACCGCCAGCAGGCCAAGTGAGGCGGAACGGAAACGGGATGTGGGGTGTGGCTGCTGGAGCCCCTGACGGACGAGAAAGGGCATATGGAAGGGATCACGGGGGCCGGACCGGTGGGGTCGGGGCGCCGGCTCCATCAATGTGACCTGGGTACCCCACCGCCGGAGATGTTACGGGGACGGTGGGGTACCGGCAAGCCGAGGACGTGCTGGGGTCAGCGGGTCGAGACCTCGACGCCCGACAGGGTCGCCTTGAGGAGGTCGCGATTCAGGCGCCCGATGTAGTCGACGCTGATTCCCTTGGGACAGACCTCCTGGCAGGCACCGTGGTTGGTACAGTTGCCGAAGCCTTCCTCATCGTGGGCCGTGACCATGTTGGCAGCCCGTTGCAGCCGCTCCGTCTGGCCCTGGGGCAGATAGGAGAGGTGCGCGGCCTTGGCGGCAGTGAAGAGCATGGCCGAGGCGTTGGGACAGGCGGCCACGCAGGCACCGCAGCCGATACACGCCGCCGCGTCGAAGGCTCGGTCCGCGTCTTCCTTGGGAATGGGAATGGCATTGGCGTCCTGGGCGCTCCCCGACCGGACCGAGATGTACCCACCGGACTGGATGATCCGGTCGAAGGCGGCCCGTTCCACCACCAGATCCTTCATGACCGGGAACGCGGCGGCCCGCCAAGGCTCGATCCAGATCTCGTCGCCGTCGTTGAAGGTCCTCATGTGGAGCTGGCAGGCCGTAATGAGCTTCTCCGGCCCGTGGGCGATTCCATTGATGACCATACCACACGTTCCGCAGATCCCCTCCCGGCAGTCGTGCTCGAACGCCACCGGTTCTCCACCCTCGTGGAGGATCTGCTCGTTCAGGAGGTCCAACATGTCCAGGAACGACATGTGGGGAGACACACCGTCCAGATCGTAGGCCTTGAATTCCCCCTTGGCCTGGGGGCTCGCCTGACGCCAGATATGCAGCTTCAGCTTCATTACTTGTAGCTCCTCTGTGAGAGGGGCACGTGTTCGAAGTGGAGAGGCTCCTCGTGTCGGACAGGCTCCTCGCCTGCGCCCTTGAACTCCCACACCGCACCGTGGAGGAAGTTCTCGTCGTCCCGCTTGGCCTCACCCTCCTCAGTCACATGTTCCTCGCGGTAATGGGCGCCGCAGGACTCATCTCGGGTCAGAGCGTCCCAACACATGATCTCGGCGAACTCCATGAAGTCCGCCACCCGTCCGGCCTTCTCCAGCGACTGGTTCAGATCGGCTCCACTGCCGGGCACCTTCACGTCCCGCCAGAACTCCTCCCGAAGCTCCGGGATCCGCTTCAGCGCTTCCTTGAGACCGCTGTCGTTGCGGGCCATTCCGCAGTGATCCCAGACGATCCGTCCCAACTCCATGTGGAAGGAGTCGACGCTCCGTTTCCCATTGGCGGCCAGAAGCCTCTCCTGGAGCGCCGTGGTCTCGGCGATGACGTCCCGAGCCGCCGGGTGGTCCGGGTCGACACCGCCGCGAGGGGCTTCGGCCAGGTAGTTCCCCACGGTGAGGGGAAGGATGAAGTAGCCGTCGGCCAGCCCCTGCATGAGGGCCGATGCACCCAACCGGTTCGCGCCGTGATCCGAGAAGTTCGCCTCACCGATGGCGAACAAGCCGGGGATGTTGGTCATGAGGTCGTAATCCACCCAGAGCCCCCCCATGGTGTAGTGGGGGGCCGGGAAGATGCGCATGGGAACCGAGTACGGATCCTCTCCCGTGATCTTCTCATACATCTGGAAGAGGTTGCCGTAGCGCTCTTGTACCTTGCCCTTCCCCAGGCGCTGGATGGCGTCCCGGAAGTCCAGATAGACGCCGTTGTTGAGCGGCCCCACGCCGTGCCCCGCATCCACCAGCTCCTTGGCCCGTCGTGAAGCGATGTCCCGGGGCGAAAGGTTTCCGAACGAGGGATAGAGGCGTTCGAGGTAGTAATCCCGCTCGGACTCGGGGATGTCCCCGGCCCGACGATCGTCGCCAGCTTTCTTGGGGACCCAGATCCGGCCGTCATTCCGGAGCGACTCACTCATGAGGGTGAGCTTGGACTGGTATTCGCCGCTCTGGGGAATGCAGGTGGGGTGGATCTGGGTGAAACAGGGATTGGCGAAGCCGGCCCCGCGCTTGGCGGCTCGCCATATCGACGTGACGTTGCACGCCTTGGCGTTGGTCGAGAGGAAGAAGACGTTGGAATAGCCTCCGGTCCCCAGGACCACGGCATCGGCCATGTGGGCCTCGATCTTTCCTGTGACCAGGTGGCGAGTGACGATCCCCCGGGCCCGTCCATCCACGATCACCACATCCATCATCTCGTGCCGGTTGTACATCTTCACGGCACCCTCGTGGATCTGACGTTCCAGCGCCTGATAGCACCCCAGGAGAAGCTGCTGGCCCGTCTGCCCGCGAGCGTAGAAGGTCCGGGAGACCTGCGCTCCACCGAAGGACCGGTTGTCCAGCAGTCCCCCGTACTCACGGGCGAAGGGCACGCCCTGGGCCACCGCCTGATCGATGATGTTCAGGGATAGCTCGGCCAACCGGTAGACGTTGGCCTCCCGGGAGCGGAAGTCCCCGCCCTTCACCGTGTCATAGAAGAGGCGGAAGACGGAGTCCCCGTCGCCCTGGTAGTTCTTGGCGGCGTTGATGCCCCCCTGGGCAGAGATGGAATGGGCCCGGCGGGGCGAGTCATGGTAGGTGAAGCAGTGGACATCATAGCCCAGTTCACCCATGGTGGCGGCGGCGGCTCCACCGGCCAGTCCGGTCCCCACCACGATGACCTTGTATTTCCGTTTGTTGGACGGATTGATCAGCTTCATCTCGAACTGGCGGCGTGTCCACTTCTCGGCGATGGGACCGTCCGGAATCTTGGCGTCGAGCTCCATATGCACTCACATCTCCGATTTCACGGGAAGGGGGGCCCTGCTCGTCCCGGGGCCAAGGGGGGGTCAGCTCAGAGCGTCAGGATCCGGGTCAGAACGGCCAGGGGAACCGACACGAAGCCCACGAAGAGCACGACGGAGATCCCAGCGGCCAGTGGACGCCGGATCCGGTCGATCTTCCGGTTCTGAACGCCGAGAGTGGTGAACACGCTCCAGAGACCGTGATAGAGGTGCAGACAGAGCGCCCCCACCGCCACGATGTAGAAGCCGGCCACCAGCGGGTTCTGGAATCCCACCACCAGGTTGTCGTAGACTCGCCCATACTCGAAGTCCGGATGGACATGGCCCGTGGTGAAGTGGAGGATGTGGTAGACCACGAAGGCGGCCACGATGACCCCGCCCCAACGCATGGTCCGGGATGCATAGGAAAAGACCTGCGAGTCTTCCTTCCGGTACCGGCTCGGCCGCGCCGTTCGTGCTCCGGACCAGAGTTGGATGGCGGCGATGATATGAACACCCACCGCCGCCAGAAGCACGAGACGGAACGCCCAGAGGATCCCGCCCTCCGGGACCAATGGATATCCCACCTCCCGGAGGAATTCGGCGTAGGTGTCGAGGGGATGGGTACCGTCCCCGTTGGGCGACTGGAAGGCCTTGAGGTTGCCCACCATGTGCGCAACGATGAATCCGAAGAGAATGAGGCCGGAGATGGCCATCATGATCTTCTTCCCCACCGAAGACCGATAGAGCGTCAACACGCGGCGCATGAGCAGAGCTCCTTGGAGGTTTCGCCGCCCCTCAACCCGGAAGTGGCGCGGGGGTGCAGGGGCGGCTCCCTGACGGACAAAGGCTCAGGAACGAGTTCGCCAACCCCACGGGGCGGCGGAGGATCCACTCAACCGAGCTTCGCAATGGTGGAACGCACGGCCTCGGCGCTGTTCTCGAGCTGAGCCCGCTCCTCGTCCGTCAATTCGACCTCGATGATGTCCAGAAGCCCTCCCTCTCCAATTCGACACGGTACACCCAGGAAGATGTCTTCCTGTCCATACTCCCCTTGGAGGTAGGCGGCGCACGGAAGGATCCGACGCTTGTGCCGGCAGATGGCCTCGGCCATCTGCACCGCCGCCGTGGCCGGAGCGTAGTAGGCGCTGCCTGTCTTGAGATAGCCGACGATCTCGGCGCCCCCATTCCGGGTCCGATCGATGAGGGCATCGATGCGATCCCTGGGAAGGAGCTGGGTCAGGGGAATACCGCTCACCGAAGTGTAGTTGACCAGCGGTACCATGGTGTCGCCGTGTCCACCCAGAACCAGGGCCTGGATGTCCTCTACCGAGCAGTCCAACTCCATGGCAATGAAGGAGCGGAACCTGGCGGTATCGAGAACTCCCGCCATTCCCAGGACCCGCTCCCGGGGGAAACCGGTGGTCTTCATGGCCACGTAGGACATGACGTCCAGGGGATTGGACACCACGATGATGATGGAGTCCGGCGCGACCCGTGCGATCTCCCTGGACACCGACTCCACGATTCCCGCGTTGGTCTTGAGGAGGTCGTCCCGACTCATGCCCGGCTTCCGGGCGAGGCCGGCGGTGACGATGAAGAGATCCGATCCCTCGGACAGGTCGTAGGAGGACGAACCCACAACCCGGGTGTCAAAGCCCTCAACCGGCGCGCTCTCCCACTGATCCAGAGCCTTGCCCTCGGGAATTCCCTCGGCGATGTCCACCAGGACGACCTCGCGGGCGAGCTCCAACTGAGCTACTCGATAGGCTGCGGATGCACCGACGTTACCGGCACCGACGACCGTGATTTTCTTCATGTTTGAACTCCCGGGGGAGGGCGATACAGGGGCAGAGGAACCGCCGGAACCTATGCGCACCCCGCAGGAGTGTCAACGGAATTGGTCACCGCGTCCGGTGATGGGATGGGATCGTTCAGATACCGTCGATCCGGCCACGATGCATACGACGGATCCGTTCGTTGAAGTCGTCACGAAGAGCCTGGAAGCGGAGAACTTCCGCCGGTGACATGATCTGCAGAAGTTGCGACTCCTCCTCGGCCTCGAGAAGCGCTTCCTGGGATCGGATGGCCCTTGTTTCCGAAAGGATACGCCGTGCCGTCGCTTCGTCTCCACCTGTCTCGTGGAATTCCCGGGATAGGGTTCTGAGCGCTCGGCGGCGCTGATAGAGGTCCCGGCGTCGCTCAACCATGGAGGTCATGACGTCCCGAATGGCCCCCATGGTCTGCCGATCCAGCCCCAGTTCCTGAACCATCTCACGCTCGAACTGGGCGTGGATGGCCGCCAGCATTTCCTCTCTCGTCATCTCCTGGGCCTGCGGCGTCGGCCCCGACTGGGCCAGGACCGGAGCCGCTGGGAGGAGGATGGCGCCCATGAGGAGAACGGCTGCCGTGGCTCCTGCCCTGAGGCAGGCCCGTGGGGATAGCCGGCGACGAGAGGTCATCATTCCGCTCCGGGGCGCCATCGAATGGACCTTCACCACGCCCCCTCAGTCACCAGGGCGAGAAGCACCTCGTCCGGCAGGGCATCCAGGACCGGCGCTCCGGCCACCATCCACTCGTCCTGATTCCCGGGTTCGTCCCCGTCTTCCAGGAATGCGGAGAGGAAGAGGTCACCGGCCACATTGGACTCGGCCATCCAGAAGGTCCCGATCCCCAGGGCCAGAACGAGGACGGCCGCCACCGACACAGCCCAGCCCCCGAAACGCCTGGGTGGGAGGTGCGGCCGGTTCGGGATCGAACCGGGGGCGTCGGGCACCCTGGAGGGCATGGAAACTGTGGCATCCTCCAGCCGCGCCATGACGGCAGCCGCCAACCCGGCTGGAGCCTCCCGACGGGAAGAAAGAAGCCGTTCCAGAAAGACGGCCTCGGCCCGACAGGAGTCACAGCGGCTCACATGCTCCTCGAGCCAGAGCACGTCGCAAGCATCTGAAATGCTCCCTCGGACGTGAAGTGGAAGGAGGTCGACGGCGCGAGCGCAGCCCGACCCGTTCCATCCGTGCCTAGTTTCCTCTGTCATCCAGCAACTCCCTCAGTCGTCTGATCCCGTGGTGGTAATTCACCCGGGCCGCTCCCTCCGACGAATCGATGGCCCGCCCGATCTCCCGAAAGCTCAATCCGTCGAAGAGTCGCAGGGACACGCTCATCTTCTGCTTCGGAGGCAGGCTGTCCAACGCTGTACGGATCCTTCCCACCTCGGCTCGTCCAAGGGTGACATGCTCCGGTCCCGCTGCCTGATCCTGCAGCGGGGGTGCGTCGTCCAGCGTAAATTCCCTTCGACGCACCCTGCGCCGCATGGCTCCCCGGGCCTCGTTGCGGGCGATGGCCAGGAGCCAGGTGCGAAACGTCGAGTCACCCCGGAATCCGGCGATGTTTCCAAGCGCCCGGACAAAGGTTTCCTGGGTGGTATCAGCCGCCAACTCCTCGTCCCCGAGCAGACCCACCAGGAACCGGTACACCACTCCCTGGTGGCGATTGATCAATTCGCCCATGGCACCCCTGTCTCCCGCCCGGGCTCGCTGGACGAGAGGTCCGTCCGGTCGATCTTCTTCCGGATCGGGATTCTGCATCGGGGCCGTCATCGCACCAAGTCCACAGTTTGGAGGATGCCCCGGGGTGAAGGAGCGTTAAATCGAAGGGGTGGAACGGGGGGAGACCGATCCTCGTCCAGCAAAGAGCGCGAAGGCCACCCCCGACGGATCATGGCCCCGCCATCAATCGTCGGCGCGTCTCTTTGCTCCTCGGGTCACCTGGGCCCGCATGTGCTTCGACGGCTTGAAGACCGGGACGTGCCGAGCCGGCACTTCCACAGCCTCTCCGGTTCGTGGGTTTCGGGCGGTGCGGGCCTCCCGCCGACGGACCTTGAACGTCCCGAAGCCGCGGATCTCGATGTGCTCCCCTTCGGCTAGCGCCTGTCGAACGGCGCCCAGGAAGCCGTCGACCACCATGGCACAATCCTTCTTGGTGACTCCGGGTCCGATGGCTTCTGCAACCTGCTCCACGAGATCCGCCTTTGTCATTCAATCCTCCGTCCGGGTTCTGCCGGCACATCCAAGGTTCCGGGGACAGGGCCGCCATGCGAGGGAGCGGGACCCTGTAAGACGGGCGCAAGGGTAACCCCGCTCCCGATGGACGGTCAAGCGGATTGCGACCGCTCGGTCCGACCCTCCATCAATGCCAGGAAATGATCAAAGAGGTAGCGGGAGTCATGGGGTCCAGGCGCCGACTCCGGATGATACTGGACGGAGAACACCGGAAGCTCCCGATGCTCCACCCCCTCCACGGTCCCGTCGTAGAGGTTCAGGTGGGTCACACGGAGGTCGGGGGCGCCGGGGATGCCCGCCTCCGGTGTTTCCCCGCCCCGGACCGCGAAGCCGTGATTCTGCGACGTGATCTCAACCCGATTTCCATCAAGGGAACGCACGGGGTGGTTGGCACCATGATGCCCGAACGGAAGCTTGTAGGTCTCCGCCCCGAAGGCCCGGGAGATGAGCTGGTGTCCCAGGCAGATCCCGAAGATGGGGACTCCCGCCTCCGCCAGGTCCCGGATGTCGCGGATGGCTTCCGCTACCGCCGCCGGATCTCCGGGGCCGTTGGAGATGAAGATACCGTCCGGCGCCATTTCCCGAATCTCGGTGAGGGGGGTCGAGGCCGGGACCACGGTCACCCGGCACCCTCTCTCGGCCAGGAGCCGCGGGGAGTGGGCTTTCACCCCGAAATCATAGGCCACCACGTGGAAGCGCTCCTCGCCGCGGGCAGGGATCTCGTACCGGCGATCCGTCGACACCCCGCAGGCCAGATCCGAGCCCTCCATGCGGGGGTGGGCCAGGATCCTCTCCAGCGTATGGGCCTCGGCCACCTCCGCCGGAGCAATGGCGCCGCGCATGGCGCCGCGCTCCCGGATATGCAGCGTCAGGGCCCGGGTATCGATTCCCTGGATTCCCACCACGCCATGGTCGACGAGGTACTCCTGGAGGGATCCTGTGGACCGCCATGACGAGGGAGTCCGAGCCGCCTCCCGCACGATGAAGCCGGCCACGGCGGGGACGTCCGACTCCCGGTCCTCATCGTTCACCCCGTAGTTCCCGATGAGGGGGTAGGTCATGGTGACGAGCTGACCCGTGTAGGAGGGATCCGTCAGGACCTCCTGGTACCCGGTCATGGCCGTATTGAAGACCACTTCGCCGAGGGCGACCCCCACCGCGCCGAGACCGGTTCCATCGAAGCGACGACCGTCTTCCAGAAGCAGATAGGTGGGCTGGAGCTCAAATGGCACAGGACCCCCGGGAAGGTGGGAATGGATATGGATCGATGCCCGGAATGTAGGACCACGGGGGACCCCGTCAACACGGACCCATGGCGGAACGGCCCAGGGTTGACAGGGCGTCGTTCACGCACCTCCCTTCGTCACGTTCCAATCGGCGCCTCCGGTGTCGTCAGCGTCGTCCACCCTCCAACGGAACCATTTGCCGTGAGTGAAGCCCAACGCCCCCCCTTCGTCATGATCCATGCCGATGAGTCCTGTCTCGGGAACCAGTTCCAGGATCGGGCGAACCCCGGCGGCGCAGCAGGTCTGGTGGAGTTCTGGGACGGCTCCCGGTGGGTCCGCCGGGATTACTGGATCTCCGAGACCGACACGACCAACAATCGGATGGCTCTCCGGAGTGCCATTGAAGGTCTGTCCCGGTTGAAGAAGCCGTGTCGGGTCCGATTCGTCTCCGATTCCCAGTATCTGGTCAAGGGGATCACCGAATGGATCCACGGCTGGCGGCGCCGGGGGTGGAAGCGGAAGGCGGGACCCATCGAGAATCTGGAGCTCTGGAAGGAGTTGGACCGGAGCACCCAGCGCCATGAGGTGGAGTGGAAGTGGGTCCGGGGGCACGCCGGCCATGCCAGAAACGAATACGCCAACGATCTGGCCGTTCGTGCGGCCCGGGAGCAGGACTCTTCCGAGGGGCTTGAGCCCTCTGGCTTCGAGGAATGGCTCCGGGAGGAGCGCGAGGGCGCCGGGCGCTATCTGGATTTCATGGAGTTCCAAGCCCCCGAAGCCATGACCTGACCTGAAGCCGCGAAAGGGGAGGGGGGCGGACCGCCCCCCTCCCCTTCCACCTGCAACCACGTGCCCCGGGAACGCGTCAGCCGTCTTCGGGGAAGGTCTCCATCACTTCCTTCAGATCGGCGAGGAAGCGGGCGGCATCGGCTCCATCCACGATCCGGTGATCGTATCCGAGGGAGAAGATGGAGCGCTTCCGGATGGCGATGGAGTCGCCACCGGTGGTGGGGTCCTCCACTACCACCACCCGCTTCTCGATGGCGCCGGTGCCGAGGATCCCGGCCGTGCCCTTGGGGATGATGGGCAAGCCCACCATGGTCCCCAGTACGCCGGGATTGGTGATGGAGAAGGTGGCTCCCTGGATCTCCTGCGGGGCCAACTGCCGGGAGCGAGCCCGGTCGGCCAGGTCCACGATCTTCTTGCCGATCCCCACCAACGAGAGGTGGTCCGCGTCACGGATGACCGGGACGATGAGCCCCGGATCCAGATCCACGGCGATCCCGATGTTCACATTCCCCCGGTAGATGATGTTGTTCCCCGAAGCCGTGGCGTTCAGCGTGGGATAATCCCGGAGTACCCGAGAGAGGGCCCAGACCACGAAGGCAGTGAAGCTCACCCTGGCCCCCTGGTCCGCCCAGCGCTTCTTGCTCTCCCGGCGGATCTGGTCGATGCGGGTGAAGTCGATCTCGATGAAGGAGTGCACATGCGGGGCCACGCGCTTGGCCACGACCATGTGTTCGGCGGTGAGCCGTCGGATCTTGTCCATGGGCTCCACCCGGTCCGCCTCCCGCACGGGGAACTCTGGATTCTGGACCTCTCTGTAGAAGGTGGTCCAGAGGTCCGAAGGAGCCGCAGCGGCGTCGGACCGGGCCGCAGGCGCCGGCCGGGAGGCCGGAGCAGCCGTCTGCGCAGGGGCAGCGGCGGCGGCGGCCGGCTCCAAACGCTGCTCTTCGAGGCGCTCCAGGTGGGCTTGGAGGTCCTGCTTGGTGACCCGGCCAGCGAAGCCGCTTCCGTCGACGCCGGCGAGATCCACGCCGTGTTCCTCGGCCATCCGTCGAACCACAGGAGTCGAACGCTGGCGAAGCCGCTCCTCCTCCGACCCGGGCCGGGCCGCTGCCTTACCGGGCGTGGCTTGGGGCGAGGGAGTGGAATCCGGCGCCCGGGCCTGGGAAGGAGCCGCCTCGGGCTCCGGTTCGGGCTCGGGGGCCGGCTTCTCCGCAGTCGCCGCCGGCGACGCCCCGCCCTCCGTGTCCAGGTAGGCTACGATGGTTCCCACTTCAACGGTCTCGCCCTCCTGTACTGCCACCTCGACCAGCGTACCCGATTGGGGAGCCGGAATCTCGGCGTCGACCTTGTCCGTGGAGATCTCGAGGATGGGCTCATCCCGCTCGACCGTGTCGCCGACGTTCTTGAGCCACTTCGAGACCGTGCCTTCAGCGATGGATTCGCCCATCTGGGGCATGGGGACTTCGATCCGAGCCACGTTGATTCTCCGTCGTCCGTAGGAGTGGGAAGGGACCGGCATGGGAGGGAAGGACTTATTCTTGCCTCATGGGATCAGAAGATCATCCCCATCCACACCATGACCCAAGGAGTCTAATTTGGCGGCGTCCCCTGTCAAAGACCGGAGGTCGGCACCGAGGAAAGAAAAAAGCCGCCCCCCGAACCCTTCCGTGGGAAGGTGCGGGAGGCGGCAAAGCCCGGCCGGAACGATACCACCCTCGACTCAGGGCTGTTCGGGAAGAACTCCGTCATCTCCACCGGCCGGCGGGGCCGGATCAGTATCCCCCGTTCCCGGGATCACCGGGGCCGGCTGGGTCGGAATCTGCTGGAGATCCTGCTGCAGGATGGATCCAGGAGCCTGCGCCCGAGACGACAGGATGGCCAGGATCAGAGCGAGCACCATGAAGGCGGCTCCTGCCGCCCAGGTGGCCCTCACCAGAAATGTGGTGGCCTGTCGGCCGCCCAGAACCCCTTCGGTCGAGGTCACACCTCCACCCATGGCGGCAAGTCCACCGCCCTTCCCTGCCTGCAGAAGAACGATGACGATGAGGAAGACGCCGATGATGACGAGAAGGGAGAGAAAGACGGTGTACATGAGCTTGGGTCCGGGCCGCTGTCGGAAGATTCCAGATCAGCATGGAAAGGTCACGGGCCGGCCACTCCGTGTCAACGGTCCGGCCAATCATTTCCCCGCTACCTGCGGGGACGATGGGGGAGGTTCAGGCCGCGTGGATGATGCGTGAGAACCCATCGGGGTCCAGTGACGCCCCCCCCACCAGCACTCCATCCACCTCGTCGGCGGACATGAGCTCGCCCGCATTGTCCGGGTTCACGGACCCGCCGTAGAGGATGGGGACTTCTCTGCCCCTGTCTCCCAGGCGTTCAACGAGGTGGGATCGCAGCACCGCGTGGGCGGCGGACGCGTCTTCCGGCGTCGCCGTCTTCCCGGTCCCGATGGCCCAGACCGGTTCATAGGCGAGGAGGAAACGGGCACCTGATCCCAGGGGTGCGCGGATCGTTTCGGACGCCAGCACCGTTTCCAACTGGCGCAGGATGACTTCCTCGACGCGCCCCGCCTCCCGCTCGTCGAGGTTTTCACCGACGCAGAGCACCGGGATCAATCCGCCCCGGAGAACCGCCGCCACCTTCCGGGCCGTATCGGCATCGGTTTCGCCGAAGACGTGGCGGCGTTCCGAATGTCCCACCAGGACATGGCCGGCCCCCGCCGCCGCCGCCATGGACACCGATGTCTCTCCGGTGTACGCGCCGGCCTCTTCGAAATACACGTTCTGAACCCCCAGTCCGACGCGGTGCGAGAGGCCGGACCGCTCGAGCCCCTCCCGGAGTCCAGCCAGCGAAATCGCCGGTGGGAAGAGCAGGATCTCGGCCGCCGATCCGTCCGGGACGCGAAGCCCCGAGGGAAAATCAAGCGCTTCCCGGGGGCCGAGGTTCATCTTCCAGTTTCCGGCCACCACCTTGCCGCCACCGCTCATGAACCCTCCCCGTTGCCGGTATCCTCGATGGTTTCCAGGGCCTCGACACCGGGAAGCGTCTTGCCGGCCAGCAGATCCAGGGAGGCCCCGCCTCCCGTGGAAATATGACTCAGACGATCCGCCACCCCGGCGAGTTCGGCGGCGGCGGCCGAATCTCCACCCCCCACCACCGTGACCGCCCCGGCATCCGTGGCTTCAGCCATGTCGCGGGCGACGTGGAGGGTTCCTTCGGCGAAGGGAGGGGCTTCGAATACGCCCATGGGCCCGTTCCAGAGAAGGGTTCGGGCGCTCCGGATCTCCTGGGCGAAGAGTTCCCTGGAACGGGGCCCGATGTCGCCGATCCGATCCTCGCCTCCCACCTCGCCCCGGTCCACGGTGCGGACCTGGGCATCATCAGAGATGGTGTCGCCCACCACGCAGTCCACGGGGAGCATCAACTTGTCACCCGCCCGGTCCAGAAGCTCACGGGCCATCTCCACCCGGTCCGGCTCCACCAGGGACTCACCGGTGTCGAGCCCCAGCGCCTGGAAGAAGGTGTTGGCCATGGCGCCGCCGATGAGGAGTCGGTCGACCCGGGGAAGGATGACCTCGATGAGATCGATCTTCCCGGAGATCTTGGCTCCGCCCATGACCGAGACGAACGGACGGCGGGGGTCGGCCAAGGTCTCACGGAGAAAACGGAGCTCCCGCTCCACCAGATGCCCGGCCACCGCTCGCCCCCCCTTCTCCCGGACAGTCCTTGGGACACCATCGGTGGAGGCGTGGGCCCGATGCGCGGTCCCGAAGGCATCGCCGACGAAGTGATCACAGAGGGACGCAAGATCCCGGGCCAGATCGGGATCGTTGGCGGTCTCGCCGGGAAGGAATCGGATATTCTCCAGGAGGACCACATCCCCATCCTTCAATTGCCGGATCTTCTCCAGGAGCTCGGATGATCCGGGCGGGTCGGCAAGAAGAGGCACCTCCATCTCCAGGAGGCGTCCCAGCGCCGGTGCCACCGGACCCAGTGAGGACGCGGGATCCACACTTCCCTTGGGTCGACCCAGATGGGAAACCAGAATGGTCCGGGCTCCGGCACCTTGCAGGTCCCGGATCGTGGGAAGGGCGGCCCGTAGCCGGGTGTCATCGCCCACCTCGCCCCCCGGTGAGAGGGGGACGTTGAAATCGACCCGGACCAGCACCCGGGCCCCCCGCAGGAGACCCGGGTCCAGGTCCGACAGCGTCGCTGTTCGGGTGTCGGACATCAGGCGGCGTCTCCCGTATCCAGGCGCTCGCCGATGTAGCGGACCATGTCCAGGATCCGCATGGAGTAGCCCCACTCATTGTCGTACCAGGCCAGGACCTTGACCATGCGTCCCTGAGTCACGGAGGTGCTGGCCAGATCCACGATGGATGAAGCAGGATTCCCCACAAAGTCGATGGAAACAAGAAGTTCCTCGGCCACATCCAGGATCCCCGCCATGGGACCCATGGCCATTTCCCGAAAGGCCAGATTCACCTCGTCAACGGTGACGTCCTTCTCCACTTCGGCAACCAGATCCACCAGAGAGACGTTGGGCGTGGGGACGCGGATGGCCATCCCATCCAGCTTCCCCTCCACCTCCGGGAGGACCAGGGAGGTGGCCCGGGCGGCTCCTGTGGAGGTGGGGATCATGGAGACGGCGGCGGCACGGGCCCGGCGTAGATCCTTGTGGGGAGCGTCCAGGGTCGTCTGGTCGTTGGTGTAGGAGTGGATGGTGGTCATAAGCCCCCGAACGAAGCCGAACCGCTCCAGGAGAACCCTCACCACCGGCGCAAGACAGTTGGTGGTGCAACTGGCATTGGAGATGACGTGGTGGTTCTCCGGATCATAGCTGTCGTGGTTCACACCCAGCACCACCGTCACATCCTCGTTCTTCCCCGGGGCTGAGATGAGGACCTTTTCGGCTCCGGCGGCCAGGTGTTGAGCCGCCTGGTCACGGCTTGTGAACCGACCGGACGACTCCACCACGATGTGAACACCCAACTCGCCCCAGGGCAGCTTTTCGGGGTTCGGCTCACTCAGAACCTTGACCTCGCGACCATCGATGCGAATTCCTCCCTCCATCACCTCGACCCGGCCTGGAAAGGTGCCATGAACCGAGTCGTACTTGAACAGGTGTGCCAGCGTCGATGCGTCGGTGAGATCATTGACCGCCACAACCTCCACATCGTCCTTCCCTGATTCCATCACCGCTCGTAGCACGAGGCGGCCGATGCGTCCGAACCCGTTGATGCCTACACGAATTGCCATGGTCTTATGGACTCCCTGGAATTTTGATTGCATTGAGTGAAATGGTCCTGACCTCCATCGTATCCCGCTACCCCACCCTATCCCACCGCCCCATCCCATCCCGCCCTTCAGGGGTGAACGTCATCCTCCTGCGGCAGGGATCGCGCAAATGTAATGAGCCGGACACGGGCGGCGGCCGCTCCCACAGTGAGTGCGTCGGCTGCCGCATACCCTGTGGCTCCCGTAGTCAACACATCATCCACGAGGAGAACCGGGCGGCCCCGAAGGCGGCTGTGGGCGCCGTCCATCGCTTCAAAGGCCCCTTCGACGTTAGCCCGGCGTTCTTGCCGGTGCAAGGCGACCTGGGTACCTCCACCCTCCTTCCTTTGAAGCGCGTGTTCCAGGGGGAGGCCGGTCTTCCGGGCCACCTCCCGGGCCAGGAGTTCAGCCTGGTTGTACCCCCGTGTCCGTTGGCGAGAGGGGGTCGTGGGGACCGGGACCAGGACCCATGGCCCGCTTCGTTCCTCCGGTGTCAGGAGCGCCACCATTCGAGCGGCCATGAAACCAGCCACCTCGGGCCATCCACCGTACTTGAGGGCGTAGACGAATCGATCGGCGGGCGCGGAGAGCACGAAGGCCGAGCGAGCGGCCTCCAGCGAAGCCGGCCAATCCTGACACTCCGGGCATGGCCGATCTGCTGGGACACCGGTCCCCCAAGGCGCCTGGCACCGGGGGCACCTGGGGTGGGAGGGCTCGGTGAGTCGGGTCCGGCATCCGGGGCACACCCGTCCCTCGCCAGGCGCCAGCGCGCCCCCGCAACCGACGCAGGCCGGAGGCAGGAGCAGGTGGAGGACTCGCCCCCAGCCCCGGGTCAGGGCGGTCCGGGCCACGCGTCAGACTCCCGATCGACGAAGTCGGTCCAACTCCGCCCTCATCACATGGGCCGGGCCCGGGATTCCCCACCACCGCTCGAAGGCCACTGCCCCCTGCTGCACCAGCATCTCCCCACCATCCATGGCGTGGATGCCCGCCGCCCGGGCCTGACGGACCCACTCCGTTTCGCCGGGCGTGTAGACCAGGTCCAGAAGGGCCGGGGTGTTCACCTCATGCTCCGGGCCCAGGGGGAGGGGATCCTCGGGGTGAAGCCCAAGTCTCGTGGCGTTCAGGACCAGATCGTAGCTCCTTCCCTTCAGGTCAACCCGGGTCTCGATGACCCGGGTGCGGCTCCCACCTAACCGGCGAGCCACGGCCCTGGCCCGCTCCACCGTCCGGTTATGGATCTCAACCTCCGCCGCCCCATCATCGAGAACGGCGGCCAGCGCCGCCCTGGCCGCGCCACCGGCGCCAAGGATCAGCACCCGTGCCCCGTCCAGGGAGTCCTGGAGATGGGCGTGAACGGCTCGTCGCAGGCCCTCCACATCCGTGTTGTCTCCGTGGATCTCCCCATCTTCGTACCAGAACGTGTTGCAGGCCCCCGTCCGTCGCACGGCCTCGGTGGGTCGGTCCACGGCGGCGGCGGCGCGCTCCTTGTGCGGGAGGGTGACGTTTCCCCCCCCGCCGGCCGCCGCCAGTCCCCGCATGAGCCCGGCGAGATCTCCCTCCACCGCACGAAGGGCCACGTACACCCCATCCAATCCCGCCGCCTCCATGGCCGCGTTCTGGATTGCCGGAGAGAGGGAGTGGCCCACCGGGTCTCCCAGGAGGGCCAGCGTACGGGTGGTGGAGGTAATGGGCGACCGGCCCGTCATGAATCGGTCTCCTCTTCTTCCACCACGGGTGCAAGTCGATCCAGGACCTGATCCACGAGCCGCTCGAGTTCATCCATGGTCAGTTCGTACAGTTCATCCGGTCCTCCGAACGGGTCGGGGACCCCGGTGGATGGCAGTCCACGCCCTTCGTGTTCCTCGTCGGGACCGGCCAGAGACCCGATGAAGCTGGTGATGACTGCCACCCGGTCGCCCCCGCCGGTGGCCACCACCGCCGGCAGATGGTTGGGGGACATGGTCAGGATCAGGTCGGCCCAGGTGGCCAACTCCGGATCCAGCGGACGGCTCCGATGGTCATGGAGCTTGAGGCCCCGTCTCTCTGCGGCCCGCACGGCGCCGCCGGCGGCTTCCATTCCAGGAAGAGCGGCCACTCCCGCCGACTTCACCGTCATCCGATCCAGGCCCCGCCTCCGGGCCAGGCTTCGGGCCAGGGCCTCGGCCATGGGACTGCGGCAGGTATTTCCCGTGCAGACGAAGAGGAGGTTGAAGGGCTTGTCGTCCTGTTCGTTCCGGTCCATATCCGTTCCTGGGGGAAGGGGCATCATGCGAGAGCGGTGGTCACCGGGGGAGCTCCCGGAGGAGGGTTTCAGCCAGGGCCAGATCCTGTGGATGGGTCACCTTCAGATTCCACGGGTCGGCCTTCACCATCTGTACCTCTCCCCCGATCCAGGCCACCAGGGCCGCGTCGTCGGTGGCGCCCAGATCGACCTCCCGGGCCCTCTTGTAGGCCTCCCGGAGGATTCCGGCCGGGAAGACCTGTGGTGTCTGGGCACGCCAGAACCGGCTTCGATCGGGTGTGGCCACGATCCGACCCTTTTCGTCCACCTCCTTGAGGGTGTCCACCACGGGCCAACCGGCCACGACGCCCACTCCCGTGCGAGCCCGATCGATGCAGGCGCGGATCACCGCTCCGGAGATCATGGGGCGAGCGGCGTCGTGGACCGCCAGGATGGGCAGTTCGGGAGGAAGCGCATCCAGCGCGTTGCCCACGGATTCCAGACGGGTCTCCCCACCGGCGACGACCCGGATGCGCGGATCCATCTCCATGAGCCAGGGTGGCGGGGCCTCCACATCGTCCGGTGCCATGGCCACCACCACCGCCGTCACCTCCGGCAGAGCCAGGAAGGGGCGAAGGGCGTGAACCAGAAGGGGTTCGCCGGCCATCCGGAGAAACGGCTTCCGAGCCCCGCCCATCCGGCGACCCATCCCCGCCGCCGGGACGGCCAGGCCCACACCGCCCAGCAGGTCAGAAGGGGAGATCATCCCGTTCTCCTCCACCTCCGCTTCCGGCCCCGCCGACGAAACTCCCCTCCCGGGGTTCCGGCGCCGTGTCATCGAAGCGGGTGTAAGCCTTGTGGAAGTAGAGTTCCACCGTTCCGGTGGGACCGTTCCGCTGCTTGCCCACGATCAATTCCGCCTTCCCCTCCAGCGCGTTTCCATCCTCGTCCTGTCCGGTGGAACTGTAGTACTCGGGCCGGTACAGGAACATGACCAGATCGGCATCCTGCTCGATGGACCCGGAATCGCGGAGATCGGAAAGCTGTGGACGGTGGTCGGTTCGCTGCTCCGGACCCCGGGAGAGCTGGGAAAGGGCGATGACGGGAACCTCCAGTTCCCGGGCCAGCCCCTTCAGTCCTCTGGAGATCTGGCTGACCTCCTGCTGTCGGCTTTCCTGTCGACCCGAGCCCGCCATGAGCTGCAGGTAGTCGATGACCAGGAGGCCCAGCCCCCCGTCCGCCTTGAGCCTCCGGGCCTTGGCCCGCATCTCCAGGACGCTTCCGCCGGGGGAGTCGTCGATCCAGATCGGTGCGGTGTTGAGCTTGGCACCCGCCGTCCCGATCCGCTGGTAATCGGAAGGCGAGAGCCGGCCGGTACGGAGTTTCTGGGCATCGACCCGGGCTTCGGCGCAGAGGAGTCGATGCACCAACTGTTCCTTGGACATCTCCAGCGAGAAGATGGCCACGGGAACCTTGTGATCGATGGCGGCGTTCTGCGCCACATTCAGAACCCAGGAGGTCTTCCCCATGGCGGGCCGAGCCGCCACGATCACCAGATCTCCCTTCTGCAGGCCCGTGGTCATCCGGTCCAGTGTGCGGAATCCGGTGGGGACGCCGGTGAGGCCGCCGTCGCTCTTCTGGAGCGCTTCGATGTTCTCGAAGGCCTTCCAGAGTAGATCCTTGATCCAGACGAAGCCACCACGGTCGTGACTCTTGCCGATCTGGAACACCCTGGATTCCGCCTCGTCCACCAGCTCTTCCACGCTCCGCTCACCCGGTGCATGGGCATCCTGGATGGTCCGGGTGGACGCCTCGATGAGCCTTCGTAGCAGGGCCTTGTCGCGGATGATCCGGGCGTGGTACTTGATGTTGGCCGCCGTGGGCACCGCGTCCAGGAGTTCGGCCAGGTATTCCTCGCCCCCGGCCCGGTCCAACTCCCCCGTGGAGCGCAGGTGATCCCCCAGGGTGACCACATCCACCACCACCCGTCGTTCATAGAGGTGCCGCATCCCGCGAAAGAGGGTCCGGTGCGCCTCCAGATAGAACATGGTGTCATCCACCACATCCTCGATCTGGTGGATGGACTCGGGATCCAGGAGAATCCCGGCCAGGACGGACACCTCTGCCTGCCCGGAGAAGGGTGGATCCCGATCATAGGCCGAGGCCCGCCCCGACGGGGCGGGGGAATCGTCCAGGCCAGGGCCGGCGGAGGGTGCGGGAAAGGAAGCCACGTAAGACGGCAGGGCTGAATGGGATGGGGACGGCGGCCGGGTCCGGTGGAGCTCCACCGGAATCAGCTCCTCTCGAGGATTCCGCGCAGGAGTTGGAAATCATCCCAGGTGGGCCGGACCCAACGCGGATTCCGGAGCAAGGCGGCCGGGTGGTACGTCACCACCAGAGGGATCCCCTGATAGGTGTAAACCTGGCCTCTCAGCTTCCCGAGCGCCACGTCCCGACCACTCAGCAGTCGACCGGAGAAGGTCC
The DNA here is from genome assembly GCA_007695195.1 of Gemmatimonadales bacterium. Classification (GTDB taxonomy): domain Bacteria; phylum Gemmatimonadota; class Gemmatimonadetes; order Longimicrobiales; family Gaopeijiaceae; genus PWLA01. The sequence goes on along the minus strand of REEG01000152.1, from coordinate 15,424 downwards.
CCACCGCCAGGATCGCCCGGGGCCTCACCAGTTCGATCTGCCGGCGCAGCCAGGGCGAACACGTCTCGATCTCATGGGGCAGGGGGTTCCGGTTTCCAGGTGGGCGACACTTGAGGACATTGCAGATGTAGACGTTGCGCTCCCGGGAGAGATCCACCGAAGCCAGGATGAGATCCAGCAGCTTTCCGGCTCGGCCCACGAAGGGGAGCCCTGTCCGGTCCTCATTGGCGCCCGGCGCTTCGCCCACCACCATCACCGACGCATCCGGATGCCCATCGGAGAAGACGACCTGCGTCCGTCCGTCGGCCAGGCCACACCGGGTACACTGGATCGCCGCAGACCTGAGGGCGTCGTAGTCTGCCGGAGGATCGAATCCGTCCGAACTCCCAGGCTGTATGACCTTATCGGGCCGAACCATAGCCAATGGGGCCACCGTGGGGCCTGGAGCCTCGGCTACCTCCCTTCGTGCCGCCGCCGGGTCTCCTCCCGATGCAGGTGTGACCACGAAGGAGCCACGAAGGATCTCCAGGGCCCGCTCGGCGGGGAGGGAGTCGAACACCATGGGACCCTGCCCCAATTCGGCCCTCTGCACGAGGAACCGGGCGACGGCCTCCCTGAGATCCTTGTCATCCGTTCCCCCGGAGTTCCCTCTCCCGCTGGAGGCGGCCGATTCCCTTCCCGGCGTTCCACCGTTCAAAGGGCTGCCCCCGATGCCATACCTCCCTCCAACAGGGACTCTACCCGGTCCAGGATCCGCCCGGCCACCTCGTCCTTCAGGAGCAGGGGGAGGTCCTGGGTACCGCCGTGTCGATCCAGGATCGTGACCCGGTTCGTGTCCACGTCGAAGCCGGCGTCATCCTCACCTGCCGGATTCGCCACGATGAGGTCGAACCCCTTGGCACGCAGCTTCTCACCGGCTCGCTCCAGCAGGTCATCGGTCTCGAGAGCGAAGCCGACCCGGATTCCGCCGGCCGGTGTCAGCGAAGCGGTTTCGGCGGCGATGTCGGGATTCACACCCAACTCCACCGTGAGGCGGTCACCGGTGTGGGACTTGCGCGTCTTCCGGCTCGCGGGCTTCATGGGCCGGTAATCGGCGACGGCCGCGGCGTAGACCACAATCTGGGCCGAGGCGACATGGGCCTCCACGGCTCCCAGCATGTCTCGGGCGGTCTCGACCCGAATCACTCGAATCCCCACGGGATCCGGGAGGCTGGACGGCCCGGAGACCAGTGTCACATCGGCCCCTCTCAACCACGCCTCCCGGGCCACGGAAAACCCCATGCGCCCGGACGAACGGTTCCCCAGGAAGCGGACCGGATCCAGGGGCTCGCGGGTGGGGCCGGCCGTGACCAGGACGGAGCGGCCGGAGAGGGATCCGGTGCGTCCCGACAGCAGACGTCCGCACCACTCCACGATATGGGAAGGCTCGACCATCCGCCCCATCCCGCTCCCCTCTCCCGCTCCCAGGCGCCCCTCATGGGGCCCGAGGATGTGATATCCCAGGCGGTCCCGGCAGTGCTGCACATTGGCCCCGGTCTGGGGGTGATCCCACATCCGGTGGTTCATGGCCGGGGCCAGGAGGACCGGTGCCCGGGTGGCAAGGAGCACGGTGGTGAGCAGGTCGTCGGCCCGTCCGTGGGCGGCCCGTGCCAGGAAGTCGGCGGTGGCGGGAGCGACCACGAAGAGATGAGCGTCCCGGCCCAGGGAGAGGTGCAGGGCTGAACCGTCGGCGGACCAGAGCGATCGGGCCACACGCCGGCCCGTGACCCCTTCGAATGAAAGGGGCCCCACGAACCGGCGAGCCGCTTCGGTCATGACCACGTCGACCTGGGAGCCCAGAAGGGTGAGGTCCCTGGCCAACTGTATACTCTTGTACGCCGCGATTCCCCCGGTCACACCCAGAACGACCCGCCTCCCCTGCCATGGCCGGCGGGGTTGCAGGCTCCAGGGGAACACGATGTCAGATCTCCCGGCGTCGCCGCCCTACCAGGCGGAATTCGATCTGCCCCGAGGTGAGGGCCTCAAGAGACCGGGTCGTGAGCTTCTTCTCCTGACCGAGTGGCTTGAGGTCACGGGGGAGCGCATTGAGTTCCCGAGCGTACTTGGCCGCCACGAGCACTCCCAGGTACTTGCTCCCGGTGTTCCGGGCTACTTCATTCGGCGTGCGAACCTGCATGTCAGTGCCTCGCTTGGATGGTCTGTGTGTCGGAAGCTACACGGATGGACTCGACTTGGATACTACTCCGAAGGGCGAGAGTCGTTGTCCCCGGTCCGGATCACCCCGTCGATCTCACCCCGGAGTCTCCGGACCTGGCCGCCGAAGTCCAGGATTCTCCGAGGCCGGTGGCTCTCGGCTTCAACGATGGCCCTCACTCGGGCCACAGCCCGCTCCAGGTCCTCGTTGACCACGATGTAGTCGAAGTGGATGGCCTCTTCCAGTTCGTGTCGTCCCGCCCGGAGCCGCCGCCGGACCTCATCGAGCTCTTCCGTACCCCGGGCCGTAAGTCGGGTCCAGAGGGTCTCGGCCGAAGGGGGGAAGATGAAGACCAGGACCGCTTCGGGAATCCGCCGTCGGATCTGCTGAGCGCCCTGGACATCGATGTCCAGGACCACGTGCTCTCCCCGGGCCTGGGCCGCCTCCAGATTCCGGGCCGGGGTTCCGTAGAGGTTCCCGTGCACCTCAGCCCACTCCACCAGTTCGTCACCCTCGATCATGGCGCGAAAGCGCTCGCGGCTCACGAATTCATAATCCCGGCCGTCCACCTCGCCGGTCCGGGCCGGCCGGGTCGTGGCCGAGACGGAGAATACGAAGTGATCGAAGCGGTCTACCAGCGCATGGGCGATGGTGGTCTTGCCCGTCCCGCTCGGGGCCGCAAGGACCAGGGGGCAGGGTCGGTGCGGAAGTCCCGTGATCACTCGACGTTCTCCAGCTGCTCCCTGAGACGCTCCACCTCTTCCTTGAGGGTCACCACGCGAGCGGCGATCTCGGCGTCGTTGGCCTTTGACCCGATGGTGTTGACCTCTCGCAGCATTTCCTGCGCAATGAAACCGAAGCGCTTCCCCACCCCGTCGGCGGCGCCGGACTCCAGCGTCTCCCGGAACATCTGGATATGCGACGACAGGCGCACCAATTCCTCGTGGATGTCCCAGCGGTCGGCCAGGTGCGCTACCTCCCGGGCAATCCGTTCCTCATCCACCGGGATGTCGGCGCCCAGAAGCTCCTGGATGCGCTCCCGGAGTCGGTCCCGTTCCGCCAGAAGCCGCCGGGGTGCCGCGTCCCGGATCCGGACGAGTTGGTCTTCCATGGCTCCAAGCCGGGATTCCAGATCGCTGGCCAGACGCTGCCCTTCTTCCACCCGCATGGCTCCCAGGCGGGTGAGCGCCGCTCGGAGTACCGGCTCCACATCCTCTTCACTCAGGGCGTCCGGGACCGGTTCCCGCTCGGTGGGCTGGAAGATATCCCGAAACCCTGCCAGCAACGCCACGTCCACCGAGCCACCGAGCCCCAGTTGGTCCTGGAGGCGGCGGAGTGCGTCCCGGTACGCCCGGGCCCGATCCATCTGCACCGGCACGGTCCAGTCCCCTTCGGTGTCGGCCGGTTCCAGGGAAAGGGTCAGCGATACATGCCCCCGAGCCACCTCCGACCGGATCCATCGCTCGAAGGCGGGCTGCAGTGCCTCCAGCCCTGCCGGGAGGTGGCTCTGAACCTTGAGGTACCGGTGGTTGACGGTTCGGATTTCGATCCGGACTCGGCTGGAGCCGGCCACTGCCTCGGCCGACCCGAACCCGGTCATGCTCCGTATGGGTAGGGTGCTCATGAAGCCGTCATGTTAATGGAAGCCCGCCCCTCGCTTCAACCCTACCATTCCTACCATTCTGAAGGGGGCTGGGGTATTCCGGCCCGGCGTCGTCAATTCCAGAGGGTCCATCTGACGCCGTACATGGCTCGGGTCTGGGGAAGGATCCGGCCGGGGATATCCTGATTCTCCCTGCGGAAACTGAGATTCTCCCACTGGATGAAGATCCGAGCCGAAACCACCCGAGCCTGGATGCGGGCGTAGTAGGCCTGATTCACCGGCACCCGCTGGAGCGCGTCCAGGCCCCCGCCCATGCCACCGGCCTCGGGTACCCACATGGCTCCCCGGCCTCGCATCCCCACGTCTCCCCAGATCTCCAGGTTGCGTGTGTCGAAGAACACGTTGTGGTAGCGCAGCGCCACGTCCCAGTTCTTCTCGGGTCCGTAGCTCCACCCCTCGGCCTCATCCCAGATCTGCCCCTGACCTGTCAGGGCCAGTCCATCCAGGAGTCGCGTGAGGGGGACACGTCCGTGGAACTCCACCCCTGTCCGGCGAGTGCCGGGGAGCGTCACCCCCTCACGGTCGAAGGGAAGTCCGGTGGGTCGGAGGGAATCGGGCTCCACAGCCAGGAAGGCAGCCCCCAGGGTCAGGCCTCCTCGGCGGAATTCGCCGCCGACCCGGAACGCGGTGGATTCGTCGAAGCGGGGGGGGGCTCGGGGTTCCGGCTCATCCACCGGTTCCTCTGGGTCCGGATCCTCCCCGGTATGATCGTCCTCTTCCCCGTTCTCGGGCCCGTTCTCGGGCTGCGGGTCCGGCGGAGGGAGGGGGGCCACGAAGTAGGGCACGGCGCGGGATCCCGACTCCCCTTCCACAAAGAAGGACAGACCTCCCACCGGCCGGGTCCAGATGCGCCCGTGCAGATTGATGCCCGATTCATCGGCCCACCCCTGGCGCTCCACCGACCCGGATGCCCCCACCCACCCGGGGATCATTCCTCCCGCCCGGAGGCCCTGGACCTCGTCGGCCCAACCGGGACCACCCTGGAATCGAATCTCCGATTCGGCCCACCAATCACCTCGATCCATGGCGAGACGAAGCCCGACCTGCGTTCGTGCCTCATCCATGATGAGACTGTCGGGATCGGTCTCCTCCGCACCGGGCGCCACCGCCGAGCGGTGGACGAAAGCATCGGCCAGAAGGTGGTCCCGGACCCGGTAGCGCCCCTGCAGGTTCAGGTCGCTCCGGTTCACGTCGCCGGGTTGGTAGAGAGAGGGCAGCCGCCTCGAGGTCATGCGCCGCACCGACCACGCCAACCCCGCCCGATCACTCCGGATCAGGGTGTGCCGCAGGTGGACGCCGAAGGCCGCTCCCCGCTCCTGCCGGGCCGGACCGTCGGTATCCACCCGGTCCAGGGCCAGCAGCACATTGCCGCCCATGGCGTCCGGGTGGGCGAAGGTCCCCCGGAACATATTGGTCTGGAGGTCGCCGGTCCCCACCTCCACCAGGGAGTAGACGCGCGGGTCCACCATCTGCATCCCCACCATCTCGACACGGAGCTCCCCCGGTCGCCGTTCCACCCGGATCCGGTCGAGCCCCACCAGTCCGATCCGCGTCACATCCACCACCCCGCCGTCCATGGGAGCCAGCTCGGCTCCATCGGCGAAGATGCGCACCCGGCCCGGCCCGGCCCCCATGGTGGTGACCGCCATGGGGTGCCCCAGGTCTCCGCCTCGAATCGCCACCAGGCCGGGGACATGCTCCAGGAGCTCTCCCAGGGTCAGGGCACGGCTGGATTCAAGGGCCTCCCGGTCCCACTCCCAGACTCCCGTTCCCCACTCCGCCGGTACGGGTCTGGGGAGGGAAGGCAGGTTCCTGGGCACCACCGGGTCGTCGTCGTCATGGACGTCCTCATCCTCCTCCGGCTCCTCTTCCAGCACCTCTGTGGCAGGCGGTACCAGGGTATCCGGGACCGTCAGCGTGTCGGCGGCCGGAGCGTCCTGGGGGACCAGGAGGGACACGAAGAGCCAGACGGCGGCTCCGGGAAGGGGTGTCATGACCGGCGCCGATCCGCCCGGCTCCTGACCCATTCCACCAGGAGGCGTGTGGGGAATCCGAAGCCACCCTTCCGCTGATAGGGGAGCTCCTCGGTTCCATAGGCCGTCCCCGCAATGTCCAGATGGGCCCAGGGCGTGTCTCCCACGAATTCCGCCAGGAACCACCCCGCGGTGATGGAGCCGGCCGGGCGACCTCCCACATTCTTCAGGTCGGCCACGGGGCTTTCCAACTGTTTCCGGTACGCTTTCCAGAGGGGGAGGGGCCAGCACCGCTCTCCCGAAGCGTCCCCGGCAGATCGCAATTGGTCGATGAGGGTCTCGTCGGTACCCATGACCGCCGCCGCGTGATGCCCCAGCGCCGTTACGCAGGCTCCGGTGAGGGTGGCGCAGTCCACCACAGCCTGGGGCGCATGGTGGTCCACCACCCAGGAGAGGGCATCGCAGAGAATCAGGCGACCCTCGGCATCGGTATTGATGATCTCCACCGTCTTGCCGGCCCGGGTGGTGACCACGTCGCCGGGCTTGTTGGCCGAGCCGTTCACCAGATTCTCCGATGAGGGGACCACCCCCACCACATTCACCGGGAGGTCCAGCATGGCCACGGTCTTCATGGCCCCCAGCACCGCCGCACCTCCGGACATGTCGTACTTCATGTCTTCCATCCCCGCGGCGGGCTTGAGGGAGATGCCCCCTGAGTCGAAGGTCAGCCCCTTCCCCACCAGCGCCAGGGGAGCCTCATCGCCTCCGCCCCGATGCTCCAGGACCATGAGCCGGGGTTCCTGGTCCGATCCGCGAGCGACCGAGAGGAGGGCGCCCATCCTCTCCTCCTCCATCTCGGCAGGTCCCAGGATCCGCACAGCCAGACCGTGCTCCCTGCCCAGCTCCTGGGCCACCTCGGCCAGGTGGGTGGGTGTTGCGATGTTCCCGGGCCTCCACTGGAGATCGCGCGCCAGGTTCTGCCCCGCCACCACCGCGGCCGCCACCTCCACGGCCCGCGGACCCACATCCCCCGACCCTTCCCAGGGAGCGTGGACCCAACCCTCTTCCAGAAGTGGGGGAGGCGCGGACTCAGGACTTGAGGGAGCGCCCTTGAGCTCCCGGAAGTCCCAGGCGGCCAGGCCCAGCCCCTCTGCCGCCGCCTGCACGGCCACATCGTCCGGGATGGACGCGGGGAGGTGGCTCCGGTCCGGGAGGACGAAGTGGACCCGGGTAAGGGACCGGGACTCGGCGGCACGAACGGCGCGCCCGGCGCAGCGGCGCACCAGATCGGCATCGGCCTCTGCCACCTTCCCTCCGCCCAGGATCACCGCCCGACGTGGCCCAGGCGTAGCGCCGGGGAGGAAGAAGTCGAGGCGATCCTCTTCCCTACCCCGGAAATCGCCATCGTCCAGAGCCTGACGAAGAAGTCCGCCCAGCCGGCGATCGAGTTCCAGGGCCGGTTCGTCCAACCCTTCGTCTCCATTCTGCTGGAAGATGACGAGGGCCAGAAGATCGGCGGCCTGGTCCCAGGGAGATGCGGCCAGATAGTGAAGTCTCATGGCGGAGCCTGGATCGGGAGGTGGCGTGTGGGTAGATACGGGGCCCCGGGGAAGGGTCGGCGATGCTGAAGCCCACCGATCCGGGAAGCCTGAAAAGGTAGGCCGTGCCGCGTTCCCGGGGCAAGGCATGGGGCGGGCCTTCTGCAGGTACACCGGCAACCCCGTCGGGCTCCCGGTGTAAGGCGCGGAGAGGAACCGGGGCACTGGACCCCACTCACTCCATCACTCAGCAAAGAGAGGGCAGATGACCGACGGACTCGATCGACGCACCGTTCTCGTCACCGGTGGGACGGGGGCCCTGGGCCGCCATGTGGTGCGGTCCTTCGTGGAGGCCGGCTCCCGCGTTCACGTGCCCGTTCTGGATCCCTCGGAGATCGACGCTGTGAACGACCTCCTGGGGGCGGCTTCGGATCGGGTCAAGTTCCACCCCGATGCCGACCTGACGGATCCGGATGTGGTGAGCCGGGTGATCCGGGCCTCCCACACCTCCACACAGCAGGACCAGGGGGGAATCCGGGGTCCGGATGTGGTGCTCAACCTCGCAGGCGGATTCGCCATGGCTCCGGTGGAAGAGACCGATCCTTCCACCTGGTCACGGATGATGGCCATGAACGCCACCACGGCATTTCTGACCTCGCGGGCGGCTTTCCCCGCCATGAAGGCCAGGGGGTGGGGACGAATCGTGAACGTCTCCGCCTTCCCCGCCGTGCGGGGTGGGGCGGCGAGCATGTCGGCCTACGGTGCCGCCAAGGCCGCCGTGCTGAACCTCACCCAGGCGCTGGCCCGGGAGGGGGCCAGCCACGGGATCACCGCAAATGCCATCCTTCCCTCCATCATCGACACGCCCGGGAACCGGTCCGCCATGCCCGACGCCGACACCTCGACCTGGATTCCACCCCAGGAAATCGCGGCAGTCTGTGTATTTCTCGCCGGTGGTCGGGCACGGGTGGTGAACGGAGCGACCCTGACCCTGACCCTGGGTGACGGGTGACGCCTCCGCCCGGCCCGCCCCGGCGGGCCGGGGCCGGTCTGGATTTTTCGGCGGGACTGGTTGAGATTCGTTCTCAACCCACCAGGCGTCCATTTGCCGACCCCGTCCATACGGAGGATGACGGCATCCAGCCCGACTCCTTCCTCTCGATCCAACAAGGGACCATGATCCACTCACCTTCCAACCGACCGACCGCTCGTCGGGTGCTGGGGAGCCTCCTCCTGGTGCCAACCCTGGTTCTGGCATTCTCCCTCCAGGGGTGCCAGGACGAGTCGGAGCCGGTGGTGAATGTCTACAGCCATCGTCATTACGATACCGACGAGGCGCTCTTCCAGCGGTTCACCGAGCTTTCAGGCATCCGGGTCCGAGTGGTGAGCGCCTCGGCGGATGAGCTCATCGCCCGCCTGGAGCGGGAAGGACAGGCCTCCCCCGCCGATGTCCTCATCACGGTGGATGCGGGTCGCTTGCACCGTGCCCGGGAGCGGGGCCTCCTCCAGCCCGTCTCCAGCGATCTGCTGGACGAGGCCGTGCCCATGGACTACCGGGATCCGGAGGGGTTCTGGTACGGTCTGACCCGTCGGGTGCGCATCGTGGCCTACGCCAGGGACCGGGTCGATCCGGAGCTCCTGGAGCGCTATGAGGATCTGGCCGACGAGGAGTGGACCGGACGGGTGGTGGCCCGGAGCTCGGAGAACATCTACAACATCTCCCACATGGCTTCGCTGGTGGCGGCCGTGGGGGTGGAAGAGGCCGAGGCCTGGGCCGAGGGCGTGGTGGCGAACTTCGCTCGGGCGCCGCAGGGCAACGACACCGATCAGATCCGGGACGTGGCGGCGGGGATCGGCGATGTGGCGCTGGTGAACTCCTACTACGTGGGACGGCTCCTGAACTCGGAAGACGCCGAGAGTCGGCAGTTGGCACAGCGGGTGGGGATCCTCTTCCCCAACCAGGACGACCGGGGAGCCCACGTCAACGTGTCCGGAATCGGAGTCACGGCCCACGCCCCCAATCGGGCCCATGCCCTGCAGCTCATCGAATTCCTCGTGAGTGAAGAAGCGCAGCGCGCCTTCGCCGAAGCCAACTTCGAGTATCCGGTCCGGCCCGGGGTGGCCTGGGCGCCCACGCTTCAGGCGTGGGGGGAGTTCCGGTCCGATCCCCTTCCCCTGGCGCAGCTCGGTGAGTTGAACAACGAAGCGGTGCGGATCTTCGACCGGGCCGGATGGCGATAGCCTTCTCCCGGGGCTGGGCCCGGGACCGCTTCCGGCCCCGGCTCCGGGCCCACCTCACCCCCTGGACCCTCGTCACCTTCGCCATCGTGGCGTTGGTGCTTCTTCCCCTCGCCTCGGTACTTCTGGGGATCTTCGGGGAGTCCAGCGATACGTGGAGGCACCTGGCCTCCACGGTCCTGGCCGACTATCTGGGCAACTCGGCCATCCTGGCTCTGGGGGTGGGTGTACTGACCCTGGTCATCGGGGTGGGGACGGCGTGGTTGGTGGCCACCTGTGAGTTTCCCGGACGGCGCTTCCTGGAGACGGGACTGATCCTCCCGCTGGCCATGCCCACCTACATCATGGCCTACACCTACGCGGAGGTCCTGTCCCACTCCGGTCCGGTGCAGGGCGTGCTGCAGATCTTCCTGGATCCCGTCACCACGGCATCCATTCGCACCGGTCTCATGTCTCTGCCCGGGGCCGTCTTCATCCTCTCCCTGGTCCTGTACCCGTACGTCTACCTCATCACCCGGGCCTCCTTCCTGAAGCAGTCCGGCGGCATCCTGGAGACGTCACGGATCCTGGGGAAGAGTGGGTGGGCTTCGTTCCGCCAGGTGGCCCTCCCCATGGCGCGCCCCGCCGTGGTGGCCGGTGTGACCCTGGTCCTCATGGAGGTCCTGAACGAATACGGTGCCGTGAAGTACTTCGGCGTCTCGACCTTCACCACCGGGATCTTCCGGGCCTGGTTCTCCCTGGGCGACACCCCTTCGGCCATTCGCCTCTCGGCCTGCCTCCTGGCGTTCGTCTTCCTCCTCATCCTGGCGGAACGGGCGCAGCGGGGTCGGGCCCGCTTCGATCACGGGAGCAGCCGCTTTCGCCCGGTGGCTCCCTTTCGCCTTCGGGGGGCTCGGGCCTGGCTCGCCACCGGGGCGTGCACCGTGCCCGTGGTGTTGGGGTTCGTTGTTCCGGTGGGGCAGCTTCTGGTGTGGACGGCGGAGGTTGTGCCCGAGGCGCTGGATCGGCGCTTCCTCTGGCTGGCCCTCAACTCCTTCGGGCTCGCCCTCGTCTCGGCCCTCATCGCCGTGGCGGCGGCCCTTATCATCGTCTATTCGGTCCGCCTCTCGCCCACGCCCCTTCTCCGCCTGGCGTCGCGGGCATCGTCGCTGGGTTACTCCATCCCGGGAGCGGTGATCGCCGTGGGGGTGCTGGTGCCCTTCATCTGGGTGGATCGCAGGCTGCTCGAACTCCTGGCCCCCATCACCGGGTCCGGGGTGGGGCTTCTTCTCACCGGGACGGTGGCGGCTCTGGTCTTCGCCTACGTGGTGCGGTTCCTGGCGGTGGCCCTGAATCCGGTGGACTCGGGGTTCGAGCGGATCTGCGGGAATCTGGATGAGACGTCCCGTTCCCTGGGCTCTCCGCCCCTCCGGACCCTCCGACGGGTGAATGTGCCGCTTCTGAAGGGGACGCTGCTGTCCGCCGGGCTCCTTGTCTTCGTGGATGTCCTGAAGGAACTCCCCCTCACCCTGATCCTGCGCCCCTTCGACTTCGACACCCTGGCCACCCGGGCCTTCCAGTTGGCCATGGATGAACAGGTGGCCGAATCGGCTCTCCCCGCCCTTCTCATCGTGATGGTGGGACTGCTCCCCGTGGTCCTCATCAACCGCCTCATCGGGCGGGAGCGGGGAGAAACGGGAGGTCCGGACGGGGAGGAGCCGAAGCCCAAGGCCACGGGGGGCGTTCCGGCGGGTGCCGGGGATCTGGTGGGGGCCGCCCGGGAGGGAGCGGGCGGGGCCCAGGCCACCTGAGTAGGCCTGGAGCCCGCCCGCCACATCCCACCTCGCCCCCTCAGTGCATGGCCGGCGTCCCCTCGGGTGGAATGGAAGCCCGGATGAACTCCCGGATGTGCTCGTTGGAGGTTTCCAGGTCTTCCTGTCTCAGGTACATCATATGGCCGCTCCGGTAGGTCTCGAAGCGGAACCGGTCCCGGAGCTTCCCCGACGGATCCATGCGCCACATGGTGTACTTGGCGCCGAAGTAGTCGGTCCCGCCGTCGTAGTAGCCGGCCTGGATCATGGTGTGGAGGAAGGGGTTCTGGGCCATGGCCTGACGCAGATTCTCGGCCGTGTTGTCGGAGGCTCGCTCCCACGGACTCACCGGCCCGAAGATGTTGTACTGCAGGTCGGTCTCGTACCCCAGTTCGGTGCGGAGGTAGATGTTGATGGCCGGGGTGAACGAATGGTTCCAGGCGGTGAGCGCCGGATCGAAGTCGTAGTTGATCCCCCCGTCATCCCGGTCGATTCCCCGATACCGGGAGTCCAGACGCCCCACGGTGAGGCCCCGATCCCTCAGGAGTTCCTTCCTCCACCGGGTAATGGGGATGGAGAGGTTGTTGTTTCGCACGAAGTCCACGGAGGTGCCGGAATAGCGGGCCACCTGTCGGGCGATCTCGTCCCGCCGCGCCTCGTCCAGGAAGCCGCCCCGGCTCAGCGCCGGGATGTACTCCTCGATGGTGAACTCCTCCACCTCGGGGAGGATCTCCGAAAGGTCCCGGGCCTGTAGATCCGGCTCCAGCGCCTCGTGGTACCAGGCCGTGGCGGCGTAGTGAGGGAGGAGGATGGCTTCTCCCACCGGTCCCCCCCGATCCACCCCCATGCTGGTGGGCGAGACCAGGACCACACCGTTCAGGTACATCCACCGGGAGTTCTGGAGGCGGCCCGCCAGCCCCGCCACCCGGGTGGTCCCGTAGCTCTCCCCGATGAGGTACTTGGGAGAGGCCCACCGCTCCTGGCGGGTGACGAAGAGGCGGATCCACTCGGCCAGGTAGTTGATGTCATTCTGCACGCCGAAGAACTGGCTCGGATCCACCCCTTCCAGCGGACGGGAGTATCCGGTGTTCACCGGGTCCACGAAGACGATGTCCGTCACGTCCAGGATGGAGTGGGGGTTCTCGGAGAACCCGTAGGGCTGAACCGGGAAGCCCTCGTCGTCGATGTTCAGGAAGCGGGGGCCGGTGTAGCCGATGTGCATCCACACCGAGGCGGAGCCGGGGCCCCCGTTGAAGGAGAAGGTGAGGGGCCGACGGGTGCGGTCCTGCACATCGGTGCGCTCATAGTACACGTAGAAGACCGATGCGATGGCCTGGTTGTCCGAGTCGTAGACGGGCATGGTTCCCGCTGTGGCCCGGTACGGGATGGTCTCGCCACCGATGGTCACCGTGTGCTCGGTGACCACCGTGGTGTCGGCGGGGATGGGGATCTGCTGCTGGCTCTCGGCCGGCGCCGCCGGGAGGGTCAGGAGCAGGACCGCCAGGGCGGCGGCGGCTCCGGCACGAAGAGGTGGGGCACTGGATCTCGCCGCCATGGACCGGCGGCGTCGGATGGGAGCGAAGGACCTGCACGCACGAAGAGAGGCTGGAAGCATCCGGAGTCTCCAGGAGAAGGGTGTTGATCAACCGACGCAGAGGTGAACGATCGGCGTCCGAGGGCCGCCGTCTGGGCGGCGGGGCACCGAACGATGTAGCCACCCCCATGCCGAGAGCAAGCCGATCAGCGCGCCGTCACCTCCCGTGCGAAGGCGGCAACCCGGTCCCAGTACTCCTCCCCACCCACCAGGGGGAGATCATTGTGACCGGCTCCTTCCACCTGCAGCCACTCGGCGCGCCCCCCGGCGGCCTCCACCAGCCGGGCTCCCATCCCGGTGGGGATCATGTCATCCGCCGTTCCATGGATGACCAGCATGGGCGACGCCAGTGACCGGGCCGCGGCCTCGTTGTCGAAGTGACCGCGCAACCGGCGAAAGAGAAAGCGCGGCAGGAAGGGATAGACCACCCGAGCCATCTCTTCCAGGGATGTGAAGGAGGATTCCACCACCACACCGGCCGGGGCTGGGTCGGACCGTGAAGCGACGCCCAATGCCACGAAGCCACCCAGGGAGCGGCCGTGGAGCACGACCCGGTCTTCCCCGCCCGATCTGGCGACCACCCAGCGGAGGGCCGCCTCACCATCCCGGAGTACCCCCGCCTCGGTGGGGATTCCCTCGGCTCCTCCATACCCACGGTAGCCCAGGACGAAGACGGAGAGTCCCCGCTCCACCAACTCCCGAGCCGTGAAGACCCGATGCCCCAGGTGTCCCGCATTCCCATGGAAGAAGAGGACGGCGGGAGCCTTGGAGTTGACTTCCCACCACCAGCCCCGTACGCGTACCCCGTCCGATGCCTCCAGCCACACCTCTTCGCCGGAAACCCCGGCCAGGGCGGGAGGCGATCCCGGATGGGAGACGTCGGGAAGGAAGACCAGTCGCTCGGCGACCCGAGGGGAAATGAGCAGGTACAGGAAAGCCCCCAGGATCAGGAGGAAGCCGGTCCAACGCAGGGCCCGGGTGGCCATCAGACGGCCGGGAGGTGGGAGGAGGATGCGGTGGAGATCCCATGGTCACCCGTGGTCGTGGAAGGTGGCACGGGTCGGGACCGGACGGTTGGGGAACGGGGTGCGGGTCCGAGGTTGAAACCTGGGCGCCTCCCATTCGTAGGGAAGGGAGAAGTCCCTGTGTCGGGACCGCCCGATCCCCATCCGATCTTCCGGAGAGATGTCATGACCGCCATTCTCGCCCTCTTCATTGCCGCCACTGCAGCCTGGTTCGGACACGCTCGCACGCGGGACTGGTCTTCGCGCCGTCTCCGGTACACGAGGGTGGCGGAACGACCCATGGCCGCCGGACTCATCGCCGGGGTAGGCGTCGCCGTTCTGGCCGCGCCGGTGGTGGCCATCGCCCCCATTGTGGGCGCCGGCACCGCCGTGGCACTGGGCCTCGGGGTGGGGACGGGACTCAGCCGAGGAGTCACAGGCCGCGTTGGTTGACCTCCGACCCCTCGGCGAACCCCAACGGCCCCACCGGATCCGGCCGGTGGGGCCGTGCCCGTTCTTCCATCAGACGGCCGCCGCGGTCCGGTGTTCGATCCGGGTCCCCAGGACCTCCAGGAAGGCGGCGAGCCACTTGGGATGACCCGGCCAGGCCGGAGAGGTCACCAGCTTCCCGTCCGTGACCACCTCGGTGGGCTCCACCTCCTGGAAGTGCCCTCCGGCCAGCGTCACCTCGGGTCCGCAGGCGGGATACCCTGTGAGCGTCCGCCCCTCCAGGACGCCGGCGGCGGCCAGAAGCTGAACCCCGTGGCACACGGCGGCAATGGGCTTGTCCGCTTCGTGGAAGTGACGGACCATCTCCAGCACACGATCATTGAGGCGAATGTACTCCGGTGCCCGTCCACCGGGAACGACGAGGGCATCGTAGGTCTCCACCTCAACTTCGGAGAAGGTGGCGTTCAGGGCAAAGCCGTGACCGGGCTTCTCCGAGTAGGTCTGATCGCCTTCGAAGTCGTGGATGGCGGTGGCCACCTTCTGCCCGGCCTTCTTGTCCGGGCACACGGCGTGGACGTGGTGACCCACCATCTGGAGCGCCTGGAAGGGGACCATGACCTCGTAGTCCTCCACAAAGTCTCCTACCAGCATGAGAATCTTCTGGCCGTCCATGGATATCTCCTCGGTTTCGGGTTCAATGGTTCCTGCGCGAATACGGCGCGAATACGGGATGGTTCCTGCGACAATACGGGAGAGAGATCGGACCTCTCCCTCGCCTTCTGATAGCACCGGATCAGGCGAAAGGATCGGCTTCGGGACTTGACCGGGGTCAACGCCCAGCGTCTCTTGAGCCATGGTGCCGTCTTGCGCTCATGCCGCAATGCTTCACGCATTGCCGCAACGCTGGGGTGCCCCGTCACAACCCTGAACGCCCCGTCACAACGATGAACGCCCCGTCACAATCCCTCCCCTCCGTGAGG
>REEG01000238.1 GCA_007695195.1 Gemmatimonadales bacterium | reverse complement strand
CCGTCACGGGGATGCGCTCTGGCGGCTCGCCGGCGCCTACACCGCCGGCCCCCAGGATCGGGAGGATCTCTACCAGGAGATCCTGGTGGCGCTGTGGCAGGCCCTTCCCCGCTTCCGAGGAGACAGTTCCGAACGGACGTTCCTCTTCCGGATCGCCCACAACCGGGCCATCACCTTTCAGAAACGGTCCCGGCGCAACACCCCGAAAGAGCCTCTTCCCGATCTGGCCGACGGATCTCCCACTCCCGCGGAAGACGCCGTGGTTCGGGACGAGCACGCTCGACTCAGGAAGGCCGTCCACGCCCTTCCCCCGCCGGCCCGTGAGGTGATCTCGCTCGCTCTGGAAGGATTGTCGAACCCGGAGATTGCCGAGGTGCTGGGGATCAGCGGGGGCAACGTGGCGGTGCGTCTCCACCGAGCGCGAAAGACCCTTCAGCGCGCCCTCGAACCCCGTGAGGCCCCGCCATGAGCGAGAAACCGCCGTTCGATTGGACCGAGCTTCAGAAGCGATGGCAGTCCGAGGAGGTGCCGCCCGAGGTGGAGTCCGGGGCCCGGCGACGGATGGAGCGCGACCGTCGCCGGCTAGTCGGTGAACTGGTCCTCACGGGGATCGTGGTCCCGGGCGTCGGGGCGTGGTCCGTCGGCGTGCTGACCACCGATCCCGAGCCGGCGACCATTGTGGCCATGCTGGTCTTCTGGACCTTCGCGGGCATCCTGATCGGAGCGGGGATCCTGAACCAGCGCGGGATGTGGGCCCCAGCCGAGGAATCGACCCGCTCCTACCTTCGCCTCTCTCTGGAGCGTGCACGGCGCAAGGCGGAACTCAGCCGGTTCGGCCTCTGGTTGATGGCCTTCTGGTTCGTGATGGCGGGAGGGCTGTTGATCTGGTCGGCCGTGGAGGCCATCCAGAGCGATCAGGCCCTCCTCCCGGTGCTTCTCAGAGGGGCTCTGATCCTCGGCCTGACCTTCGGCGTCCTCGGGGTCTTCACCGAACGGAGTCGGCGTCGGGCTCGCGAGACCGCGGCCGAGCTTGAAGCCACCCTTCACGCGCTGGACGAGGAGGGGGCGGACGGAGGTTCATGGGACGGAAGGGTCTCGCAGGGCACCCCGCCCTGAGTGGGTCCGTAATGGTTTTCGGGTCGTGAGGACTACCGGGATGTAAGCGTGACAGGAATTCAACCCACCCTGCATCAAGGACACGTTCTCATGCCCGAGGCCACCTGGCTCAGAGCCTCCATCACGACCGCGGCGCTCACGCTGGGGCTCGCCGCCTGCGCCGGGGAGACTGCTTCCGGCGCTCAGCCCCTGCGGGGCGCCCTCTATACCGGCTTCACGCTGATCGATCCGGTCGAGCGGACCGTGAGCGAGGATGCCTGGCTTGTGGTTGAGGAAGGGCGCATCGCCGCCTTCGGGGCCGGCCCGTCACCGGAAGGCGCCTTCTCCGAACTCCACGAACTTTCCGGCCACTATGCGCTTCCAGGCTTCATTGACGTTCACGGGCATCTGACCGCTGGTCCCCACGCTGTTCAGATCCTGGATGGCCAGCCCACCGTCACCATCGACAGCGTGGACGAAATCTCCGAGTTCAACGCCAGGATGGCCCTGGCCTTCGGTGTGACCACGGTGCGCAACCCGGGAGCGGACCCCGAAGCGAGCGCCGCCTACGACATCCGGGTTTCCACCGGCGAATGGACAGGCCCCGATGCTTATCATGCGGGCGCGGTGATTCAGCCGCCGCCCTTCGGCGGTGCCGCCTTCGACTACCCGCGCACCGAGGAAGACTGGCGGGCCGAAGCCGCGCGTCAGGCAGCCCTGGGCATGCGGTATTTCAAGCTCTATCAGGGCCTGACCGAAGCCGAACTGGAAGTCGGCGCCCGGGTGGCCCACGAACATGGCCTTGAGCCCATCGCTCACCTCGATGAGGTGAGCTGGACCCGCGCCGCCGAGCTGGGAGTCCGGGGCTTCCTGCACGCCCTGCCCACCAGCCCGGAGCTGCTCGAACCTGACGTACGAGAGGACTACATCAACGGGCGCAGCCCGGATTCGCGCTTCATGTATCAGTGGTTCGAGCGCGTGGAGTTCGACGGTCCTCAGATGCAGGCGCTCTTCACCACACTGGCTGAAACCGGAGCAACCGTCGATCTGACCCTTCAGGTCAACGCGCTCATGACCGGGCCGGATGCCGTGGAGCGTGTCTATCCGCCTGAACACCGGTCCTACATTCACCCGCAGACGCTGGAGGGCCTGCTGAGCTTTGGAGCAATGGCGCTCGCCGACTGGACCGAAAAGGACACGGAGCGCGCCGAGGCGGCCATGGCGCGGGTGTTCGAGTTCGCGCGCCGGCTCGACGCCGCCGGCGTGCCCATCGGGATCGGTACGGATGGTCCCGGAGGGGGCCCCTCGTTTGGCACCGAGCTCGAGCTCATGGTCGATGCAGGGTTTGAGACGTGGCGGGTGCTGGAGCTGGCAACGGCCGGTGGCGCCCGGGTGATGGGACTGGAGCACCAAACGGGGCGCTGGGCTGCGGGTTACGAGGCGGACTTCGTATTCCTGCGCGCCAATCCGCTGGACGACATCACGCATGCCCGCGATGTGGGCTGGGTCATGAGCAACGGCAAGCTGCATGACGTGAATCCGTTGACTCACGATGTGGCGACGTCCGGGGAGGCGGCCCGTCCAGTGACCAGCGCGCCCCGATAAACCGGAAGGACGGAACCCGGTAAGCACGCAAATCTCAAAGCAAGGAGGGTAAGATGGAAGGCATTTGGTGGGTGGCGTTCGCCGCCGTCCTTGGGGTTGGAGTGACCACAGCTCACCTGGGAGAGATACTCCTGAAACAGATCTCCCCCCACTTCGGAGAGTGGTTCAGGGGAAAGGCTGGATCGGCATCCCGGGGGGAGATGGCTGATATCCGGAGGGCGTTGGCGGCGTCCCGTCGCGAGATCGCCCGGATCAGGACCCTGGAAGAGGAGGTGGGTCGTCTCCAGGCGCAGGTGGGGTTTCTGGAACGACTCCTCGACGGCCGCGGCTCTCGGAACCCGGTGACGACCCTTCCTCGGGAAGGAAGCATCGAATAGATGCGCCGTGAGGGCGGCCGCCATCGGGTCGCCACGACCCCCTACTCGGGGTCCCGCTCCCGCCATCCCACCCTGCGCCGGGCGAGCCAGGGCAAGGCCAGGATGAAGAGCAGCCCAGCCAGAACGCTGATCTGGAGAGTCGCGTCCACCGCTCCCGGGCTCTGGGCCTCGATCCGTATGAAGGCCTCGTCGTGTGGGCCGATCCAACGTCCCAGCTTCAGAAACCCCAGGTGAAACCCGATGCAGGCCCAGACGCTGTCGGTCACCACCCGGAGGTATTGGACCAGGGCCCCGAAGAGGAGGATGGTCAGGACGTAGCCCAGCGTGAGGCGATCATCTCCGCCCAGGCTGATCTCGCTTCCAAGAAGCCAGCCGTCGATAGCCACGAGGACCAGGGGAACCAGTGCGAAGAGGACGACGGCGACCAGAGACGCGAGCCACCGGGATACGGCGGCGCTGAGGTTGCGGTAGAGATAGCCGCGGATGGCCACCTCCTCCGGAAATGCCTCGACGAAGAAGGCGATCGCCAGCCACGCGGCCATGAAGGCCAGGGTGTCGGGCGACAGATCCACCGAAAAGCTCCCCCAACCGGCCACGGTGATCAGAAGGGCGGGCGCGGCCAGGAAGGCCGCCACGATCCCCAGGGTCAGAAGGAAGTGTCGAGCGGCCCTCCCGAACTGACCAAGACCGATTCCGGCCAGGGGGCGTCGGTCGACCCGGCGTCGCAGGAGGTAGATCAGGGGAATCACCAGCCCGGACATCACCACGGCCTGGATGGCCTGTCGACCAAGCCAGGGAAGCTCCTCGAAGAGGGATGCGCTCAGCCGTCCGGCCAGTCCTGCGAGCTGCAGCCCGCCCGCCACCACCAGGAACCCCAGGGTGAGCCGCCATCCCAGGCGAACCCGTCCGTCGGCACTCCGTAGCAGGCCGGGCTCCCCAGGGGCAGGTGGTGCTTCATCGATCATCCTGACCTCCAGGCATGGGTCTCGGGCACCGGCGAAGCCAATGCCCGCCGCATGGCGGAGGTGGCGGCGCATCTGGCCGACGAGGTGATCCCGCACCTCCCCGTCCGCCAGTGGGTGCTGTCCGTGCCCAAACGGCTTCGGCCCTTCCTGCACCAGACGCCCGAGGTGGCGAGCGCGGTGCTCGCCATCTTCCTCCGGGCGCTCCGGTCCGCACTCCGTACCGCGAGTCCGGGCGCTCCGGCCGCACTTCAGGACGCACAACTCGGAGCGATCTCCTTCCCGCAGCGCTTCGGGGGCTCTCTCAACCCGCACTACCACTACCACGTGCTGGCCCTCGACGGCGTGGTCTCGGGCGATGTCGAGCGCGGGGTCCGGTTCCACGAGGCCACCGCACTCGTGGCCCGAGATGCGGAAGCCCTGGCCCGCACGGTGCAGCTCCGCGTCCTGCGGTGGTTCGCCCGGCATGGCCTCCTGGACCCCTCGGCGGCGGCGGACATGCGCACGTGGCGGGGCACCGGCGGCTTCTCTGTCGACGGCTCCGTCCGCATCGAGGCCTTGGACCGGGCGGGTCTCGAGCGGCTCGTCCGCTACTGTGCCCGGGGGCCTCTCGCCCTGGAGCGGCTTCACGCCCCCTCTGGCGTCGCGGCCCTCTCCTCGCCGGACGCTCGCCTGGTGTATCGGCTCCCCGAGCCCGACGTGCACGGTCGCCAGGAGCTTCGCCTCACGCCTCTCGAGCTGCTCGAGCGACTCGCCCGTCTCGTTCCGCCGCCCCGCATCCATCGACATCGCTACCACGGGGTTCTCGCTCCCAACGCACGCCTGAGGGCCACGGTGGTCTCGATCGGTCGACCCGAGCCCGACGATATTCGTGCCGGCTTGGAGTCTCCTCTCTCACCCGATCATGCCTCCCACAACCCCGGAGCTCCGCCGGACCGCTCTGATAAGACGGGTCCGACCGGCCCCCCGGCAGCCACGCCGCGATCACGATCCAGTCGCATGCTCTGGGCCCAGCTCCTGGCCCGGATCTACGAGGTCCTCCCGCTCCTGTGTCCCGTCTGCGGCGGCGAGATGCGCATCATCTCCTTCATCACGCTCCCCTCCACCGTCGAGCGCATCCTCCTCCATCTTGACCTACCGCATCGGCCTCCCCGGGTCTCCCCCGCACGGGGCCCGCCCCAGGCCGAACTTCACCTCGATCAGTCCCCAACTTTCGACCTCGCGGCTCCCGAGCCCATCCCGGACTTCGAGTTTGATCAGTCCCCACCTCACGAATGGGACGCCTGAGGCACAGCGGCACGAGCTGGTCCCACCCGCCCGGGTACAACCGCCCATCGCAGCATCCTCCGGGCTCCGATCCCCATGGCGCCACACCGCCCTCGCGCCCCGGTTGTTCAACCGAAGACCCCCGGCTCACCACACCCCCTGCCTCCCCACATCTCCACCTGCTTGCACCGCCATATACCCCGCCCTACCTTGCCTCTTCACCCACGGAGGCCGTTTGAAATTCCTATCCTTTATTGACCACGGACGGAGTGTGTCGTAAATGGGACAACGGGCCAGCACGTAGGTGGTCGCGCGCCCCGAACGTTGTCCAATCTGGAGGTGACGCATGCCCGACACACCGACCCTCGTCCTGTTAAGCCGGTCCAGCCGCCGCGCCGCACTGGTGCAGGCCGGGCTCTCGCGAATGGAGGAACGCGGATGGGGGCGGCTCATGCTATTGGTGCATCCCCGCACGGACGTGTGGATGGCGGAAGCGTCGAACCCCCGCTGCGAAATCGCGGCAGTGGATGCTGCCGTCTCGGACCCCCCGTCCAGATCTCTCGACCTAGTGGCTCATTTCCAGCGCCAGGCACCCTTCCGGCCCATCCTCCTTCTTGCAAGCGGAAGCGAGCTTGCGGCCCGGGACTGGAAGCGGGCGGGAGAGATCGGGGTCACGGAGATCCTAATGGACCAGGAGAGCTCCGCTGCAGTGGCAGTCGCTCGTTGCATCCGAGCATTGTCCGGAATCGGTCGGGCCCAGGAGGCGATTCAGATCCTGGAGGGTCAGGTTCCCTCGCAGTGGGTGAAGCTCCTGGAGCGGGCGCTTCCGTTTGCCACGAGAGCCAACGCTGATAGCGACGGCCTGTCGGCCGCGATTCTGGCGGATCTCTGGATTCGTGGAGCCACCCCCAAGCAGCTGGCCTGGCGTCTGTCGAAGGATGGGAAGTGGAATCCGGGCTGGCTCGTTCGCTGGCTGACATGTCTCAGGGCGTGCACCCTCCGGCAGCTTCGCCCTTCGTGGAACGCGGTGGCCTCAGACCTCGGGTTCTATCGGCGCGACGAGCTTCGCGCTTATGTGGTACGGCTAACCGGAGAGAACGAGGATGGGCTCGGCAGGGAGGGGCTGATCGAGCTCCTGCTCGAGCGGAGGCGATACGTTCCCGAGGCGAATCAGCGGGGTGGGGAAACGATTCCGGGAAATCTGCGGTGATTCCGGGAATTCTGCTGGTGCGGGGGAGGGGCACACTCCCTTATCCTCGGCTGACATGAGTTGATCGTCTCTTGAGGGGGTGCCAGGGCGCCGCGTTCGCTGCGGTGCCTCAAGCCCCCACCCAACCCGGGAGGTTACATGAGAATTCTGATTCCCTTCATGCTCATTTCCGCGGCGATTGCGGTCGCCCCTGGCCAGGCCGAGGCACTCTGGACATAGGACTGCTATGTATGCGAAGGAGTGTGGGACAACGAGACCGGCTGGGTGCCCGGTAGCATTGGCTGCGATGCGGCGCTTCCTGGAGAGGAAGGCAGAGTGAACTGCCTCCAGGACATGCACGGTACCGAGTGCCAGATCGATCAGTACGAACTCTGCGAGGAGGAGCCGACGGAAGACCAGCTCCTGGTAGTACTTCCGGGTTCCCCGGGGGTGACGGCCGTCACCGCCCACCTCGGACTTCGAACGACCTGCCGCTCTCGCTCCGACACGAGCTCAGATGTATTCGCCATTGCTCTCTACTGACCGCCACCGTCTGCCCCGTGGTGCTGGTGGGCAGGGCTCTGCGCCTTTGCGGGTGCCCAACCTTCGAGGTTCACGGGGGGCCTCGCTTGTGCTCATCGGACTCGTTGCTCTCCTTCCCGGGCCCTCAGCGCTCGGGGCTCAGACGGTCGATCTCTCGCGTGCGCAGCTCCCGGCGCTGGAATTGGTCGAGGTCCTACGGATCGGGACTGCCGATGGTCCGGACGACGCCTTCCAACGGGTATCGGGCGCGCGGGTGGATTCCCAGGGCCACCTGTATGTTCTGGATTCCGGAATTCCCGCCCTGCGTGTCTTCGATTCCAACGGGCGATTCCTCAGGCAGATCAGTCGGAGGGGCGACGGCCCCGGAGAGCTGCGCGCTCCGGTCTCGTGGGGGCTGACGAGCGACCATGTCTGGATCGCGGACCAGGCTTTGGGGCGAGTCTCGACCTTTTCCCTGGAGGGCCAACTGATCTCAGATCGCCGCATGGATCCGACCGCAGTTGGGCGCGCCGGCGCCGGGGCCGGACTGGCGCCGCTCAAGGCCGTTCCGGAGGGTGGGTTCCTCGCGGTAACTCCGCTTGGCCCTGACTTTGCGACTTCCGAACGGGGAAGGCGACCTTCCTTCGAGCAGCATCTCGTCCGAGTGGACGCGACCCTGGGCGTTGCCGACACCCTCCGAAGCTACCGGATGGAATCGCCGGCCGTATCGCTGGGAGGTGGAGGGTTCCTGGCTTTCAGTACCTTGTTTGACGGACCCATCGTCGTCCATGAGTCCATAACCCGGTCAATCTTCATTGAGCGAAGGGCTGCGCCACCCGGAAGGGGAACTGCAGACTTCCAGGTGGCTCGGTCGTCCGGTGGCAGTGCCCGCACGACCACCTACCGGTACCAGCCACTACCCCTGGGTCAAACCGTACGAGACAGCATCGTCAATGCCATGGTGGAGCGGGGTCAGCAGGTGGGGCGCTCCCGCGCCCAGACGATTGAGCTCCTCCAATGGATCGGCCTTCCCGCTCATCAACCACCGATACGAGCGGCCCACCTCGCACGGAACGGAGAGCTCTGGCTCGAGCGGGAAGAGTTCGCTGAACGGACTCGGTGGCTCGTCCTCAACGGGGAACTCGCTCCGGTCTCCCTTGTCTCGGCGCCGCGCGGCCGGCGACCCCGCCTGACGGAAGTGGTCGAAGGTGGGGTCTGGGCGGTCGAGGAGGACGAGCTCGGGGTCCAGAGCGTTGTCCTGTACCGACTCGTGCGACAGTGAACCACTTCCGCTACCGGGGTGCCCTGGTTCTCCTGGCCTGCTTCTCTGTTGGTGGCGCCGGCCCCAGTGTTGAGATGCCCAGGGTGCAGGAATTCAACCTTGCTGCCGTCGTGATTCACAGCGACCGAATGGCTGAGGGATCAGTAGTGTCCGGTTATAAGTCGAAGAGCCACAACTGGTTGCGAATATCGCCCTCTTTGGGAGTGTAGCCCTCGGCCGAAAGCAGTTGTGCGAGAGGGGTTTTCTCGAAGGGATGGACGCTGAGGATCTGTAGCATTGTGTAGAGATCGCGCTCGACTCCGAGCCGCTTTCTCGCGATGGCCACGAGCAGGTAGACCGAAATGGCGATCCAGATCTGGGACTTCACCGCATTGGCCGAGGTGCCGAAGAAGGCCTTGATCCGGAGATGCTGCTTGATCCACTGCTATGAAGGGCATCATGTCAACACCCGCGATCATTGGGGTGGTCCTGCACGGGTGAGAAGGTGGCCCGGGGCGGCTTCGACGATGAATCCTACTGCTATACGCCGGTTGGATGCGGAGCATCTAGAGCGGCAAGGAATCGGATCCGTCGGGAGCTGGCTCGTTCTTGAGACGCGG
>REEG01000064.1 GCA_007695195.1 Gemmatimonadales bacterium | reverse complement strand
CAGGTAATCCGGGCGGCGCCCCGCCGTGACACCTGCTCACGGCGGTTTTCTTTTCCTCAGGTATTCCAGTAATGGTAACCGGAGACCTTCCCCCGCCCTTTGAGCGTGGCAACCCCGTCCGGTACTTTCCCATCACCCCCCGAAGCGGAAAATTAGAACCCCGGTTCTAATTTTGGCTCCCGATCCGGATCCGGTGGAGGGGTTGGGAGAGGAGTTAAGGGCACCCTGAGTCTCTTTCCCCGTATTCCTTCCCACTCGTCGCGCACCGCGAGTGTACCCCCCGAAGTGGACCCCTGGGCTTTTGTTCATGGATGCTGTTGGTGGCAGGTCCTTGGAGAGCATCTTCCCCGAGGATCGGCCAGTCTTTATCTGGAAGCGTGATCCCTTCGCGAACTGGGTCCGGAACCGTAGAAGTCATGCACTTGCTACCCGCCTTCGGTGGTTGCGGCTCATCCCCAGAGCGGTAGTCCGCTCCAATCGCCTCCTCGGGTCCTCACCCCCGGACTTCTGCTTCGTCGGCACCTCCGGAGACGGCGACCCATAGCTGATCCAGCCATGGCGCAGCACACGGATTTCCGGTGGGTTGGGACATGGCCTGCCCCAGCCCCTCTCCATTCCGCCCGCCGATGGTCGGGCTCCACGGCAGCGCCGACGTATCGCCCAGCCGGTGCTGTCTATCGCCCCCGGTACCCCATCGAGCCGCCCCTCTACGCGGTGGTCCAGCACCACCGGGAGACCTTCCTCGCCGAGGCGCAGGACGCCGACCCGGTGATGTGCCAGGCCCAGCTGCCTGAGGCCTCGGGCGAGTACGATCCCTGTGTTGCTGTGGGTACAATCCCTAGTCTTGGTGCCGTACAATCCCTGTGTTATTCTAGGTACGATCCCTCTTTTCCGTGCACCTGAGGTCTCGCATGTCCGAACGACTGAGCCGTATCGTTGAGAAGGTCATCAAGGACCGCTTGAGGACGCATGGGGGCGTGCTGATCACCGGCGCGAAGGCGATAGGGAAGACAACCACCGCAAGGATGCTCGCCGCTTCAGAGGTCCGCTTGGATCAGGATCCCGCTGCCCTCAGGGCGGCCCGGGTGGACCCTCGACTGGTGCTGGACGGAGACCCTCCCCGCCTGCTCGACGAGTATCAACTCGTCGAGGGACTCTGGGAGGCGGTTCGGGGACGAATTGACGATGAGCAAGGGAAGGGTCTGTTCCTCCTCACTGGTTCAGTGGAACAGAACGAGGGAGATCGCCTCCATACGGGCGCGCGTCGGATCGCTCCGGTACCGATGCGGACCATGAGCCTCCTTGAGCGAGGGATGTCCAATGGGGAGGTCTCGGTGGGGGCTCTCCTGGACGGCCGGACATCTCAGGCATCGGCGCATCGCCTGACGGTGTCCGAGATCGTCGAGGCCATTTGCGTAGGTGGGTGGCCGACGAACCTGGGGCTCTCCCTGGGCGATGCCCTCGATGCCAACGGCGACTATCTGGCCATGATGACGCAGGCAGAAGTCCGCCATGTGGACGGGGTCCGTCGGAACGCGGATGCGGTACGCCGTCTCATTGCGTCCTATGGGAGGAATACGGCGACGGACGCCTCACTCCGAACCATCGCCCGAACCTCGGAACAGCCCATTAGCGAATCCACTCTGCACGACTACCTGGGCGCGCTTCGCCGGCTATTCCTCATCGAAGATCAGGAAAGCTGGAAACCAGAACTGAGATCGCGGATTCGACTGGTAGCCACCCCCAAGAGGCACCTGGCAGACCCGTCGCTCGCGGTAGCGGCGCTTGGCGCAACGCCGGACCGCCTTCTGGGTCCCGAGATCGAGCTGGCCGGTTTCCTATTCGAGTCGCAGGTGATCCATGACCTACGCGTCTATGCCGAGCCTCACAGAGCGCAGGTCCGATTCTACCGTGACAACAAAGGTCTGGAGGTGGATGCGATCGTGGAGGCCAGGGACGGTCGTTGGATCGGGTTGGAAGTGAAGCTCGGGGGGCGGCGGGTGGAGGAGGGAGCCGCAAACCTGAAGGCGCTTCGGGAAAAGCTGAGTCCAGAGGTGCAGGAACGGTGCGGGGCCCTTGTGGTGGTGGTGGCGGACTCGCCCACCTACGTCCGTCCCGACGGTATCGTTGTGACCTCCATCGTCGCTCTGGGCCCCTGATCCTCCCCGCCGGACGAGCACCGGCTCGGCCTGGCTCGCGAACTCCTTCTGAGCTGGGAGGCCGATGTCGGCGGAGATCCGGGAATCGCCTTCGCCCTGTCCAGTCGGGACATCGGCAACGCGGCGCCTCGAGCTTACTACCTGTCCCGGGTCGCGCTGGCCCTCCACGAGGTGGACGAAGCACGCCGCTGGCTTGATGCCCTCGAGACCGGCTCCCATGCCGTCGTCCCCGAGTACGGACGAGAGATCCGCGCCCGACTGGCCTGGCGGGAGGAAGGCCCCCTCGAGGCCCTCCGGGTCCTCGAAGCGGGCGGCCCCATCGTGGGCCTCCCCTACTCCACGGCCAGCTCCATCGACGCGCCGCACCTGGATGCGCGGTATCTCCGGTCGGTGCTCCTGGTACACCGCGCCGGCACACTTCTACGTAGACAGCGAAGCACCCTGGGACGGCACGGTCCATGTTACCCTCGGCGTCTCGGGAACCTGGCAGACCGGGCACACCTACTTTGTCGATGCACGGACGGTTCGGTTCACTCCGGTGCAATAGGCCGCGGTCCACCCGCTACATTGGGTCGCCCTCGCGTTCCTTGAAGACCGCGACGAAACGATCTGGGTCGTCACGGTCGCGGGTGGGATCACCTGAATTCAGGGCGACCATGTCCGGACCTGCACCTTGGCCGACAGGCTGCTCAGCCTTTAAAACACCGTGATTCACCCCAACGATGGGGGCGGCTTCTGGCTCGGCACCAAGGGGAGCGGAATCCAGCGATGATCGCCCTATGTCTAAAACGCGCATCCAGGGGCTCCCCAGCGACTTCATTACTTCGCTCCGGCTCGATCCCGGCGGGATCCTAGTGGTCGGTGAGCCCGAGCGAATGACACCGACGGCGTCAACGAGCTGTAGAAAGGCGCCTCGGGCCCAATCTGGGCCGTCACCATGCCGGGGCTCGTCCGGGTTCACGACGGGGGTGGTCCACCATTTCCAGGAGAGTTTGGGCGTGAGCACCTCGGACGCTCCTCCGAAACCTACCCACCGCACCGCCCCATTTGCGATCCCTGTGGCCCACCTTCACCCATCCAGCCCAGCCCCGAAGGTGACGCTCCATGGGGATCGATCACCAACACCATCTCGGAACAAAGATTCAGGCGCGTAATCGAGATACGCGAGGAGCCGCATTTGTTCTGGGATGTTGTTGGCGACGCGAGCACGTCCTCACGGGCACGTGCTGAAGCACACCCGCTCATGCGCACATCCTCCAGAACGGGAAGCTGTATGGGGACCGGCCACCAACACGATCCAAGAACAAAGGCCCAGGGGTGCACGTAAGCAGGTGCACTCTCCTGGAGGCCCTGGAGGGAACACATGGAGGTTCACGAAGACGTGGCAGGGGCTCGGAGGGGTGTTCCTGGCCCCGTGGGGATCTTCCAAGTCGGGGCGGGGGCGGATCCGATTCGGAAGGCCAGAGGGAGGGTCACCGTCTCCACCGCTGTTCCCAACCAGGCTCAAGCCGGTTCCCTGGATACTCCGGAGAGCCAAAAAATAGAACGCGGATTCTAATTTATTTCGCCAGGATCACCTGCGAATCGCCGTCCACCGCAGCCTCGCAGTCATGGGCGTGGCAGACAGGGGCCTGGATGAACCCCTTGGTGCTCGACACCGGGGTCCGGTGCTCGCACCCCTACTGGTCTCGCGGCCCCTGCCGATCCGAGAAAGGGGCCTTCGTCGTCGCGGATCAGCTCTGCACGACGGACCGTTGGCGGGTCGTCACCCCTCAGAATCGGATCCCCATGAGGAGCTGGGGGACGAAGATCGGGGACTCGATTTCGTCTTGGAAGTTGGGGGGTGGGTTGGACTGGTAGATCCCGAACCCGATCCCGGGAGCCGGATGGAGGAAGAGGCGGTCATCCGCCAGATTCCAGGTGTAGCCTACCTTGGCCTCGGCCCACAATTCCCAGCCGGGGTGGTACGACTCGGTGACGTGGGAGTACAGGCGGTTGTAGGCGGGATAGATCTCGGCTTCCACGCTCGTATGGTCGCTGACGTAGCGCCGGTACCCCAGGATCAGGGTGTAGGCGTTGGACGTGAAGCTGTCGTGCCGGAAGTTCTGGAAGGCCGGACCGATGGAGATCTCGTTTCTGTCATCGATGCGGTAATTCAGATAGACCTGATAGATGCGCACCAGGGGGAAGGTGAGGCTGGTGCTCACACTCCACCGTCCGCGGGAGTCCCGGTCCCGGGCCTCCCCGTTCTGAGCCTCCAGGGGCATGGCACTCACCAGGACCAGCAGGACCACACCGAATAGCCGGTTCAATAGCCGGTTCATGGATCCTCCCTGAGGTTGAACCCCGTTCCGAGTCGTGATTCAAGCCCCGTGGCCTGACGGGTCCAGGACCGGTGCTCCAATGGCTGCGGCGGGGCCGGACTCCATCGGGGCTTCACAGGCGCCACCCCAGGAGGTTCCAGTAGTGGAGGGACCAGGCGAAGAGGAGCGCCACCACCACGAGGCCGCTGGTGCCCAGGCGGGTCCAGGGGGTGCCGGCTCCCTTCCACCACTGAATCGCCGTCCCCGCCCCGGCCATGAACGCCGCAATGGTGCCCAGTACCGGCAGCGTCAGGGCAAGGGTAAAGCCGGTCATGGGAGTGGTCAGGAAGGCGAAGGGGTCGGGCGCCGCCATTACCGCCACCGACACAACGAAGGCCAGGTGCGCGGCAGCAGCCACCAGGAGGGCCAGCCGGACCAGGACTACGGAACGCTCCTCGCCTTCCGATCGTGAGCCCGTCCGTCTCCGCCGCCACCATCCCACCGGGGCGGCCACCAGGAAGCCCAGGAAGACCAGGAGCCCTCCCCCCAGGATGGCGAAGTGAAGCGCCGGGGCTCCGTGCCAGGGCACCCGCTCCGCCGCCATCATGGGAGCCATGGAGAGGAAGGCGTGGGTTCCGCGACCGGCCTCGTCCGTGCGGAAGGCCACGAGGCTGGAGCCATGCTCCTCCCGGAACAGGCCGGGTTCGACCTGGACCATCCGCATCCGTCCGAGGGGAGATCCCACCACCAACACGCCCTCGTCCTCCCGGACCGACAGGCCGAAGACGAGGCCCGCCGCCTTCTGGAATGTCGTGTACGAGATCCGGTTGAACCGGTACGTCCCGGTGAGGGGGTCGAGGCTTCCGTGGGCGACGGCCTCCGGAGCGGGCGGAGGATCCGGGAAGAAGCGGTCCAGGAAGGTGGTCAGAAAGGAGCCGTACGTGAGGGGGGCCGCAGTATCCGTGTTGAAGGAGACGAAGAGCCCCAGGTCGTGATCCGGAAAGAGAGCCAGGACGTTGTGGAACCAGAGGGAGTTCCCCCCGTGCCCCAGGATCCGGACCCCATGGCTGTTCATCTCGAAGAACCCCAGCCCGAAGCCCGGGAGGCGGGGATCGTGGCTGAACTGGGTTGAAAGCATGGCCTCCACGGTCCCCTGGTCCAGCACCCGGACCCCGTCCAGGATCCCGCCACCCAGGATGGCGAGCATGAAGCGACCCATGTCGGCGGCCGTGGAGCTGGCCGAGCCCGCAGGGGCTCCCCCCTTGGAAAGCTCGAAGGGCATGGGCATGAGTCTCCCATCCTGCAGCCGGTATCCCGTCGACGCCCCGTCGGCCAACGGCTCCGGGAGGGGCTCCCGGGCACTGGTACGGTGCATTCCCAGCGGCCCCAGGAGATGGGTCTCCAGGTAGGCCTCCCACGAGAGCCCCGAGACCTGCTCCACCAGGTAGCCCGCCAGGGCGGTTCCATGGTTCGAGTAGGACGAGAAGGTGCCAGGGGGGCGGACCCGCTGGGGGAAGTTCACCCGCAGCCACTGGCCGAGGGGGACCATATCGTTCGGGTGCCAGGCGAAGAGGTCGCGCATCTCCTCCTCGAACCCCGCTGTGTGGGTGAGGAGGTGGAAGGGGGTGATGGGGTCGGGGAAGGTTTCGGGGATGCGAAGATCCAGGTACTGGTTCAGGTCGCCGTGGAGGTCCACCTCGCCCTGTTCCGCCAGCTGCATCAGGGCCACCCAGGTGAAGAGCTTGGTCACTGAGGCCAGGCGGAAGAGGGTCTCGTGAGGGTCCACGGGGCGGCGAGCCTCCACATCGGCCCACCCGTACCCCTTGGTGAAGAGGATCTCACCTCCCCCCACCACGGCCACCGTGGCGCCGGCGATCCCCTTTTCCCGGAGGGCGGCGCCGAGCATCCCGTCAAAGAAGGCCTCAAGGACGGTGGCATCCCGGACTTGAACCCCCGTGGGAGCCTCTTCGGAGGGATCCTGGGGAGCCGCCCATGCCGGTGGCGGGGGCACGAAGATGACGAGAGCGAGCCCAAGCGCCCAGCCCATGGGTCCCAGGGCCCGCACCAGACCCGTGTCGACGTAAGGGTTCCAAAGCATCAGAAGGCCTCCCCGAGGGTGTGATAGACCCCGTTCCCCTTCCACCCCAACGCTCAGTCCACCCGAAGCCTCAGCTTCAGTTTTTCCGAGAGGTTCGAACACCGCGCCCGAGAGTGGCAGGTTTGGTGCCCGCTTGGTATCCTGACCTCATGGCCTCGTGACCCGGGACGCTAACCTCTTTTACCACATGCATTCACGCGAGCCTGTGCAGCGGGAAAATCCCACCTCCTGTGGTCCTCCGGCGCCTTTGCGGTGGACATTCCGCCCCGGAGGTGGGACAGGACGACTCCGACCCGGGGGGGCCACCGGCGGCGCTCGGGCCCCCACCCTGGATGCTTGGGTCGCACTTTCCCGCGCCCATAGTGCCCGGTCGTCATCTGGGCACCGTGCCGGGGGCGTCGACTGGCCGGTTTGATGGGAACCGGCCACCTTTGTCGCAGTTGGCCGTTTTCGGTCCAGCCGCCCGCTTCCCTGGAATACCAACGAACGATGCCATGACCTTGAGCCAAGAGATTTCTCCGGTCCTGTACCTTCCGGCCCTCCTGGGATTGCTACTCCTCCTGCCGGGCGCCCTACCGGCCCAGGATCGGGTTGCGCTTCCCGAACTGCGGGAGGGGACCGAGTTTCATCGGGTCGTCACCGGATCCCAGCGGAGCGAGACTCCGGGCAGGGCGCATGAGGAGACGAGCCATCTTGAGGCCCGCCTTCGGGTGATCGAACTCCGGGAGGATGGCTCGGGGATCTTCGAGATCGAGCCTACGGTCTACCGAGTGGAGAGGACGGGGCCGGACGGAGAGGTGAGGTCCTGGGACTCGGCTACGGACCCGGAACCCACCGAAGGCCAGTTCCGGGTGATTCCGGAGTTCATCGGTCATACCTTCCGGGTTCCCTTCCTCCCCGGTGGCGAGCTGGACCCGGTCTTCTTCCAAGCGAGCCCCGAGAGCGAAGTGGAGATGTTGGGGATCTGGGGGATCGCCAGCCTCATGGGTCCACAGGATCGGCCCGACGGGATCCCCTCGGGGCTTCCACGTCACATGGAGGTTGGTGCCCTCGCCGAGCCCATGCCCATTGCCATGGATCCCATCAGCCGCGCCCGGTACCGGTTGGTGGGCGTGGAGGAGAGAGAGGGACGGCTGGAGGGTCTGGTGGAGATCTCGGGGGAGATGGGGGTGGGAGCGGCCGGGGGCGAGATCAGCGAGGCGCGGCTCACCGGACGGATCCGCATCGACGTGGAGCGGGGCGAGGTCATGGAATCGGTGATGAGCATGAGCCATCAGATGGCAGTGGAGCCCGATTCCCACTTCCACTTCGAGTTCACGTTTCACACCATTCCCGTGCTCTGACCGCAGACTCGTGCCACCCCCCCCGGGGTCGGCACCTTCGGCTCCCACCGGCTCAGGTGTTACTCTTTCGGGCCTGCGGTGACAACAACCGTCCCCACCACCCACCCACCCCTCAAGCTCCCTTCCGCTACGGAGGCCTGGCATGTCTGAAGCCTCGGACAACCCACGTGGTCGACTGATCGACATCGGCGGTCAACGATGGTACCGCATCGATGGGCTCGAGCACATGGAACCGTTCCTGGCTACGGTGGTCTCCGACAGCGACCTCTGGCTCTTCATCTCAAGCAACGGGCCGCTCACGGCCGGCCGGGTCGACGCCGATGGCGCCTTCCTCCCCTACGAGACGGACGATCGTCTGCATCGGGCGGTGGGCGTCACCGGACCCGTGTCCCTCCTCGCCCGCGGCACCGGCCCGGACCGGGAGCACTGGCAGCCCTTCGGCCGCCGGCTCGACCCGGGTTGCACCCGCGCCATCGAGAAGCATGAGGTTGGCGCTGCGCTGACGTTGGAGGAGACGAACCACCGGTGGGGCCTCAGCTTCCGTATGACGTGGGAACCGTCGCGGGACTTCGGATGGGTCCGTACGGTGCACCTCGCCGACCTCACGGGGGACGGTGCGGAGGTCGAGGTGGTGGATGGCCTCCTGGACATCCTACCGCCCGGGGTCGGCGCGGAAACCCAGCGTCGGGCATCGAACCTGGCAGATGCGTACAAGCGGTCGGAGACGGGCCGCTGGGGGACCGTGGCCATCTTCGCGCTCGAGTCGGGCATCACCGACCGGGCGGAGCCGGCCGAGTCCCTGGCTGCCACCCTGGTCTGGTCCGCCGGGCTGGACGGCGCGGAGGTGCATCTGGACGAGCGGGTCCTGGACGCGGTCTGGAGTGGGCAGCCCCACGCACCGGTGGACGTACTGACCGGCCGTCGGGGCTCCTACCTGCTTCGGGGGAGGGTCTCGGTGCCCGCCGACGGTAGCGCCGACTGGGTCATGGTCGCCG
>REEG01000197.1 GCA_007695195.1 Gemmatimonadales bacterium | reverse complement strand
TGGCGTTGAGGCCCGACCGGGAGCGTCTGTTCACGGTGCTGCAGCGGCTGCCCCTGTGGCGCAGGATCCGGCCGGGCGCCTGAACCGGGTGCCTGAACTGGGTGCCCGAACTGGGTGCCTGAATCGCGCGTCTGGATCGGGCGTCTGTTTCGTTGACTCCGGCTTCCATCTCTCCCCCCTGGCCGGTTCGTATCTTGCCAGATGTTTTAAGATTGAATAGTTTTTCCGCAGTGTAATTCGGCGAAGATGCTCGACCTGGAGATACGACTCATGAATACAGCGATAGAGCGGGCGACCACCGGCTTCCATCACATTTCCATGCGGGTGGGTGATCTGGAGGGTACAACTCACTTCTGGAGCCGGCTTCTGGGCCTCACCATCTGGTCAGCGGAGGGGGTGGCCGAAGGACCCGGGCGGAGTGATGGGGAAGGGAGTGCGTCAGCGGAGGGGCCGCGGACCGTCCTCCTCGCCGACGCCCAGGGCAGCCCCGGGTCCATGGTGGAGTTGGTGGAGGAGACGTCGGGCCGCCGCGGTCATTGGGGCGTCGGCGGGATCCATCATGTCGCGCTGGGGACGCGAGACGAGGGGACCCAGCTCATGTGGAAGCGTTGGCTCTCCGACCGGGGAGTCCCGGTATCCGGGCCCTACGACCGGGGTTATTTCCGCAGCATCTATTTCCGCGATCCCGAAGGACATGTGGTGGAGATCGCCACCGCCGGTCCGGGCTATGGATACGATGAGCCCATGGATCGGCTCGGGGAGAGCTTCATCGGGGCCGACGACCACGGAGAACGCATGCGAGGGAGCCGGGATGAGCGAGCCATCCACATGGAAACCCATCCGGATCCCATTTCCGCCATTTCACCGGAGATGAGCCTTCAGGGGATCCATCACATCACCGGTATCACGGATGACATGGATCGGGCCGACGCCTTCTATCGTGACGTGCTCGGTCTTTCGTTGGTCAAGCGGACGGTGAATCAGGACGATGGGGAGGCGAGGCACTTCTTCTGGGCTCGATACGACGGGACCGACGTGGCGCCGCGGAGTTCCATGACTCTGTTCGACTGGCCGGGGTCCGGGTACCGCGCCCGATCTGGACAGGGTGCCACGCGGCATGTGGCGTTCCGCGCCGGGGACCTGGCCGAATTGGAGGGGTGGTGGGAGCACCTGGAGGCCCTCGGTCTGCAGCCCCATGGGCCGGTGGATCGAGGGTTCACCCACACCCTCACCGTGGAGGCGCCGGACGGCCTTACCGTCGTCCTGGCCACCGACGAGCCGGGGATCGCAGCCGACGAACCGGGGATCGCCAGCGATAACGCCGCCACCAATCTGGATGGCTACTCATGACGGCGGTCATCGAGGCGTTTCGACGGCACGGGTCGGAGACTCTTCCAGATGGGGCTCCGGTGCTTCTTCTCCTCCACGGGAGAGGATCCAGTGAAGCGGATCTCGCCGGCGTGGCGTCGGCGCTTATCCAGAGGGTTGGGGGTGGATCTGCCGGTCGGGTGGTGGAGGTGGTCACGCCCCGAGCCCCCTGGCCCGGTCGCCCCTGGGGATATGGGCCAGGCTGGGCATGGTACCGGTACCTGGGTGAGGACCGCCCGGAACCGGCGTCGCTGGAGGCGGCCATGGACGCCTTGGATGCTTTCGTGGACAGCCTGCCGGAGATGCTG
The DNA here is from genome assembly GCA_007695195.1 of Gemmatimonadales bacterium. Taxonomy (GTDB): domain Bacteria; phylum Gemmatimonadota; class Gemmatimonadetes; order Longimicrobiales; family Gaopeijiaceae; genus PWLA01. The sequence goes on along the minus strand of REEG01000197.1, from coordinate 7,222 downwards.
GGCCGCGAAGTCGGGCCGCTGGTGCTGGGCGGATTCTCCCAGGGTGGGACCATCTCCCTGGCTTGGAGTCTGACCAGGTCGGGTCGAGCGGCCGGTGCCGCGAACCTCTCAGGCTTTCTGGCGGACGTGGAGCCGGTACAGGATGCACTCGCTACCGCCGCCGATCTTCCGGTCTTCTGGGGCCACGGTCGCCTCGACCCCGCCATCCCCCACGCCCTGGCGGAGAAGGGCCGGAAATCTCTTTGGCAAGCGGGCGTGGGCCTTGAGGTCCACGATCATGATGGAGGGCACACCATAACGCCATTGGAAGTGGATAGCCTGTCCGACTGGCTGAGCGGAGTTCTGACCCCGTAGGCGGGACGGCGTGTCCGGGAGACGCCACGTCCCGGGCACCCCCGCACTTCCCTAGGCCAGGCCTAGAACGATCCGGCCATCGATGTCTCCCCGGTGCATCCGGGCAAAGATGTCGTTGATGTTTTCCAGGGGCTCCACGGACACATGGGGCGTGACCCACCCTCGACTGGCGAATTCGATGGACTCCTGGAGGTCCCGCCGAGTGCCTACGATGGAGCCCCGAACCGTGATGCCCTTCAAGATCACATCGAAGATGGGAAGACCGAACTCGCCCGGGGGGAGTCCATTCATGGCGACCGTACCGCCCCTTCGACAGGCATCCAACGACTGCCGGAACGCCTTGGGATTCACGGCGGTGACCACCATGCCGTGGGCTCCACCGAATTCCCGGTGGGCTTTCTGGCCCGGGTCCTCTTCCAGCGCGTTGCACACCACGTCTGCCCCAAGCTTTCGGGCCAGGGCGAGCTTGTCGTCGGACACGTCCACAGCGTAGACCAGGCGTCCCATGGCCTTGGCGTACTGCACAGCCAGGTGGCCCAGGCCCCCGATGCCCACAATGCCGACCCAATCTCCGGCTTTGGTATCGGTGACCTTGATGCCCTTGTAGGTGGTAACTCCGGCGCACAGGACGGGGGCCATGGTGTTGAAGTCCACATCATCAGGGAGCCTGCCCACATAGGTGGCGTCACCGATGGCGTACTCCGCATACCCCCCGTCCACCGAGTACCCGCCGTTCTGCTGCGATTCGCACAGCGTCTCCCATCCCGTCTGGCAGTGTTCGCAGGCGTTGCAGGCGCTGTACAGCCAAGGGATCCCTACCGCATCGCCCTCCTTCAACCCTTTCACGCCCCGGCCCAGACCGGCCACCACCCCTACCCCTTCGTGGCCGGGAACCAGCGGGAGTTTCGGCTTGACGGGCCAGTCACCTTCGGCGGCGTGAAGATCGGTGTGGCAGACCCCACTGGCCATGATCCGGACCAGCACCTCCCCCTCCTTCGGTTCGGGTATGGCTCGTTCCTCGATAGCCAGGGGCTTACCAAACTCCCGAATGACGGCGGCCTTCATGGTTCCAGGCATGTGCAATCTCCTGTGATAGATGTTAATTTCTGACAGAATACACATAGCGAGGTTCAGGCGCAAAGGAGAGGTCCAAGCACCATCCCCTGTCCGGGTGGATGGCCAGCGCCTCCCGGCGGGAGGGGCGAACCCTCGGCGTCACGCCTCGGGCATGCCAGAAAGCCCGCAGCTTCAAGGCGGTGACCACCCCACATCCTGGTCCTGATCCGCGTCTCCCCCCCGGTTTTTCGCCGTGCCTCAGCTCCTCTTCCTCGTATACCTCAAGTACCCCCCAGGAGCGGGGAGCGCACCCCTGGGAACGCACCCCTGGGCCTTTGTTCTTGGAGCGTGTTGGTGGGGGGAGACTCCCCACAGTTTGTCAAGGAAGTCATGCGGCGGCCCCAACCGCCGCTGAGTCGGTGGGAATGTGGATGTGCGCGATACGAGAGGATGGGCTTTTGAGGGGGTACGCACCCAGTCCGAGCACCGCCAACAGCAATCCAGAACAAACGCTGAGGGGCGGCAACAGGCACCCACGAATCCCGACCCGTGAATGACTGGATTCGGGGTGCACCGCAGGTCCCCGGAGTCCGTCTTCAGTAGAGTCGTGCGCGAGGGCCAGATCATCGCCGTCTCGGGCACCGCCCCCATCGGCCCGGATGGCACGACAGTCGGGATCGGTGATGCGGGTGCAGAGACCCGACGCTGCATGGAGATCATCCGCGGGGCGTTCGAGACCGTCGGCGCCTCCCTCGACACCGTGATCCGAACGCGCACCTATCTGGCGCGGGTCGACGACTGGCACCCGGTCGGCAAGGTGAACGGTGCATTCTTCGGGGGCATCCGCTCCGCCAAGTACCCTGGTGCCGGTGGCCGGGCGGGGGCACGAGCCATGAACCGTTTCTCGGTCGCCTCATATCCCCCGGCCTGTCGCCTCGACTCGGTCAGAAGGTCCGTGCGGGAGCGGAAAGAACTTCGGCCCAATCGGCTATTGCGGGGAGATACTGGAAGCCCTCGATGGCTACGGGTGGGTTCCGGTCGGCGTGCCCCGGGGGGAAGGCGTCAGATCCTGTCCGGGGGCTTCACCGCAGCCCCTCCGGCTCCCCGCTCCCCTCCTGAGCCTCTTCCACCCAGACCGACGTGGCCACAATCCGGATGCCAGGGTCCGTCGCTCCATGTTCGCTGTCTTCCCCGAAGTCCGAGGCTTCGGTTGCCTCGGTCATCAGGTTCTCCTCGGCCAACGTTCCCTCGGCCACCACGAACCGGCCGGCGATGTCCACGGGCACGGTGAACCGATCGACCCCGTCCTCATCCCGGTCCACGTCGATGCGGATGATGGTACCGCCTGCGCCGGTCAGGCTGAGCCAACAACCCCGATTCCGGCATACCGCCGAAGCCGGCCCGGCCACCTTGATTGGCTCACCGATTCCGTGGGGCGCCGCTCTCAGGACGGTCTCGACCGAGCGGGCCCCGGATGGATCGGAATCCTCTCCGAAGCGAGTGAACTGAAGGCCCGCCGGCACGACGTCGGCGAGATGTGCCGACGCCTCCTCCGCTGCATAGGGCACTTCCGTCAACGGAGTTCATCGGGCGAGCCCCTGGACTCCCGCGTCAGAAGCGGGAGCCGCTGATCCAGACATCGGCCCGGACCCACATCTCGTCGAAGCGGGCGTCCACCTCGGCCGCCTCCCCATCCCGACCCTGGGCCCGGAGGGCGGCCGCGAGCCCCTTCAGACACCATCCGTTGTCCGGGTGGATGGCCAGCGCCTCCCGGTAGACGCGCTCCGCCTCGGCGGCGCGCCCGTTCTCCAGGAGTACGGCCCCAAGGGTGTGGCGTACCGGAATCGGCCAGGGCTCGGGTTCGTCGTAGTTCAGGGTTCGCTCGAGGGCGACGGCCTCTTCCATGATCTGGATCGCCCCGTCCACGTCACCCTCCTCGGCCAGGATCTCTCCCAGGAGGGTCCCCCGGGCCATACCCAGCAGGTCCCGCTGCAGGTGGCCGCGGAAGCGTGCGGTCTCGTCGGTCCGGTGGCGCATGACCTCCAGCGCCTGGAGTTCCACTCGGGCCAGGTCCACTGACCCCTCGCGCAGACGGGCCATTCCCCGGGCGTAGTGCGAGACCCCGGTGGCGAAGGGGTTTGCGTCCAGCAGGGGGAGCTCCAGGATCTCTTCCCACCGACCGAAGCGGACGTGCGACAGGGGAATGTAGATCCCGAATCCCGGGGCGATGCGGGTCACGTCACGCGCCGCCTGCAGCGCCACGGCGCTCTGTCCGTCGAAGGCGGCGGCGAAGAAGAGCATATGGAGGTTGTGCGATGGATAGACCGCAGGCGCCCCGTCGAGGTGGGACCGCTGGTCGGCGATCCACGCCAGCTGGTTGCCACGCACCGCGTCGCCGTAGCGCCCGATCCGCATGAAGGCGTGGGACGGCATGTGGGGGATGTGGCTCACCCCCGGGATCATATCGGCTAGATGGTCGGCACACTCGGCGGCGCGCTCCGGTGCCGGCGAGGCCTCCACCAGGTGGATGTAGAGGTGGCAGGCGCCGGGGTGGGTCACGTCCATGGCCAGCGCCAGCTCCAGAATCCGGAGCGCTTCCTCCGTCTCCTCGTAGGGGTCCCCGTCCTCGGTCCAGTAGTTCCACGGGCGAAGCACCATCTGGGCCTCGCCAGCCAGGGTGAGGACCTCCAGGTCCGAGGAGAAGCGTGTCGCCACCTCGCCCATGGCCAGGGCATAGAGGGAGTCCAGCTGCGCCCGATGGGCGGATTCAGGGTCTTCGGCGTAGCGTACCGCCATCGCCTCGATGAGGGCCTGCTCCACCCCGGAGGCATGCTCCCGAAGCTCCATGGCGCGCAGGATGGCGGCATGCGCTTCCACGGCCGCCGGATTCCCCATGCGGCCGTTGATGTGGGGGCCCAGGGCCCACGCCTCGCCCCAGAAGCACGACGCGCAGTTCGGGTCGAGGCGCTGGGCCTCACGGAAGGAGCGGACTCCTTCGGCGTGGGCGAAGCCGTAGGTGAGGGCGATGCCCTGGTCGAAGTAGGCCTGGGCGAACTCGCTGGAGGTGGAGATGGGCCGGGTGTAGGGACCCATGCCGTCGTAGAGCGGAAGGGGTGCCTCCTCCGGTGCCCCGCCCACGGCAGCGGGGCCATGCCCGGCATGCTGGGCGGAGATCCCCGCCGGGGTGAAAGAGAGGGAGGCGAGCACGGAGACGGCGAGGAGGGCTCGGGGCACAACGGGCATGGTGACTCCCGGTGGATCAGGGCCGAAGGGGAATGGAAACCGGCGGGACGGGGCTCGGCGGACCGAACCCGAACGGATGCGACTGGAGGTAGGAGAATACGCGCTCACATCTCAGGGGTCGAGGGGAGTCCCGGAGACCGCTCACAGGGGGGCGATGAACCCCGTGTTGTGGCCGGCTGGATGATCTGGCCGGGAGGCGCCGCATTCGTCAGTATGGGAGGGTGGCAAGACGGATGGCCTGGCAAGACGCATGGCCCGGAAGGAGGGATGGCCCGGAAGGAGGGATGAATGGGAGGGTGGCGCAGGATCCTGGGATTCGGGGTGGTGATTGTGGTTGGGGCTGGGGGGGCGCTGGCATGGATACTCACCCGGAGCTTCCCCCAGGAGCCCTGGCCCCCCGCCGAAGCGTCCTTCCAGGGGTGGAGCCCGGAAGAAGGGTGGTCCGCATTGTACCGCGCCGATCCCCCTTCCGAGGAGCCCATCCTCTCGCCCTTCCACCTGGTTTCCGATCCCATCGGCGCCCTCCTCCTGGCCAACGTGGAGGGAGATCCGGATGAGATATATCTGGGGTTCGAGCCCCAGTGGTTCACCGGGGGGTGGGCAGGAGAGGGGATGGTGGTGCTGGGGTGGCGCACCGACGGCCTGGTGGACGTCTTCCATGAGTCGGGCATTCAGCTTGATCCCGAGCTCTACCGCATCACCGGGGAGGGGATGCACCGGATGGCGGAACGGGAGTTCCGGCCCCGCACCCTGGAGTTCGGTCCCGCCGGCGTCCACATGGATCTGGGATTCCACGACCTGGAGGGGCGCCGGGTGGAACTCTTCGTCCGGGAGACCCACCCCCGACCCCGCCGGCCCTTCGGGCTCCTGGCGCCCGTTGGAGGAGCCGCCGTGCGACCGCCGGCCCTCCCCATGGTCCTCCTTCGGGACTTCGACTTCGTCCGGCGCCGGGGCACCGAAATCCGCCTGGCCATCGACGGCCGGGAGCACGCGCCGGACCCGCTGGCGTTCCCCATGTCCGGTGCACGGGTCTGGTTCTGGCGCTACTCGCCTCGCTCGGTGGTGGTGCGGATGAATCCGGAAGACCGGGTCTTGGTGGAGCCGGTGGTTCCCTTGGGCGTGGACCGGCCGACTTGGAGTGGATCTTCCCAGGGGACCCGGGTGGACGGGGTGGTGGGACCCCATGGTCGGGTGGAGCTCCACCGCTTCTCGGTGGAGACGGGCGGGGACACGGTGGCGGTGGAACTTCACCCCCCACTCCCCCACCTCACCGCCATGGGGACCGGGACCCGGTCCCAGGGCCGGTTCCGGATCGCCTCCCACCCGTCGCTGGGTACGGTGGACGGGGAGTGGAGTGTGGTGGCCGAGGACGAGGGACGGATCCGCATGGAGCTCATCCCCAGCGGCGGATGGTCGCCGGGACCTGCGCCTCGCTCCGCCAACTTCCTCTTCCGCGTGGTGGATCTCTTCCGCGGATGGCCCGCCACCTACCGCTGGGAGGCGGTACTGGAGCCGGCGAGTGCCGACGCCGGAGGGGCCTTCACGCTGGATGCCCGGTGGATCAGGACCGGCGGGGATCCACCGCCCAACCCCACGTCCCACCAGGTCCCCGACGGGTGAGAATTCCGGCTCTTCTCCACTTTCAGTGCAAGACGGTACAACGGGACGGTGGAGTGCGGGCCGGCTCACCCCGGCCCCACTCCCCCGAGCCTCGCGCCGGTCCTCGCGTACCCCGAGTCCTCATCCTCGCCTATCGAAAGTGCCCCCCTCGAAGCGCACCCTCAGGATTGCACCGCTGGGCGTTTGTTCTTGGAGCGTGTTGGTGGCGGGTCGCTATGGAGCGTCAGCACCCAAAGATTTTCACCTGGGGACGGGGATGTAAGCGTGGTTTGTGCGCCCGTCGTCCGCACCCCGCCAACAGCGACCCAGAACGAACGCTGAGGGCCGGATGTCGCTTCCTGGCCCGCTACCCCCGGGGCATCTCAGTCCCCCGGCTCAGTCCGTCCCCGCAGGAGATTCGAAGAGGGGTCGAAAGTCGAACCGCGACCAGCGTGGACAGAGCATGGTTGCGATTCTCGCCGGTCCCACCCCAGGGGCCGTCGGCAGAGCACCCTGAAATCCGAATCCCGATTCGCATTCGGGCCGCCGGCGGAGGGGCGTTCCCTCCACCAGCGGCCCGAATGATGAGCCGATCGCGCCGGGGGTACACCGGCACACTGTGCCGTGCGTCTCGCCCCCGTCACGCGACGTCCCGCCCCACCGTACCCTCAGGGAATCAGGTCGCCGAACCCCCGGCTCCGCAGCAGCGGCTCCACCGACGGCTCGCGACCCCGGAAGGCCACGAAGGCGTCCATGGCCGGCATGGTGTTCCCGGCGGCGTAGACATTCTCGCGCAGTGACCGCGCCAGCTCCGGATCGAAGATGTCCCCCGCTTCGGTGAACGCCGCGAAGCCGTCGTTGTCCAGAACGCCGGCCCAGAGGTAGCTGTAATACCCCGCCGCGTACCCCTCCCCGGCGAAGGAGTGGAGGAAGTGGGTGGAGCGGTGCCGCATGGGAATGGCGTCGGGGC
>REEG01000160.1 GCA_007695195.1 Gemmatimonadales bacterium | reverse complement strand
GTGGGCCGTGGGCGGGCCGGGGCGGCCGGGGGCGGGACGGAGAGTCAGCCCTGATTTGGTGGGCGGACCGAAGTGCAGGGGCAGGGGCGGGAGAGACGAGTTCGATTGGGCCGCAGCCGCTGCATGGCGGCGCGGCGGGATTTGCAATATCGCGGCGTTGTCAGGATCTTCCTGTTAAGTGTGGAGTTTGTAGACGTGCCCGTGCTCCGCGGGTGCAATCCACATCGCCGCTTCCCCGAGCCGCCCTGGAGACCGGCGGCCCTTGGCAGCCTTCGTTCCGTTCAGCCCAGGAGAGATCCCCATGGCAACCACCACTCCCACGCCCCCACCGACCCTTCCCTCGTCGGTTGATTCCGAGCAGATGAGCATCCCCGTCCGGCCCAGGTACGAAAACTGGATCGGAGGGGAGTACCGAGCCCCGGTGGGTGGGAAGTACTTCATGAACCCGACGCCCATCACCGGGCAGCCTCTCTGCGAGGTGGCTCGGTCCGATCACCGGGACATCGAAATGGCGTTGGACGCAGCCCACGCAGCAGCCATTTCCTGGGGACGGACATCGGCCGCCGAGCGGGCCGTGGTCCTGAACCGAATGGCGGACCGGCTGGAAGAGAACCTGGACGCCATGGCCCTGGTGGAGACCCTGGACAACGGAAAGCCCATCCGGGAAACCACCCACGCCGACCTCCCGCTGGCGGTGGATCATCTTCGCTATTTCGCCGGGGCGATCCGGGCCCAGGAAGGGCGGATATCCGAACTGGACGCCGACACGGTGGCCTACCACTACTACGAGCCCCTGGGGGTGGTGGGGCAGATCATCCCCTGGAACTTCCCTCTCCTCATGGCCGTGTGGAAGCTGGCGCCGGCGCTGGCGGCGGGGAACTGCGTGGTGATCAAGCCGGCGGAGCAGACCCCGGTCTCAATCCTGGCCTTCATGGAGCTGGTGGCGGACATCCTTCCCAGCGGGGTGGTAAATGTGGTCCAGGGCTTCGGGGTGGAGGCCGGAAAGCCCCTGGCCTCCAGCGACCGCATCGCCAAGATCGCCTTCACCGGTGAGACCACGACGGGTCGGCTCATCATGCAGTACGCCTCGGAGAACCTGATTCCGGTGACGCTGGAGCTGGGCGGGAAGTCGCCCAACATCTTCTTCCCCGACATCATGGACGCAGACGACGACTTCTTCGATAAGTGCCTCGAAGGCTTCGCCATGTTCGCCCTGAATCAGGGAGAGGTCTGCACCTGCCCGTCCCGGGCGCTGGTCCACGAGTCCATCTACGACCAGTTCATGGAGCGGGCCATCGCAAGGACCGAGGCCATCGTGGAGGGCAACCCCCTGAACCCCGAGACCATGCTGGGTGCCCAGGCCTCCCGGGATCAGCTCCAGAAGATCCTCCGGTACATCGACATCGGGAAGCTGGAGGGGGCCAAGGTGCTCTCCGGAGGGGGCCGCCGGGTCCATGAAGGGGAGCTGGAGGAAGGCTTCTACATCAAGCCCACCATCTTCGAGGGGCACAATCGGATGCGGGTCTTCCAGGAGGAGATCTTCGGACCGGTGGTGGCGGTGACCAGCTTCAAGGACTTTGACGATGCGCTGGAAATCGGCAATGACACGCTGTATGGGCTGGGCGCCGGTGTGTGGACCCGCAACCAGAACGACGCCTACCGCATGGGGCGGGGAATCCAGGCTGGACGGGTCTGGGTGAACTGCTACCACGCGTATCCGGCCCATGCGGCCTTCGGCGGCTACAAGCAGTCGGGGATCGGCCGTGAGAATCACCTCATGAGCCTGTCCCATTACCAGCACACCAAGAACCTCCTGGTGAGCTACTCGCCCCGGAAGCTGGGCTTCTTCTAGACGCTCCCATGGGCGCAAGGCCACGTCCCGCGGGCACCGGACTACCGTTGTCCGGTGTCCGTGGGCGGATGGCCATGGGGCGCCTCCGGGGAAGGTCTCCCGCAGTCGCCCTGGTTCCGTGGAATCATCCCATCCGACCCTTCCCCCCGACCCGAGGAGGATCAAACCCGTGAACACCGCTGAGTCGGATTTCAGCTCCGCAGGCACACATCCCGCTGCCGCCGCGGCGGGACCTTCCCCCGAGGCCACCCCTCCCTCCGCCGATGCCGCGGTGGAGTCCGTACCCGTGGTTGTGGAGGGGCTCCGGGCCTCGGCCACCCAGGCCGCTGTGGATCTTCTCACCTCGCTGGAAGAGGTCCACGGCCCCCTCCTTCTCCATCAGTCGGGCGGGTGCTGCGACGGCAGTTCGCCCATGTGCTATCCTCGGCGGGAATTCCAGGTCGGGCAGCGGGACGTCTATCTGGGTGACCTCGCGGGGACCCCCTACTACATCGGCGGGAAGCAATACGAGTACTGGGCCCATACCCACCTGACGCTGGATGTGGTGGAGGGCCGGGGGAGCGGATTCTCGCTGGAGGCGCCCGAAGGCGTCCGCTTCTTCATCCACTCGCGCCTCTTCACCGAGGAGGAGGTGGCCCGGATCGAGGAGGAGGGACCGCCCCCCCGAGGTCCCGTGGACGACGGGTAGGGCGGCTCGGCGAGGTCCGGTGGAAGGGTGGGGCGGCTCGGCGAACCTCCACCCCGGGGCCAGGGTAGCCCCTGCCGTTACGCTCCCCTCAATCCTCCCTTGCCACCTGGAGTGCCGCCGGTGACGCTCGTTCCGCCCCCCACCGTCCCCGCCCCGCGCGCCATCCTCTTCGATGCCGGCAACACCCTGGTCTTCGCCGACCGCGTCCGCATGGCCCAGATCTACCGATCCGCCGGCGTCGGGTGGGAGGCGGACCGCTTCGTGTCGGCCGAGCTCGCGGCCCGTGAGGAGCTGGCCCGCCGGGTATCCGAAGGGCACGTGGGCACCGAGCCCCACCTCTGGCGCGACTACTTCATCACCATCTTCTCCCTCTCCGGTGTCCCGGAAGACGCCATGGACGAGGTGGGACATCTTCTCCGGGAAGAGCACGCCCGGGACCACCTCTGGACCCATGTGGAAGAGGGGACGGGCGATGCGCTGGAAGTGCTGGCACGGCAGGGTTACCGCCTCGGGGTCATCTCCAACGCCGACGGCCGCATGGAAGATGTCCTGATCCGCACCGGCCTCCGGGAATTGGTTGAATTCGTCATCGACTCGGAGAAGGTGGGCATCGAGAAGCCGGACCCGCGCATCTTCCGGGAAGGGGCCCGTCGTCTGGACCTCCCCCCCGAAGACTGCCTCTATGTGGGCGACCTCTACCCGGTGGACGTAGTGGGTGCATGGGGCGCCGACATGTCCGCCATCCTCCTGGATCCGGCGGGCCGGCTCGAGTTTCCCGTGGACCGGGTGGCGGCAGTCCGGGATCTGCCGGACTATTTCCAGGGGCGGTAGCCCCACCCCTTCGTCGTTTTTAGCTTAGGAGGCTGAAGGTTCTACAGGACAACTCGGTGCACGGAGCTGAATCCATGAGTGAAGGAGAACGGAGGATCCGGGTGCTGGTGGCCAAGCCCGGGCTGGACGGGCATGATCGGGGCGCCAAGGTCATCGCCAGCGTCTTCCGGGACGCCGGCTTCGAGGTGGTCTACACCGGTCTCCATCAGACTCCGGAGATGATCGTGGCCGCCGCCGTGCAGGAAGACGTGGATGTGGTGGCCATGTCGGTCCTGTCCGGCGCCCACATGACCCTCTTCCCCAGGGTCCGCGAACTCCTGAAGGCAGAGGGCGCCCATCACATCCTCCTCACCGGGGGCGGCATCATCCCCGAGGAGGACATGAAGGAGCTGGAGACCCTGGGGATCGGTCGCCTCTTCGGCCCGGGGACGCCCACCACCGACGCGGTGGCGTACATCCGCGAGTGGTTCGGGACGGACCGACAGCCCGAAGGGGTCTGATGGCTGCCTCTGCCCCCCCTACCTCCGGTCGACTGGGCGAGCTGGCCACCGAACTGACCGAACTCCGGAAGCGCCTTCGTATCGGAGGCGGCCCCGGCCGCATCCAGCGCCAGCACGATCAGGGGAAGCTCACGGCCCGGGAGCGCATCGAACGGCTGCTGGATCCGGGCGAGCCCACGGTTGAAGTAGGCCTCCTGGTGGCCCACGACCGCTACGACGGCCAGGCACCCGCCGCCGGGGTGGTGACCACCGTGGGACGGATCCACGGGCGTGAGGTGGTGGTGGTGGCCAACGATGCCACGGTGAAGGCGGGCTCGTGGTGGCCTGAGACCATCACCAAGATCCTCCGGGCCCAGGAGATCGCCATGCGAAGTCGGGTCCCCATCCTCTATCTGGTGGACTCGGCCGGGGTGAATCTCCCGTACCAGGGAGGCGTCTTCCCGGGGCAGTACGGCGCGGCTCGGATCTTCTACTACAACTCCCTCATGCGGCGGTACCTGAAGGTGCCGCAGCTCTCCGCCGTCATGGGACCCTGCATCGCCGGCGGTGCCTACCTTCCCGCCCTCTCCGACAGCATCGTCATGGTAGAGGGAACGAGCTTCATGGGGCTCGGGGGACCGAATCTGGTGAAGGGAGCCACGGGCCAGGTGGTGGAGTCGGAAGAGCTGGGCGGCGCCCGGGTCCACACCGAGGTGAGCGGCGTGGCCCACTACCGGGTCGACGACGACGAGGCCTGCCTGGTGCTCCTCCGGGATCTGGTGCGGGATCTCCCCCGGACACCCCTCTCCCTGGATGTGCCCCCGGCGGGTGAGCCCCCCGCTCGGGATCCCACCGAGATCTACGACCTTCTCCCCAACGACCATCGCCAGGTCTACGATGCGCAGGCGCTCCTGGAGTGCATCCTGGACGGCGGAGAGCTCCACGAGTTCCAGGGCGACCGGGCGCGGGAGATGATCTGCGGGACCGGTCTCATCGACGGCGTCCCCGTCGGTCTCATCGCCAATGCCCGGGGACTCATCCGGGATCCTCGGGGCGGGAAGCCCACCTTCGGCGGCATCGTCTACACGGAGAGCGCCGAGAAGGTGGCCTACTTCATCGAGACCATGAACCGCCAGGGGCGGCCCCTCCTCTTCGTCCAGGATGTGTCCGGGTTCATGGTGGGACCGGAAGCCGAGCACTCGGGGATCATCCGCGCCGGAGCCCGCTTCGTGGAGGCCATGGCTTCCGCCACGGTGCCTCGACTGGTGCTCACGGTGAATCACGCCTCGGGAGCGGGCTACTACGCCATGGCCGGGCAGGGCTTCGACCCGGACTTCATCCTCTCCCTCCCCACCGGACGCATGGGCGTCATGGAAGGGGAGAGCGCCATCATGGCCCTCTTCTCCCGGCAGTTGGAACAGCTCAAGGAGACGGGCCAGGTGCCGGACGAGGATCTCACCACCCGCATGGATGAGGTTCGCCGGGAATACGAGGAGCAGCTCGACGCACGGTTCGCCGGTGCCCGCGGATTCGTGGACGAGGTGGTGCTCCCGGAAGAGCTCCGAGGCGCGCTTTCCCTCCTTCTCCGCACCACCCTCAACAACCCGGGACCGCACCTCGGTCCCTTCACCCTGCCCTCGACGCCATGAGCTCCCATTCAAAGAACGACCCCTCCGGCGCCGAATCCACCCCCCGGGACGTGGTCCGGATCGGGAGTGGGCAGGGCTTCTGGGGCGATGATCTGGAGGCCCCGGTCCGGCAGGTGGAGGGAGGTCCCCTGGACTACCTCATGATGGACTACCTGGCCGAGGTCACCATGTCCATCATGCAGAAGCAGCGGAGCCGGCGCCCCGAGGCCGGGTTTGCCCGGGACTTTCCGCCGCTCATGGAACGGATCTTCCCCACCTGTCTGGAGAAGGGCGTGCGGGTGGTGACCAACGCCGGCGGGGTGAACCCCCTGGGGTGTGGCGAGGCGGTGGTGGAGGCGGGACGATCCGCCGGCCTCGCCGGGCAGGCCCGGGTGGGTGTGGTCACCGGCGATGACCTCATGGAGCGCCTGGACGACCTCCTGGCCCAGGGCCACGAACTCCGGCACATGGAGACGGACGAACCCCTCAGCGCAGTCCGGGACCGGGTGGAGAGCGCAAACGCCTACATCGGCGCCGTTCCCATCGTGGAGGCCCTCCGCCAGGGCGCCCATGTGGTCCTCACCGGACGCTCCACGGACACGGCCCTCACCTACGGTCCCCTCATGCACGAGTTCGGCTGGAGCCGGGGCGACCACGACCGGCTGGCCCAGGGGGTGGTGGCCGGGCACATCAACGAGTGCGGGGCCCAGGCCAGCGGAGGCAACGCCCTGGTGGACTGGTGGACCATGCCCAACATGGAATCGGTGGGATTCCCCATTGTGGAAGCCCGGGCCGACGGCTCCTTCGTGGTGACCAAGCACCCGGATACGGGCGGCCGTGTCTCCCGCCCCGTGGTGACCGAGCAGCTCCTGTACGAGATGGGCGACCCGTCGGAGTACATCACGCCTGACGTGGTGGCCGACTTCACCGGGATCTCCCTGGAAGAGGTGGGGACGAATCGGGTGCGGGTGAGCGGAGCCCGGGGGCGGGCCGCCACCGACTTCCTCAAGGTCTCCATCGCCTACGCCGACGGCTACAAGGCGGTGGGCACCCTGGTGTACGCCTGGCCCGACGCCGCCGCCAAGGCCCGGAGCGCCGCCCGCATCCTCCGGGCGCGCCTGGATCGCCTCGGACTCGCCTTCGACGAGGTCCGGATCGAGCTGGTGGGATGGGACGCCACCCACGGACATCTCGCGGGCCCGCCGCCGCCGGATATTCCCGAGGTGCAGCTCCGGGTGGCGGTGCGTGCCCGGGAGGCGGCGCCGGTGGAGCGCTTCACCCGGGAGATCGCGCCCCTGGTCCTCACCGGGCCGCCCTCGGTCACCGGCTTTGCCGGCGGACGCCCCCGGGTGCAGGAGATCATGGCCTACTGGCCCGCGCTGATCCGCAAGGAGGCGGTGGAGCCCAACCTGGACGTCCGGATCCTGGAGGTATGAGCATGACGACGCCCGACTCGGCCCATCCGACCCCCGCTTCCGACGGCGACACGACGCGGATCCAGCTCGTGGACCTGGCCCATGCCCGCTCCGGCGACAAGGGCGACACCGCCAATGTGGGCGTCATCGCCTATGATCCCGCCGACTACCCCCTCCTCCGGGAGCTTCTCACCGCCGAACGGGTGAAGGCCCACTTCGGACCCATGGTGAAGGGAAGGGTGGAGCGCTTCGAACTCCCCAATCTCGGGGCCCTCAACTTCCTCCTCCACGGAGCGTTGGGCGGGGGCGGCACCGTATCCCTCATGACCGACGCCCAGGGGAAGGTCTTCTCCACCGCCCTGCTCCGGATGGAGGTGGAGGTCCCGGCGGAGGTGGCCAGGCGGGCCCGGGGTCGCGGACGGATGCCTGCCGGGGAGAGCTGGTGACCGGTGGCCAGGCGGTCCAGGGCGGCGTCCTGCAGGTGGATGGTCCAGCGGAGGGGGTCCTGACCCTGACGCTGGATCGCCCCGAGAAGCGCAACGCCCTGAGCGGTGCCCTGGTGGAAGCCCTGTCGGAGGCCCTGGCCCATGCGGCCACCGATGAAGCCGTCCGGGTCGTGGTGCTCCGGGGCAACGGTCCGGACTTCTGCTCCGGCGCCGACCTGGCCGAACTGGAAGCCCTTGCGGGAATGGGACCCGAGCGCTCCCTGGCCGACGCGGACCGGATGGGGCGCCTCTTCACTGCCATGAGGCGCTTCCCCCGCCCCATCGTGGCGGCGGTCCATGGCCGGGCCCTGGCCGGAGGGTGCGGTCTGGCTACGGCCTGCGACCTGATCCTGGCCCGGGACGATGCCCGCTTCGGCTTCCCCGAAGTCCATCTGGGGTTCGTGCCCGCCATGGTCATGACGCTTCTGCGTCGGAAGGTGGTGGAGGGGCGGGCCTTCGAACTGGTCACCCTGGGCCACCGGATCGACGCCGCCGAAGCCCACCGGATCGGGCTCGTGAACCGGGTGCTCCCTGCCGAATTCTTCCAGGTGGAGGTGGCATCGTTCGTAGGGGAACTGGCCGCTCGGCCCGCCTCCGCCCTGGAACTCACCAAGCGGCTCCTCTACGGACTCGACGGCGTATCGGTGGACGAGGGGATCGCCCGGGGGGCCGAGGTGAACACACTGGCACGTTCCACCGAGGCCTGTCAGGCCGGGGTGCGGGCCTTCCTCAGCCGCTCCGGCGGCACGACCTGACCCTGGAGCCATGCTGATCTTCGTGGACCGCAGCCGGAGAGCCGACCACTACCCGTTCCTGGAATGGAAGGTACGCCTCTTCGTCATCGGGGCGTCGCTTTCCGTGGGCGGGATGGTGCTGGAGCGGGATTGGATCATCTGGATCGGCATCGTCTTCCTGGTGGCCGGGTTCCTGGTTCGCTTCCTCCCTGGGGGGCGCGGCGTCCGACCGGAGGCCGAGGACGAGTGGGACGAGGCGGACGAGTGGGACGAGGAGTGGGAAGGAGACGGGGAGGAGAGGGGAGAGGGAAGGCCCGGCTGACCCATGGGGCCATTCGGTCGCCCACCCGGCGGCGCCATGGTAGGGAATGGCCACCCCCGATCCTCTGCAGATCCTTCGCCACCGTTTCGGCTTCCCCGCCTTCCGCACGGGACAGCGGGAGCTGGTGGACGCGGCCCTGGCCGGCCGCGACGCCCTTGGAGTGCTCCCCACCGGGGGCGGCAAGAGCCTCTGTTTCCAGGTCCCGTGCATCGCGCTTCCGGGTCTGACGGTAGTGGTGAGCCCCCTCATCTCCCTCATGGCCGATCAGCTCCGGCGGGCACGGGAAGCCGAGATCCGAGCCGAAGCCATCCACTCGGGGCTTTCCCCGGAGCGCCGGGAAGCGGTGGCACGAGCCGCCGTGGCCGGCGAGGTGGAGCTCCTCCTCCTGGCTCCGGAACGTCTCCTGGCGCCGTCCTTTGAGCCCCTTCTTCCCCACCTTAAGGTCTCCCTGCTGGTCATTGACGAGGCGCACTGCATCTCCTGCTGGGGGCATGATTTCCGCCCGGCGTACCGGGAGTTGGGGCGCATTCGGCGGCGCCTGGGCGCGCCGGTTCAGGCCCTCACCGCCACCGCCACACCCCGGGTCCGGTCCGAGATCGAGGAGATCCTGGAGTTCCGACGGCCGGTGCGGGTCGTGGGCTCCTTCGACCGGGATAACCTCCTCTGGGCCGTTCGAACAGCCCGCTCGCCCGCGGAGCGCAACCGGATCCTGTACACCCTGGTCCGGCGGGCCCCCGGCGCGCGGCTCATCTACGCCGCCACCCGGAAGCGGGTGGAGCGGATCCGGGCCTTCCTGGCCCGGCGAGGTCTCCGCGTCGAGGCCTATCATGCCGGGCTGCCGGAGGCGGAGCGCACCCGGGTCCAGGCGTTCTTCATGGAGGCCACGGGACCGGTGGTGGTGGCCACCAACGCCTTCGGCATGGGCATAGACCGGTCCGATGTGCGGCTGGTGGTACATGACCAGCTGTCCGGCAGCCTGGAGGACTACTACCAGGAGGCCGGAAGGGCCGGACGGGACGGGGAGGTGGCCCTCTGTGTCGGCCTCCGGGGACCGGGAGACGGAGGCGTCCACCGTGCCTTCCTGGACCGGACCCATCCGCCGGTGCGGACACCGGGGGAGATGGCCCGACTCTGGCGCGAGGGAGGGCTGGGGCGACGTCTGGAGCGACGGCGTGCCCAACTGGCCAAGATCCGGGCCGTAGGTCGCTACGCCGAGACCCGGGGATGCCGACGGGCTGCGCTTCTGGGGTGGTTCGGAGAGAAGTGGACCGGGCGGTGTACGAGGTGTGACCGCTGTTCGGGATGGCCCGGGGTTTTAGGGGCCATCGGTTCCCGATAGCTTTCAAGGGCTGGAGTCCATCCTGTCCGGTTCGTTCCGTCCCGAAGGCACGGGGCCGCGCCGGGGCAGGCCCCGCGACACACGATCCATCACGTCATGAAGCCATATTTCAACGATGAACATGAGGCCCTGATCCGGGAGATCCGGGGGTTCGCGGCGGAGGTCATCGCTCCGGTGGCCACGGAACTGGACCGGGAGTCCCGCTTTCCCTGGGAAAATGTCCGGGCCATGGCCGAAAAGGGGCTGCTGGGCTTTCCCATTCCCAAGGAGCTGGGCGGTCAGGGCAGGGACAATCTCAGCTACCTGCTGGTGGTGCAGGAACTGGCCCGCGTCGATGCCAGCCATGCCATCACCGTGTCGGCCCATACCACACTGGGGACCACCCCCATCCTCCGCTTCGGGACCCCCGAGCAACAGGAGCGCTGGGTGCCCCAGTTGGCCCGGGGTGAGATCCTGGGTGGATTCGGGCTCACCGAGCCCGGTGCCGGCTCCGACGCTTCCGGCTCCCGGACCCGAGCGGTGCGGGAGAATGGGGGGTGGAGGCTGAACGGCTCCAAGATCTTCATCACCCACGCCGGTGTGGGGGAGGTCTTTACTGTGACGGCAGTGACGGACCCGGAGCAGGGATCCCGAGGGATTTCCAGCTTTGTCGTGGCGAAGCCTACGGTGGATCCGGAGGCGGCCGCTCAGGCGGGGATGGGTCGCCTGGATGCCTCTGCCTACATCGACGGCGTCCGGGCCGGGAAGAAGGAAGACAAGATGGGGTGGCGAGCCTCCGACACCCGGGAGCTCCTCCTGGAAGACGCTCTGGTCCCCGACGCGAACCGTCTCGGCGACGAGGGGCAGGGGTTCCGAAACTTCATGAAGACGCTGGATTCGGGACGGATCGGCATTGCGGCGCTCTCCATCGGACTTGCCGAGGGAGCCCTGGAGGCCGCGGTGGAGTATACGAACCGGAGGACCCAGTACGGCAAGAAGATTTTCGATTTCCAGCCGGTGCAGTTCCGGCTGGCCGATCTGGCCACCGAGGTACAGGCTGCCAAGCACCTGACCTACCACGCGGCTTGGCTCATGGAGAAGGGCCGTCCCTTCTCAAAGGAAGCGGCCATGGCCAAGTTGTTTGCCTCGGAGTTGAGTGTGAAGGCCGCCCTTGAGGCCATCCAGGTCATGGGAGGCGCCGGCTACACGGACCGGTATCCGGTGGAGCGGATTCTCCGGGACGCCAAGGTCTGTGAGATCGGCGAGGGAACCAGTGAAATTCAGAAGATCGTCATCGGTCGCCATCTGGTGAACGAGGCGTTCGGTACCGCATAGATTCCGATCCGCTTCGGCGGGTCGGGCGCATCGCGGGGTGAGGTGAAGATGAGGTAGGATCGGAAGTCGGTCTCCCGGGACAGGCTCCCTCGACGGAGCGGCCACTTGGCCCACGGTCGAGGCGCAGTCCGTGGGTGACGGAATTCAAAGCCCACCTTCCATCCATCGGTACCCCCGAGGAGAGTCCGAAACTACTTGAAACGCGAAATACTGATCAGCGCCACACCACAGGAAACGTGGGTGGCGCTCATGGAAGACGACCGGCTGGTCGAGCTCATGCTGGATCGTCCCGATCAGGGTCGTCTGGTGGGAGACGTCCATCTTGGCAGGGTGGAAGCCGTTCTTCCGGGGATCCAGGCTGCCTTCGTGGATATCGGGACCGATAAGGCCGGCTTTCTTCATGTGTCCGACCTGGTGGCCGACGACGAGGGCGAGGTCGATTCGGACGATGACGATGACGAGGGCGATGGAAACGGCGGGCGTCGTCGTCGCCGGCGCCGCGTGTCGGCGATCCAGGATCATCTGGCTCGAGGCGACAGCATCATCGTGCAGGTCACCAAGGAGCCCATCGGGACCAAGGGGCCCCGGCTTACGGCTCAGGTCTCGCTCCCCGGTCGCTTCCTGGTCTATATGCCCCACTCGTCCCATATCGGGGTGAGCCGGAAGATCGACCAGCGCGACGAGCGCGTCCGGCTCCGGGAGTTGGCGCGGGAGATCCTCCCGGATGAACCGGTGGGACTCATCATCCGGACCGTGGGCGAGGAGCTGAATCGCAAGAAGTTCGAGCGGGAGTTCAATCGACTCCATGAGATCTGGGGAGAGATCACGGCCAAGAGCGCCCGTGTAGAGGCGCCGGCCCTTCTCCACAGCGAGGCCCGCCTGATCTCAGGAGTGCTGCGTGACCTCTTCTCGGACCGTTTCGACGCCCTTATCGTGGACAATCCACAGGTCCATGCCGAGGTGGTGGAGTACGTGGAGAACATGGATCCCGATCTTCTGGATCGGGTCCAACTCTACCGGGATTCCACACCGCTCTTCGATCGATACGATATCGAGGAGGAGATTTCCGAGGCCTTCGGTCGGCGGGTCAATCTCCCATCCGGTGGCTACATCATCGTGGAAACCACCGAGGCGTTGGTGGCCATCGATGTGAACACGGGACGCTTCACCGGGAAGGGTCGAAAGGATCCGGAGGAGACGATCCTGCGGACAAACCTCGATGCGGCCCAGGAGATTGCACGCCAACTCCGCCTCCGGGACGTGGGGGGGATCGTGGTGGCCGACTTCATCGACATGGAGTCGCAGGAGAATCGCGATCGGGTCCTGCAGGAGCTCCGGACGCACCTGGGTCGGGATCGGGCACGGACCAAGGCGTTCGCCGTGTCCGAGCTCGGTCTTGTGGAGATGACCCGGCAGCGGGTGCGGCCGCCGCTCTTCCAGACCCTTACCCGCAGCTGCGAGCAGTGCGGTGGAAGCGGACGGATCTTCACACCCCCCACCGTGGCGAGGAGGGTGGAACGGAGCCTCAAACGGGCGGCGGCATCGGGCGATGAACGACAGTTCGTCATCCGTATGCACCCGGAGGTGGCGCTTCACATCATGGAAGAGGAATCGGACTTCCTCAGTCGACTGCGGGACCGGGTTGCCCTGAAGCTGGAGATCCAGGACGATCCCCTGCTTCGCGAAGACGAATTCCGGCTCCTGTCGGGCCCGGCCGAAACGGACGTCACGGAACGCTACGTGACCCGACAGCAGACCCGCCCTCTGAGGTGACCGGGATGCCTGCGGCGAACCGGCGGCGGGGTGCCCCCGAAGGATGAGTACACATGACGTTGGGTCCGAGGGTTGACCCGGCGGCGAAAGGACGTAATCTTTTCTGGCTACCGGGTCGCCCGTCGACCCTGAGAGTCGCACGAGACATGAACCGGAACGAGGTTCCGATGTACGCGGTCTTCAGATCAGGTGGTAAACAGTTCCGGGCCGAGCCCGGCGCAATGATTCGAATCCCGTCCCTGGACGCGGAAGCCGGCGACACCGTCACCTTCGACGATGTCCTCCTGGCCTCCAACGGCGACGACGTGACCGTCGGCACGCCGAAGGTCGAGGGAGCCGAGGTCAGGGCCGAGGTCCTGGGCCACGGTCGGGACAAGAAGGTCATTGTCTTCAAGCGGAAGCGCCGGAAGGGCTACCGCCGGAAGCAGGGGCACCGTCAGGGCTTCACGGAGGTCCGGGTCCAGGACATCAGTCTGGGACGGGCTCCCCTGGATCAATAGTCGTCGGACTTGTTCCGGCGGTCGAACGAACGCAGCATGAGGGAGAGGAGGAACCCATGGCACACAAGAAAGGCGTAGGATCCAGCCGGAATGGCCGCGACAGCAACCCGAAGCGTCTGGGTGTCAAGCGGTACGGCGGTCAGGAGGTGAGGGCCGGGGGCATCCTCGTGCGCCAGCGCGGAACCCGGTTCCACCCCGGCCTCAACGTCCGGCGTGGGAACGACGACACGCTGTTCGCCACTTCGGACGGAGTGGTGAAGTTTGAGCGTATCCGTCGGCGCCCCTCGGTATCGGTGTATCCTGCCGGCTGATCGGCCACACATTGCAGGGTCCGGATCCCCGGCGCCTACCCGGCGTCGGGGATCCTTTTTCTTACTCTACCATACAAGAACGCTTGGCCCTCGAGGGCGCACCGGGTTCCGGTACGCCCCATTCGGCCGTTGCCTTGTACCTGAAGGAGGTGAGCCTTGAGCACACCCCGAACCATCCCCATCCGCCGCCTTGTACTGGTGGCGCTGCCTCTGACCATCGGGTCGGTGGTGACCGCTGCGGCGCTGACCGAATCCAATCGGGGCGTGCAGGACGAGTTGCCGTTTCCGGTGGCCGACGCCACCGAGGCCCTCATGGATACCCGGCTTCCCATGGAGGTGAATGACCGGGTGGAACGTTGGGTTCGGCGCTTCCTTGGCCGTGATCGGGTCACCTTCGAGGAGTACCTGGTGCGAGAGGGCCTGTATGGCGGCATGATCCGCGACCGGCTGCGGCAGCGGGGAATGCCGGAGCAGCTGCTCTATCTCGCCATGATCGAGTCGGGGTTTTCCCCAACGGCCACCTCACCCATGGCGGCCTCCGGTGTCTGGCAGTTCATGGGACCCACGGCTCGGGCCTACGGGCTCACGGTGGATTCCTGGGTCGATGAGCGGCGGGACCCCGTGCGAGCCACGGACGCCGCGCTGGACTACCTGCAGGAACTCCACGGCGAGTTCGGATCCTGGTACCTGGCTGCCGCCGCCTACAACGCCGGGGCCGGTCGGGTGAAGCAGGCTCTCCGCCGGTCCGGTGTGGACGGAGGTGGGGATGAGCAGATCTACTGGCAGATCATCGAGCATCTCCCACGGGAGACCCGCAGCTACGTTCCCAAGCTGCTGGCGGCTGCCCTCCTGGCCGAGGAACCGGAGCACTTCGGATTCGAGGTGGAGCGCTCGCTCCCCTACCTCTTCGACCAGGTGCTGGTCCCGCCGTCGACACCTCTACGCCGTGTGGCCGAGATCCTGGAGGTGTCCCCGTCGCTCATGACGGAGTTGAACCCCCACCTGATTCGCGGGCAGACCCCCCCGGATCGATCCTTCATGGTGCGCGTTCCCATGGGGACGTCGCAGGCCGTGGTCGCGGCCCTGGCGAGAAATCCCCGGCGCTGATCCACGGCCGGGGGCGTCCGTCGACCCGGGTCGACCCGGGACCCCGGGGCCGGCTTCAGCGCCTCAGGGCCACCCCAGGGGCCGATGCTCCTGCTCGGCTCGGGCGGACGCGATGATTCGCCAGATGACATCCCGGACCAGCTCTTCATCGACGTTGGACTCCCGGGCGCGCCGAGCCACCTTCCGCACCACCGCCGCCTCCCGTCCGGGGTCCATGACGGGCAGTCCCATCCGGGCCTTTTCTCGCCCGATCCGAACCACCAACTCCCGGCGTTCGCCCAGCAGGCGGATGAGTTCATCGTCTACCTGGGAGATCCGGTCCCGGAGCGCGTCCAACTCTGCCGTCGACGGCTCGTCGTGGCCCGGAGCTCGATCCCCCTCCGGTCCGAAATCGTCGTTTCCGGCCCATCCCTCCCCAACTCCACCCTCCGTCACCGGGATGCCTCCTCCGGATCAGCTTCCCGATGCGCGAACTTCACCAGGACCTTGAGAGGGATGTATTCCAGGCTCGCCTCATGGGTGGCGGTGGGGACGATGGGCGGCGCCTTGCCCGCCTGCCACGCCTCCTTCCACCGGGCCGCGCACACGCACCAGCGATCGCCGGGCCGGAGTCCGGGGAAGCGAAACTCGGGGCGGGGCGTACTGAGATCATTCCCTTGCTCCCGGCTGAAGGCGAGAAATTCCTCGGTGGCAATGACGCAGACCGTATGGACGCCGAGGTCCTCGGGCCCGGTGTGGCAGCATCCATCCCGGTAGAAGCCTGTAAGGGGGTCGGTGCCGCAAGGGTCCAGGGGAGTGCCGAAGATGTTGTTGGCCATGGGTCCGAAGGGGCTCTGGGGAGGAGGTTGGGGAGCGACGAACAGTACGATGTCTCAGGCTCCCATTCACATTGGCCCGCCGACGAGCCCGTGTCCAGCGCTGGCGGACTTCCCGGCGCCAAGGTGCCGCCACGCCTCCGGAAGCCGGAGGTGGGGGGAGAGAAGCAACGGGTCACATCGATGGGGACCTGGCCACCGGCGTATCCCGTGAGGTTGGACCCGGGATCAACGGGTTTCCAGAACCCGGCGGAGCGCCTGCATCTCCCGCCGGAGGCCATCGATCTCTTCCCGGATCCGGGTCTCTTCCTGGCCCAGCGCCTCCTCCAGGATGTCCTTCCCCTCTTCCATTCCGGCGTCGTGGAGGGTCTGCATGGTGTCCACGATGATCCCGATGAACAGGTTCAACATGGTGAAGGTGGCGATGAGGATGAAGGGCACAAAGAAGACCCAGGCATAGGGGTACACCTCCATGACCGGGCGCACGATCCCCATGGACCAACTCTCCAGCGTCATGATCTGGAAGAGGGAGTACAGGGAAGCCGGAATCGTTCCGAACCATTCATCGAAGCTGGACCCGAACAGGCCGGTGGCGATGACGGCGAAGACGTAGAAGAGGACCCCCATGAGGGCGAAGATGGAGCTGATCCCCGGGATGGCCTTCAGGAGAGCATCCACCACGAAGCGGAGTTGTGGGACCATGGAAAGGAGCCGCAGGACCCGGAGCACCCGTAGGGCACGGAGCACGGCGAAGGGCCCCGCCGCCGGTACCAGGGCAATGCCCACCACCACGAAGTCGAAGACGTCCCATCCGTTCCGGAAGAACCGCCACCCCCGGGCGAAGATCTTGAGGGTGATCTCCACCACGAAGATGGCCAGGATCGCCTTGTCGGCGGGGAGCAGAACGTGCCCCCAGCGGGCCATGGCTGTTTCCGACGTCTCAAGGCCGAGGATCACGGCGTTGATGACGATGAGGGTCACGACGGTGGCCTGGACCGGGGTCGATTCGACCCAGGTGTCGATGCGGGAACGGAGACTCAAGGGACTCGGAATGGGTCGTGAATGAGGAGGTCTGAACGCAGCCGTGCAGCGGGCCGGCGTAAACGGGAAGGGAAGAAGATGGCGTGGGCGGTGGTTCAACGGTAGACGCGCAGAAAGCCAAGGGTCTGGACCCTGGCCACCGCAAACCGAGTACAATAGGTTGGCGCTGGGAGATCCATGTTCCACGCTTCCGACCCCCTGACCCCGGTCGTCCTTCGTTGCCAAGCCCCCCCAACTCCAGACGCCGATCCGGTTGGTTGGTTTCCATCTTCGTCGTGCTCCTCCTGACCGGCTGCGGCGATCTGCTCGCTCCCGAGCCCGTGGAGGTTACGGCCGAAGAGAGCTTTCCCACGCTCCGGTACCATACGGACCTGCCCACGCTTCCCCGGATCCTGCGTTGGTCCAGCCGGGGCCGGGAGTTCGCCCGCCTCATCGAGAGTTGGGAAGCCTCTTGGGAGTTGCCCCGGTCCGAAGGGGAGCCGCTGCGATCCGAGGTCCGACGCGCCGCTGCTCCCCTCCTGGCCTCGCGCCTTGAGCGCCAGGATCTGGTGGCACCGATCCGGGAGTTGGAGCGGACCTTCCGGCGCATCGATGAACTTCTGGGCGGCGAGTTTCCGCTTCATCTGGCTCCCACGCTCGCCGCCGCCCGGAGCCATCAGGAACAAGCCGAGGCGGCGCTGGCGGATGAGGATGTGGAGCGATCCATCCTCCACCTGTTGGGAGCGGCCGACCACCTCCGGGCCACCACC
Organism: Gemmatimonadales bacterium; assembly: GCA_007695195.1. Lineage (GTDB taxonomy): Bacteria > Gemmatimonadota > Gemmatimonadetes > Longimicrobiales > Gaopeijiaceae > PWLA01. Next base: position 19,266 of record REEG01000160.1, on the reverse strand, counting down.
CCGGAAACGTTGGCCTTGGAGTTGGTGACGGAGGCCGAGGAAACCTTTCGAAGGGTTTCGGGGGTTGTTTCGTATCCGGAAGAAGAGAGGCTGAGGGCCGAGCGGCTCCTGGTGGGTGCCCGCACGGCACTGGATGGTGGAGATCCGGTCCTGGCTCTCCAACGGGCCTGGTACTCGCTCCGGCTCATGGATGAGGCCTCTTCGCCCTGATCCCGCGGACCCATCTCGATATCCCGCGGGCCTGCTTCGACGCTTCTCGCGGTCGGTTGGGACCTCGAGTCATGGAGGGATCATGAAGAATAGTTCGTCAGTACGGAGTGGCTTGCGGGCAATCATTCCCGTTGTGCTTTTGGCGCTTCCTACAGCGGCCTTCGCCGGGTCCGCCATGGGCGTCGGGTCGGTTTCCGCTGTGGCGGCATCGACATCGACAGGGGACACCCTGGTAGCAGACGTCCAGGACCTTGCCCGAGGCGAAGGTCCCGTCTTCAGGGTTCCCATCCAGGGGGTCATCGAACTGGGTCTGGCGCCCTTCGTCGAGCGGAGCCTGCAGGAGGCGGCGGCCGCCGAAGCGGCTGCCGTGGTGCTGGACGTGGATACGCCCGGGGGCCGGGTAGACGCGGCAGAGCGCATTGCCGCCGCCATCGCCGACTCGGAAGTTCCGGTCTACGCCTACGTGAATCGGGCCGCCATCTCGGCCGGGGCGCTCATCTCCCTGGCCGCCGACGGGATCTACATGCGGCCCGGTTCCCGGATCGGCGGCGCCACCCCGGTGGACGGAACGGGTCAGACCGCGCCCGAGAAGATCGTCTCGGTCATGCGGAGCACCATGCGGTCCCTCGCGGAGGCGCGGGGCCTGGATCCCGCCGTGGCCGAGGCCATGGTGGACCCGGAGATCGAGATCGAGGGCGTGGTGGCGGCGGGTCAGCTCCTCACCCTCACCTACTCGGAAGCGGCGGGGCTCGGGTACGCCACCGAGGTGGCGGACTGGGACGCGCTGATGGAGGCGCTGGGGACCACGGACCGGGAGGTGGTGGATCAGACGGCGAATTGGGCCGAGCGCACGGTTCGCTTCCTCACCCATCCCGTTGTGGCCCCCTTCCTGCTCTCGCTGGGATTCCTCGGGCTCCTGGTGGAGATCAAGTCACCGGGGATCGGACTGGCGGGTGGGGCAGGGGTGCTGGCTCTGGCACTCTTCTTCGGTTCCCACCTCATCATCGGGCTCGCCGGGATGGAAGGCCTTATCCTCTTCGGCGTAGGGGTCGTCTTCGTCCTGGTGGAAGCGTTGGTGCTTCCGGGGCTTGGGGTCTTCGGGATCCTGGGAGGGCTCGCCATCCTGGCAGGCATCTACATGTCCCTCATCGGCGACATCCCCACGGTCACCGACTACAGCCGGGCCGCCATGACGCTGGCCATGACCATCACGCTGGTGATGGCCAGCTCATGGTTCCTGGTGCGCCGCATGCCGTCCAACCGCCGGCTGACGCGCCTCGGCATCTTCCTGGGCGAAGAGACGCATCGCGACACCGGATACACCTCCTCGGTGCGTCGGGATGAACTCCGGGGCCGCCGCGGGGTGGCCATCACCGACCTCCGCCCCGCCGGCTCGGGACTGTTCGGCGAAGAGCGCCTGGATGTGGTTTCGGAGCAGGCCTGGATCGAGGCGGGAACGCCCATCGAGATCGTGGCCTCGGAGGGGTACCGGCACGTGGTTCGCGTGGCCCCGGACCGGGAGATCTCTCCAGGGCACCCTGAACCGGAGGCCGGGTAGACAGGAGGGCTCTGGAGTGTGCGGGGTGGGTCCGGCGGTTCAGACCGGACGTTGCTCCCGGTTTCAGACGGCATGTACAGACGGATGGGTGCGACCCTCTCCCGGGGTCTGCCCCAACACCTGAACTCCCTGTGAAGGAGTGAACATCGGATGGCTGACGATCTCCTGGTTGGAACGACCACACTGGCGCTGGTGGGACTTCTCGTCCTGCTCATCATCATCTTGTGGGTTATCCCGATCCGCCTCTGGATCGAGGCCATCTCCGCCGGAGCCCGGGTCGGGATCGGCTACCTCATCGGAATGCGCCTGCGGAAGGTCAATCCGCCGGCCGTGGTCCGTCCCCTCATCTGGGCCACCAAGGGTGGCCTGGACATCAAGGTGGGCGACCTGGAAGCCCACTACCTGGCCGGTGGGCAGGTGGACCGGGTGGTGCGGGCTCTCATCTCGGCGGACAAGGCCAACATCGACCTCTCGTTCCAGCAGGCCGCGGCCATCGACCTGGCGGGCCGAAACGTCTTCGAAGCGGTGCAGGTGTCGGTGAACCCCAAGGTCATCGCCACCCCCCGGGTGGCCGCCATGGCCCGGGACGGCATCCAGCTCATCGCCATCGCCCGGGTCACGGTGCGTGCCAACATCAACCGGCTGGTGGGTGGTGCCGGCGAGGAGACGATCCTGGCCCGTGTGGGTGAGGGTATCGTGTCGTCCATCGGTTCGTCGGACTCCCACAAGGCCGTGCTGGAGAACCCCGACTCCATCTCCAAGACGGTGCTCTCCCGTGGGCTCGACTCGGGGACGGCGTTCGAGATCCTCTCCATCGACATCGCCGACGTGGATGTGGGGAAGAACATCGGCGCCGAACTCCAGACCGACCAGGCCGAGGCCGACAAGCGCGTGGCGCAGGCTCGGGCCGAGGAACGGCGGGCCATGGCCGTGGCGTTGGAGCAGGAGAACCGCGCCAAGGTGCAGGAGATGCGGGCCCGTCTGGTGGAGGCCGAAGCCGAGGTGCCCCGGGCCATCGCCGGGGCCTTCCAGTCCGGCAACCTGGGGATCATGGACTACATGAAGTACCGGAACATCCAGTCCGACACCACCATGCGCGAGGCCATCGCCGGATCCGACGATCAGCCGTCGTCCCAGCCGGGTGGCGGCCAGCGGCCGCGCTCGTAAGGAGGACTGACCCGTGGAAGAAGGCTTCGTAACCATCCTCTTCATCCTCCTGTTCATGGCGGCGTCGGTCATCGACGCCGTGGGACGGAAGAAGAAGCGGCAGCGCCGTATGGACGAGATGGAGGCCGAGGACGCGGGGGACGAGTGGGCGCAGGAGGGCCAGCAGGGTCGTGGTGGCCCGCCGGTGGCGGTGGAGGACGGCACTGACCGTTACCGGCGGGCCTCGGCTGGAGGAGAGTCCGATATGGAGCGCTACCGGCGCATGGACACCTCCGAGCCGGATGTGACGCCTGCGGCCCCCGATCCGGCCCGCGGGCAGGACCGGGACCGGGAGAGCGCCGAGAGCATGGTGCCGGCGGACCTCTGGGCGATTCTCACGGGTCAGACACCGGAGGGATCGGCCCCGCACCCGGATCCGGGCCCCCGGATCCCGGCGCCGACTCCAGGCGACCGCATGTCCCGGTCCACCCTGGAGGGCCAGCCTCCTGCAGCCGTGGAGGAGCCGGAGGCGGCCACTCGACGCTCATCCCGCTGGATGGAAGGGATCGAGGAACGGGAGGTGTCGGATCGTTGGACGGCTGCGGTGGAGGCCGGAGAGGCCGAGGTCTACCGCCAGCTGGAAGAGCCCTGGGGTAAGCTGGAGGATATCTCCAAGGGGGATCTCACTGAGGTTTCGTCACCTCTATCCATGGGCGATGACGAGGACAGTCTGCTGCCGCGTGGACGGGTTCGTGGAGGAGCGGGAACGCCCTACACGCGGCTTCTGGAGACCGGAAGCGTGGACGACTTGCGAAAGGCCGTGGTGCTGAAGGAAGTGCTGGACCGTCCCATGGCGCTCCGGGATGAGATCGGACCCCTGCGCTGACGAGATCTCGCCTCTGCGCCGAAAACGCGCAGGAACCCGGTGGCCGCCCGTCGGGTCGGCGGCGGCCGGGAAGGGCGGCGGTCAGAACGGGTGGCCGATGGTCATGTAGAGGCCGGTACCGCGCCGGCCGTGAGCCAGATCGACGCGGATGGGCGCTCCGGCGCCCAGGATGAACCGAAGGCCCCCTCCCGCCGAAACCGCGGCATCTCCCCAATCCAGATGGCTCAGCCCCGGGGCCACCTGACCCACCTCCGCGAAGAGGGCGCCGTTGAGGCGTCTACGAAGCGGCACTCGCCACTCCACCTGGGCCGCTGCCAGGGCCCGGTCCCTGAGGCCCCCATCCGGATACCCTCGCAGTTGGGCCCGGCCGCCCAGGGCAGGGAGGAGCAGGGGCGGCACCTCACCGGTGGCCCGAGCCACGAACGCCTGCACCCCCACGGTGGACCCGGATCCCACAGGGTGGAACCGTCGCACCTCCGCCGTGAAGATGCCGTATTCGGTGGTGCTCCCCAGGAATGTGGGCCGTCCGACGAAGGAGAGCTCCACATACTGGCCCGACCGGGGATTCAGGAGGTGGTTCCTGGAGTCCTGGGTGGCCAGCACACCGAGCCCCACCCACCGCCCGGACCGGACGTCGGGTCGGATGCCGGCCAGGAGTCCGTCCTCCATGAAGCTCCCCGGCTCGGCGTCGGTGAGCCGTTCCCACCGAAGGGACGCCTGCGGCCCGACCCTGAACCCGGGCAGGACCTCCCACTGGAGACGAGTGCGGGCCGCCAGGGTGCGGGTTGTGAAATCCTCCGCCGATCCGTCCACCCTCGGCCCCACACCGTAGAACCGATTGGGATACTCCCGGGCCTGCACCGTGGCATCGGCGCGGAGTCCCCCGGGAAGGTGAAGAGACGGGTAGGTCTCGACGATGTACTGCTGCCGGGCCGTGACGGTGAAGGCCGCCTCGGCGGAGGACGCGGGGAGGTCCGGGGCCAGAGGGCGATAGAGTCCGCCGTACACGCCGCCGCCGAACCGGGTGTCGGGTGAGTAGAAGACGTATGGCAGGGCGGCCCAGCTCAGCCCACGAGGGGGCCGGGGGTCATGGAGAGCGCCGGGTTCCGGTTCCAGGCTCGGCTCCAGGCTCGGCTCCATGCGCGGTTCCAGGCTCGGCTCCAGGAGCGCCTCCACCACCTCCCGGTGAAACCGCTCCGGCTCGGCCATGAAGGGGACGTGCCCCGATTCCTCGAAGGTCACGACCCGGGCCATCCCTGGATCCTCCAGTGAATCCGCGTACTCCTGCGCCAGCGCGAGAGGGGTGTTCAGGTCCCGGGCCCCCATGAAGAAGTGGCTCGGGACACTGAGCTCCGCCAGGCCCGTCAGGGCATCGAAGTCCCGGTACGCGGGCTCGTCCCACATGGGGCCGCTTCCGCGGCGAGCTCCCCGAAGCCACCGAAGGAGATCCCGCGCCGAGTACTCCGGGGCGGTCACCGCCACCCACGCCAGGGTGCCGAACCCCACATCCATGTTGGCTCCGTACCGGTCCAGAAGCCCCACAAAGGCGACGAAGTCACCGTGGTCCCGGTAGGGAGGGGTGCCCAGCGCCGCCAGCTCCCGGCCCGTGGTCTCGTCTCCTGCCTCGGCGATGCGCCCGGAGAGCCACCGGTGCGCCAGCACCACCGCCCGCCGCTGGTCCACCGATTGGCTGACTCCGATGTAGCCGGCGTAATCGTCCGGATACCGGTGGATGAGCCGGAGGCCCAGTTGGGTCCCCCATGAGTGACCCATGAGGAAGATGCGGTCGCGCCCGAACCGCTCTTTCAGGTAGCGGGTCAGTTCGTGGCCATCCTCCACGAAGCGCTCGAAGGTCATGGTTGTGGGATCAAAGCTCCGGGGGTTGGACTTCCCGGCGCCCCGCTGATCCCAACTCACCACCACGAAGTGATCTTCCAGCGCTCCGTTGAAGTGACGGGTCACGGGCATGTCCGCCGCTCCGGGCCCCCCATGGAGGCGGAGGAGGAGGGGGGCGTCCGCGCGTCGCCCCCGGATGAGGAGCCACTGCTCCACGCCGCCGATCTCCACCGCTTCCAGGGTGGCGATACCCTCCGGATCGGGTCGGCCGTCAGGAAGGCTCATGGGCGGGGTGTGGGCCAGGCAGCCGGTGGCGAGTCCCAGGATCAGCGCCGGGGGAAGGGAGGCCAGCGCTGCCCGCCCCCGCACTCGTGGCCGGCGGGAAGAGAAAGGGGTCAGGACGAAGAGCAGGGGGAGGTGCATGGCCGGGTCCTCCGCGAGCCGGGTCCGGCTATCTTGTTGGTGGTGGAAGGGAAGGGCGGAGCCCCGAACGGGCCATCGCCGGAGAGCGCCCTCCTACCCTCATCGATATCAAGATACGATCCGGCCTTCCATAACTCACGGCTTTTCACACCGCCCATGTCCTTTCCCTCGTTTCTTCGACTGCCTCGATCTGCTCGGCTTCCCCTCCTCGTCCTCCCCCTTCTCCTGCCCGTTGCCTGCGGTGGAGGCGACGCCGAGCTCGACCGGGCCTGGCTGGCGCTCCAGGAGGTGGGGAGCGGTGTCCCCGAAGTCCGGTTCGACGCGGCCATGGTGGCCGACCTGCCGGAGCCGGCCCGGCGCTTCTTCCTCCACGCCATCGCACCGGGAACGCCGCTGGCGGGGGCGGTGGAGTTGGACATGACCGGATCGCTGACCCTGGTTCCCGACGACGAGCCCCTGTCCCTGGATGCCCGGCAGATCCTGGCGCCCCCCCACGGCTTCATCTGGCTGGCCGTGGCCGGGGGTGGACTGGCCCGGATCCGGGGCTTCGACCGGTACAGCGACGGGACCGGTGAGATGCGCTGGGAGTTGTTCGGGTTCGTGCCGGTGGTCCGGGCCGAAGGCGAGGGGGTGACGCGCTCGGCAGCCGGCCGGCTGGGAATGGAGGCGGTGCTGGTGCCCGCCACCCTCATCCCCGGGTCGCCCTTCGCCCCCGAAGGCCTGCGTTGGGAGGCGGTGGACGAGCACCGGGCCCGCTTCCACTTCCCCGTGGGAACGGAGGTGGTGGAAGCCGTCCTGGAGGTGGACGGCGAGGGCCGGCCCCTCCGCGTCGAAGCGCTGCGCTGGGCCGAGGACGCCGAAGAGGGACGCACCCCGGGCTACGAACTCTTCGCGGTGGAGATGGCCGGGGACTTCGTTGCCGACGGCTACACCCTGCCGGCCTTCATGGAGGCCGGATGGCGCCTGGGGGCGGACGACGAATTCCGCTTCTTCCAGGCCGAACTGGAGCGGGCCCTGTTTCGGTGAACGGCCGCCCTCCAACCAAGTCGGCCCCGGCCCACCTCATGGCGGACCGGGGCCGTGGACGGGTCGCACTCCCCACCGGTGGGCAGGGATGCACCCCGGGGAGGTGGGGGCTCTTACATCTCGCCCTTCCCCATCTTCCTGAGCACCGTGTGGAGGATCCCCCCGTTCCGGTAGTACTCCAGATCCACATCCGAATCCAGGCGGACGGCGGCCTGGAACTCCACCACCTCACCGGAGTCCCGGGTGGCCCGCACCGTGACGGTGCCGTTGGGGGCCAGCCCCTGGGCGATCCCGTCGATGTCGAACACCTCCGACCCGTCGAGCCCCAGCGACGCCGCGCTCTCCCCTTCCGGGAACTGGAGGGGGAGCACGCCCATCCCCACCAGGTTGGAGCGGTGGATCCGCTCGTAGGACGTGGCGATGACCGCCTTCACCCCCAGAAGCGACGTCCCCTTGGCCGCCCAGTCCCGGGACGAACCGGCACCGTACTCGGCGCCGGCCAGCACCACCAGGGGCGTGCCCTCGGCCTGATAGGCCATGGACGCGTCGTAGATGGGCATGACCTCGCCGTCGGGGAAGCGCTTCGTATACCCGCCTTCCTTCCCCTCCAGGATGAGGTTCCGGATACGGACATTTCCGAAGGTCCCCCGCATCATGACCTCGTGGTTCCCCCGGCGTGAGCCGAAGGTGTTGAACTCCCAGGGCTTGATGCCGTGTTCCTGCAGGTAGCGCCCCGCCGGCTCGTTCTTGGGGATGGCGCCGGCCGGTGAGATGTGGTCGGTGGTCACGCTGTCGCCCAGGAGCAGCAGCACCCGTGCGCCCCGGACGTCGGACGGCTCGGGGAGTTCCAGATCCATCCCCTGGAAGAAGGGGGGATTCCGGACGTAGGTGGAATCCTCCTTCCACTCGAAGAGGGAGGCGTCGCCCTCGGGGAGGGGGAGGGCCTTCCACAGCTCATCGCCCTCGAAGACCTCGGCGTAGCGCTCCCGGTACATATCCGGGTTCAGGGAGGTCCGGATGGTGTCGCGGATCTCCTTCTGGCTGGGCCAGATGTCCCGCAGGTACACCGGTTCGCCGTCCGAGCCCACACCCAGGGGCTCGGTGTCCAGGTCCACATCGATGCGTCCCACCAGGGCGAAGGCCACCACCAGCATGGGCGAGGCCAGGTAGTTGGCCCGGACCAGGGGGTGGATGCGGGCCTCGAAGTTCCGGTTTCCGGAGAGGATGGACGAGACCACAAGCCCCTTCTCCTGGATCGCCTCGGCAATGGGCTCGGGGAGGGGCCCGGAGTTGCCGATGCAGGTGGTGCACCCGTAGCCCACCACATCGAAGTGGAGCTTCTCCAGGTACGGAAGGACGCCGGAGGCCTCCAGGTAATCCGTCACCACCTTGGAGCCCGGCGCCATGGAGGTCTTGACCCAGGGCTGCACCTGGAGGCCCCGCTCCACCGCCCGCTGGGCCAGGAGTCCCGCCCCCACCATGACCGAGGGGTTCGAGGTGTTGGTGCAGGAGGTGATGGCGGCAATGACGATGCTCCCGTCGGTAATGGACGTGGCCTGGCCGTCCATCTCGATCTGAGCCGTCCGGGGACCCTCCATGGCACCACCGGCCAGCACGGCCGAGTGCACGGATCCTCCGGTGGCCGTGGCCGGCTCCGGCGCCGAGCCCCCTTCCGCCGTGACCAGAGGGCTTCCGCCTCCCTCGCCCATCCATGAATCCCCGGTGCGGCCGCTCTCGGTCTCATCGGGAGAGGGAAGGGAGAAGCCCTGGGGCAGGAGTCCGGGAAGGTCCCGACCGAAGGAGGGCTTGAGGTTCGCCAGGGTGATGCGGTCCTGGGGACGCCGGGGGCCCGCCACCGAGGGCTCGATGCTCCCCAGGTCCAGCTCCAGAGCCACCGTGTACTCGGGGTCCGGAGTCTCGTCGGTGCGGAAGAGACCCAGCGCCCGGGAGACCTCTTCCACCCGCTTCACCAGCTCCGGTGGCCGGCCCGTTCCCTCCAGATAGTGCAGGGCCTCGGCATCCACCGGGAAGAACCCGATGGTGGCCCCGTACTCCGGCGACATGTTGGCAATGGTGGCCCGGTCCGGGAGGGGAAGGGAGGAGAGGCCGGTTCCGTAGAATTCCACGAACCGTCCCACCACCCCGTGGGCCCGAAGCATCTCGGTGACCCGGAGTACCAGGTCCGTGGCGGTGGCACCCTCCGGAAGGGCGCCGGAGATCTTCACGCCCACCACCTCCGGGAGGAGCATGTAGTAGGGCTGTCCCAGGAGGACGGCCTCCGCCTCGATGCCGCCAACCCCCCAGCCCACCACGCCCAGCCCGTTGATCATGGTGGTGTGGGAGTCGGTGCCCACCAGGGTGTCGGGGTAGGCCAGATCCAGCCCTCCCTCGGACCGCCGGTGCACCACCTGGGCCAGATACTCCAGGTTCACCTGGTGGACGATCCCCGTTCCCGGCGGGACCACCCGGAAGTCCTCGAAGGCGTGCTGACCCCAGCGCAGGAGCTCGTACCGCTCCCGATTCCGCTCCATCTCCCGTTCCACATTCAGCCGGTAGGCGTCGGCGGATCCGAAGTAGTCCACCTGCACCGAGTGGTCGATGACCATGTCGGCGGGGACCTGCGGGTTGATGCGGGCCGGGTCGCCGCCCATCTCGTGGAGGCCGGCCCGCATGGCCGCCAGATCCACCACCGCCGGGACGCCGGTGAAGTCCTGGAGGACGACGCGGCTGGGCAGGAAGGGGATGTTGGCTCCAGCGTTGGTTGGGCTCCACGCCGCCACTCGCTCCACATCTTCGGCGGTGACGTAGCCTTCACCGGCGTTGCGGAGCACATTCTCCAGGAGAATCCGGATGGAGAAGGGCAACCGGTCGATGGAGGCGATCCCTTCTTCCTCCAGGCGGGCCAGGCGGTAGAGCGAGGTCCGGCCCTCGGGGAGGTCCAGGGACATGAGGGCGCCGAACGGATCTTTTCTCTTGTGGGCCACGGGCGTTCCCCTTCGTCGATGCGGTGGGTCGATGCGTTGCGTTGAGCGCGCCAGGCGCGCTACAAAGAATCCCTTAAGGGAGGGTGGTCATCCCTTAAGCCTTCAGCCATTTAAACTAAGGAATCCGGGAGAAGGTGGACACCCTGGATCCCGGGCTTTCCGTCGGGGTTCCACAGCCCTGGAGAAACCCATGCCCTGCGCCACCGTCCACATGGCCGTCGCCGGCCGCGTCCTGAGGGATTGGCGGGATACCCCCGCCCGGGCCCCTGTGAGCCTCGCCCGTCCCGGGGTGGAGGAGGCCTTCCTCCATGGCGCCATGGCTCCCGACGTGGGCTTCATCCCCGGGACCCATCGCCTGGTCTCGGAGTTGGCCCACTACGTTCAACCCGGCGACCTGGCCCGAGCCCTCCTCCGGACCGCCGGAAGCGCCCAGGAAGAAGCCTTCGCCTGGGGGTGGGCCTGCCATCTCCTGGCCGATGTGGAGATCCACCCTGTGGTGGGGCGAGCGGTGGGTGAGCGGCTCTACGGCGACCGGAGCCGCCGGGTGGACGCCATGGAAGACGTGGGGACCCACGTGAGCCTGGAGGTGGGCGTGGATGTGGCCGTCCTCCGCCTGGAGGAGGATCTTCCGCGCCCCCCCGGACGGCCCTTCTTCCCGGTGGGTGGCCGGGTCCGGCATCTGATCCGGGCCCTGGCCGAGACCTACGATCTGGAGTGGGATCCCTCTTCCCTCACCCAGCACCACGTCCGCGCCACCCGCCTCACCCGTTGGTGGCCCCGGACCCTCTCGCTCCTTCCCCTGCATCCGAGCCTCCCGCCCGGGGCTCCTCCACCCAGCACCTTCCTGGGGAGGGTCACCCGCACACAGAACCGCCGGGACGCCCTGGCCGGATTCCTGCGCCCCGAGGCCCCCCGGGCCTGGTTCGTGGAGGCGGTCCGGGAGGGGATCGAAACCGTAGCCGTCGGATTTCGTTCGGCGGTGGAATCGGGGCTGGGGTGCATTGTGAACCCCAACCTGGAGACGGGTCAGGAATCGCGGGAGGGGGCCGGTCACCCGGCCACCGATCTGGCGGCCCGGAACCTCCGCGAGGCCCGGAGGAAGGGGTTGCCCATCCGGGGTTGATCTCTTGGGGCCCTGAGATGATAATCGTAACTCATCATCGAAAAGGCCGGTGACCGGCGTTTGCACGCCCACTCAGCCTTTGCCCCCTCAAGATTCAACCTCCCGGTTCCCGTGGCCTGCCATCCAGCCCTCTCTATCCGGGCTCCAGAATCGCTATTTGGTGCAGGAACCCCGGTCCCGGAACCGATACATCCTGCAGGAACCCCGGCTCCGGAACCGCTCCCTGCGGGAGCCCCGTGCGCAGACAGGGCGCGGTCGAGGACCTCGGCGGTGGGGGTCACAGTACGCTTCCTGCTGCCCTGCCTCTTCCTCCTTCTGGCCCCGGGGATCCTGGCAGCGACCCCCCTGGAGGAGGGTTCCGTCTGTGGCCTGGTGCGGGACGGAGACGAAGGAGCCTTCCTTCAGGGGGTCTTCGTCCGATGGGCGGACCAGGAGGGCGGAGTCCTCACCGACGCCCAGGGGCGCTTCTGTCTCCCGTCCCGCCAGGCGGGGGAGCACCGACTCCGGGTCGAGACCATGGGCTTCGCTCCGCTGGAGCGGAGCATTCAGATCCCGGCGGAGGGACCCGTCCCGGAGGTGGAGCTGAGGCTGGCCCGACGGGCGCTGGAGCTCCCGGGGATCCAGGTTCTGGCGGAAGAAGGGCGGGGCGGGGGAAGCTCCGGATCCACGTCCCGCATCGACCGGGCCGCCATCGAGCACCTCCAGGCCTCGAGCCTGGCCGACCTCTTCCAACTCCTGCCGGGACAGATCTCGTCCAATCCCTCCCTGGCCGGGGTGCGCCAGCCTCTCCTCCGGCAGCTTCCCACAACGGCCGCCGCCGGTCGTGCCGCGGCGCTGGGGACGGCGCTGGTGGTGGACGGCGCCCCCCTGTCCAACGCCGCCAACCTCCAGACGGATCTCACCATCCTCAACGCGGGGCCTGAATCACCGCCCCCCTTCTCTTCCACGGCAGGGGGCGCCCCCGACCTCCGGCGCATCTCTCCCGATGAGATCGAGTCGCTGGAGGTCATCCGCGGGGTCCCGTCGGTGCGCCACGGCGAGGTGACTGCCGGGGCCATCCTCCTGCGGACCCGCATCGGGGCCCGGGAGCCGGAGATCCGGACGCGTCTCAACCCTACCCTTTTCGACATTTCCGGCACGGCGGGGTGGGGCGATGGGGTGGAGCGGAGCGGCTGGTCCGCCACCGTGGTCTACACCGCCTCCCAGGACGATCCGCGCCAGCCGGTGGAGGGGTACGACCGGGGGACGCTGAATCTGGCCTGGCGGAGCCCGGAGCTGGCAGGAGGCACCCTTCGAAGCAGTCTGCGGCTCCAGGCCTTCCGGACGCTGGACGAGCGGCGCCGGGATCCCGATGACTTCCGTCAGCAGCGGGAGCGTCGGGCACTGGACCGGGGCGTGCGCGCCACCCTTTCCGGCGAGTGGGAGCCGGCGCCCCTGGACGGCCGGATGCGATTCTCCTGGACCGCGTCCGGGTCGGTGGAAGACCAGGAAGGCTTCTACCAGAGCCTGGTGAACCGGAGTATCTCGCCCATCGCCACGGCATTTTCCGACACCACCGTGGTGGCGGAGTACGGCCCGTCGGAGTACCTGAACCGCACCACCGTCCACGGCCGGCCCATCCACGGCTACGCCCGGGCCGAAGGCGAGGCCCGGGGCGGATTGGGCGGCTGGCGTCACCGCCTCCGTGCCGGCCTGGAGTTCCGCCACGACGAGAACCGGGGAGATGGTCGACGCTTCGATCTGGCCACACCCCCTCGGCAGAACTACTCGGTGGGCGATCGGCCCCGGGCCTACAGCGATGTGCCGGCGCTCCGGATCCTGTCGGCGTACGTGGAGGACCGGACCACTGGGTCGCTCCTGGGAAGGGAGGTGGAGCTGGAGGCGGGGCTCCGGTTCGACAATGTGAACCCCCGTGGGCTCCTGTCGGGGCAGTTCGGCACCGAACTCCAGCCCCGGGCCAACCTGCAGGTCATCCCGGCCCCGGACGCCCTCCCGGCACTGGCTCTTCGTTTCGGAGCGGGACGCCTCGCCAAGGCCCCGCCGCTGGCCTACCTCTTCCCGGGCCCGCGGTACTTCGACCTGGTGAACCTCAACTACTACCACCCCGACCCGGCGCAGCGCCTCCTGATCCTCACCACCCGGGTGGTGGACCCCTCCAACGAGGGGGCGCGGTCCTTCACCACCCGGAAGGTGGAAGGAGGGCTCTCCTGGCGGGGCGCCCGGAGCCCGGTGGGGCACCCGCTTCGGGGTGTGGATGCCCACCTCACCCTCTTCCACGAACGGACACGGGGCGCCTACGGGTGGGACCGGGCGCTGGTGTCGTTCCCGGTGCAGCGCTTCCAGGTCCTGGAGACCCCGGCGGGACAGCCGCCGGTGGTGGCCCCGGACCCGGCTCGGGTGGACACCTTCTTCACCGCCTACGATGTGCCGGCCCCCACCTGGGCGTACGGGACCCGGGGCCTGGAACTGACCCTGGATCTTCCGGAGTGGACGGCGGCCCGTACCAGCCTCTCCCTCACCGGAGGGTGGTTCCGGAGCCGCGCCCGGAACGAAGCGCCTACCGTGGACACCTGGGCCTTTGTGGGGAGTTCCCGGCCGCCGGAGCGGGCCGGGGTCTACCCCTCCAGCGGAACGCGGCGGGAACGGGCCACCACCACACTCCACCTCATCCACCGGGTTCCGGAGGTGGGGCTGGTGGTAACCGGCTCCATCCAGACCGTCTGGTGGGACCGGGACCGGGCCACCGGGATCACTCCGTACCCGGAGGGCTTCGTGGACCGGGCGGCCCGGGTCACCTCGCTCACCCCCGAAGAGGCCCGCTCCGAGGCCTTCCGTGACCTGCGGCGCACCCTCCCGGAGACCGCCGGGGTGGAGGAACGCCGTCCACCCCTCCCCATGATGAACCTGAGGCTATCCAAGGCACTTCCCGCCGGCCTCGAGCTGTCCTTCTTCCTGAACAACGCGCTGTCCCATCGCCCGCTCCACGAGCGCCGTCGCGGGACGGGGTTCGAGCGCCGGAATCCTCCCCTCTTCTTCGGGGCCGAGGTGACCGGTCGCGTGGGGGGATGGCGCTGAAGGGGCACGACCAGGACAAATCCCCGCCGGCCTGAGCCGGCGCATCTACCCAACCCATGTATCCCATGACCAACTCCTTCCGACTCTCCGTTCCCGGCGCCCTGGCGCTGGGCGCCTTCCTGACCCTGGGCCTTGCGGCCTGCGACTCCGATTCCACCTCCGTCGAGACGCTGGACGTCACCGTGGAAGTCCTCTTCCCCGAGGCCTACGCCGTGGAGGCGGCGCAGGGGGCCCGGGTCGTCCTCCGGAGCCTCGAGCGCGGCGACGAGGAGACGGCCACCACCGACGCCGCCGGCACGGCCCGGTTCCAGGATGTGATTCCCGGGGCCTACGACCTGAGCGCCGCCATCAGTCTGGATGAAGACCGGACCTTCGAGCTCACCGGAAATCGGGCCACGGTGGAGCTGAATGCCGTCCTCTCCGGCCAGAACCTGGCTTCGGGAACGTCGGGCGCCGCCTTCTCCCTCCAGCTCACCGGCTCCCCGGTGGGGGGGTGGGTGATCAGCGAGATGTACTACACCGGGTCCCGGACCCCGGCGGGCGGCAACTACTTCTTCGATCAGTTCTTCGAGATCTACAACAACTCCACCGACACCCTCTACGCCGGGGGCCTCATGCTGGCGCCCATCTTCGGGGTGTCGGGGCAGATCAATCCCAGCAGTCAGCCCACGCCGTTCCAGGATGATCAGGACCACGTCTATGCCGACGCCATCTGGCGGATCCCCGGCGGACCCACCGACGTACCGGTGGCCCCGGGAGAGGGGCTCATCATCGCCCAGCAGGGGCTGGATCACCGCGACGACCCCAACGGGAACCCCAATTCGCCGGTGAACCTGGGTGGCGCGGACTTCGAGATGTATGTGGACGTCCCCGATTCCCGGGACATCGACAACCCCCAGGTCCCCAACATGGAAATCGTCCATCGGCGGTTCGGGTTCTTCGCCCTGGTGCCGGTGTTCGGACCCTCCATGGTGCTGGTGGAAGGGGATCCGAGCACCTTCCAGGAGGTGGCGGTGCCCGATGCGCCTGAGACCTTCCCCCCGGTGATCCGGATCCCGGTGGCCAATGTCCTGGACGGGGTGGAGGCCCTCCAGAATGCCCAGTCCAGCGGCTTCAAGCGGCTTCCGGTGGCGCTGGATGCGGGTTTCACCTTTGCCGGCGGGACCTATACGGCGGAGAGTGTCCGGCGGCGGGTGGCCCGGACCATCGGCGACAGGGTTGTCCTGCAGGACACCAACAACTCGTCCAACGACTTCGAGGTCCTCTCCACCCCCTCCATCGCGGCGCCGTGACCAGCCAGCGAGCCGTGAGATGGGAACGACCACGGCACAGGGCCCGGGGGGCGGCGGCGTTCTCTGCCGTCGTCCTCGCCTTCTGGCTCGGGCCGGGGGCGAGCGGCGTCGCCGGTCAGGACGGATGGCGTGCGCCGCTGCCCGAGCCGGATCGGTCCGCCGCCGGGGTATCGGTGGTGCGGGGGCCCCTCCTGGTGCCTGGGGGAGGGCTGCCGCTCCCGGGACTCTCCCGGGAATGGCGAGGGGGGTGGTCGTTTCCGGGGCCCTGGGCCCAGGGAGGCAATCCCGCCGGCCTGGCCACGGCAGATCTCCCGGGCGGAGAGCGTTTCCAGGCGGTGTGGGGCCATGTGGACGGCGCGTACCGGCACCCCCAGTCGCCGAGGTCCAGCCAGGGGCTCCACCTGGGGATGGAGGGGAGCCGGAGCGAAGGGCCCGAGCGGTGGACGCTGTACGGCGCCTTCCACTACGGGCTCCGGTGGGACCAGGACCAGCTCTGGAGTGCGGTGGACGACCCCCAGGGCCCCACCCCCTACGTCTGGGCCGACTCCACGGGCGGCGCATGGGACCGGACCCGGGCCATGGTCCACGGGGCGGTGGGGTCGCCGCGCCTCGGCGGCGGGTGGCGGCTGGGGGGAGCGGTGCACGGGAGCTGGGGCCAGGGGGCCCGGGAGAACGATCCCCGTCCCCTGGTGCGGACCCGGGATCTCTGGTTCACCCCCGGCGTCTCCCGCGAGTGGGGCCCCCCCGATGCTCCCCGGGTGACGCTGGCCGGCCACCTCCGGGTGGGCCTCCTTCTGGAGGAGTCGGACATCGGGGGCTTCGCCTCGCGGGATCCGTTTGTCTATCGTTTGCGGGGCTACGGGACCTTTGACCGGACCCAGTTGGTCCGGGCCGAGCGGGAGCAGACCGGGCGGCACCTGGGCGCCGGCATCCAGGTGGGGCGTTCACAGGGCCAGATGCCCTGGGCCGTGGGGGTGGAGGTTGGACTCGTGTCCGACTCCACACGGCAGGGGATCGCTACCCCTGAGTTCGCCGGTGGCACGGAGGCGCAGATGCTCACCGTGCACATGGCCCGAGGGGGGCGCGTCGGCGACGGACCTTCCTCCCAGGTGGCCGGTGAGTTGCACCTGGCCCGCCTCCAGGGAGAAGATCCGGTGTTCCGGGCCGTGAACGTCTGGACCGACCGTGTCAGTGGAGGGATCCGGTGGTCCGGGGAGGCCCCCGTGGTAGGGCCTCGCCTTCGGCAGGCCGGGGCGTCGGTTGGCCTGGCGTCTCACGTGGCGGCGGGAGGGGAGTGGGATCGCCGGGAAGATCGGGCGGCGGCCACGGAGCTGGAAGTGGGGGCCGCATGGGTTGGATTGGGTGTGGCCCTGGTGGGCGGAGGTGGGGGATCCGCAGCCAGTCCCGGAGCCCACTTCCCTGGTCCATGGGGCGCGGGAGCGGAGGTGGGGCGCCGTCAGGTGCTCCATGACCGGATGGAGGTGGGGCGTCCCACCCTCATGACGCAGCTCCTGGTGACTCCGGGCCACGGATGGAATCGGGCTTCGTACGTCTGGGGCGGCCTTCACGGGTACGCCACCCTCGCCGATCAGGTCGCCGGGACCGGTGGCGGGAGGCTCGTGGTCTGGTCGCGGCTGGATGCGGTACAGGGGAGGGGGGAGGGGATGCCCGTTTCCGCAGGGTCCGTCCCGGCGGGTGCGGCCCCGGCGCCCTCGGACCCCGGGGGCTCTCGCCTTCGGGTCACACTGGGACTTGAACTTCAGCGACGGCCATGATGAATTCCTTTTCTGTGCGACCCTTCCTCTTCGCAGTCGCTCTGGCCTCCATGGTGGCCGCGGGGTGTGGGACCAGCGGGATGGGCGCGTCCGGTGAGGGCGCCTCGTCCGTGCCACCCGCGTCCCCGGCTGGAGTGGATCCTGCGGGCCACGAGGTGGGTGCCCCGAGGGTGGGGGAGCTGGCGGGTCCGTCGTGGGGTGCCCTCCCCGGGACGGAAGACGCCCACTGCTTTCCGGTGGATCGCCTCCCGGCTCCCCTTCAGGCCCGGGCGGATACGGTCCTGGCCCGGGCCCTGGACAACGAGGCGCTCTTCACTCTCTGGGAGCCCCTCAAGCCCATGAGTTCGGTCCACCTGCAACGGACGTCGCTGGCACGGGTCGGTGCCCGGGAAGGTGACCGGGATCAGGTGTCGGCGGATCATCCGGACCTGGAGGCGCTCCGGGAACTCCAGGAGGTGGTTCGCCACCTCCACTGCGGGGCGCTGACCCTGACGGTGATCCCCTACCGGGCCACCCAGGACTCGACCCGGTCCGTGCAGGTGACGGTGGTGCACCGTGGGCGGATGGATCAGGTGCTGGAGCGGGATCTTCCCTTCTGGGGCCAGTGGGGGCTGGTGCCTGGGGCCAGCCCTCATACGGTGGGGACAGTGGTGGAGTTCGAGGCGCCGCTGGACCGGTTCCGGGGGTACGGCTACCTCTTCGGGTACCCGGAGCATGCGGTGACCTTCTTCACGGAGGCGGGCCGGGAGATGCAGGAGACAGGTGAATTCGTGGATCGGGACTTCTTCCAGATCCCGGTGCACAGCTCGGAGTCGGGCCGGTTCGTCTATGCCGTTCCCCCGGGCCACGAGCCCCTCCCGGAGGATGAGGCGATCCGGTCCGAGGCCGCCCGCATCCTTGAGGTCTACCGAGCGTGGCGTCCCCGCTTCGAGAACGACGATGGGACCCTGAGGGCGGTGGAGATGCTCCGGGCATGGTTCGAAGACGGGGGAGGTGGGGTTGACCCGGGTCGCCCATGATCTTCCTCGCCCTGGCCATCCTCTGCAGCACCGCCATCGTGGTGGTGTTCAAGCTGGCGGGCCCCCGCACCGACCCCCTCTCCCTGGTGACGGTGAACTACGGGGCGGCGGTCCTGGCAGGTCTGGCCCTCCTCCCCCTGGACCCACCTGACGGGGGGCTCACCCCGAGCCCCGCTCTCCTGGCGCTGGGCGCCGGGGTCGGGCTTCTCTTCGTGGCCGGGTTCGTCCTCCTGGGGCGGGCGATCCGGGAGGCCGGGCTCTCCCTGGCCACCGCCACCATGCGCCTGTCCGTGGCCATCCCCTTTCTGGCATCGTGGTTGATCTGGGGAGAGGTGCCCACGCCGGGGCAGGGGGCCGGTCTGGTGCTGGCGGGCCTCGCCTTCCTCCTCATCTCGAGTCCCCCTCCGGCCGAGTCGCCGTCCCCTCCGCCCGAGTCGCCGACCCGGCCTCTTCTGGCTTCCATCCTCCTGGGCCTTCTCTTCGTGGTGGGAGGCGTGGTGGACACGTCCTTCAAGCTCTTCGAGGAGGGATTTGCAGAGGAGAACAGCCGGGCCCTCTTCCTCCTCATGGTCTTCGCCTTCGCCTTCGTCGCCGGGGGCACCCTTCTCCTCCGGGACATCCGGCGGGGGCGCCCCGGACCCGGGGGGCGGGATGTGGGGTGGGGCGTCGTGTTGGGGCTGGTGAACTACGGATCCGCCGCCTTCATGCTGGCCGCCCTGCGGGAGGTGCCTGGAACCGTGGCCTTTCCCGTGAACAATGTGGCGGTGGTTCTCCTGGCGCTTCTCCTGGGGATGGGGTTCTGGCGAGAGCCCACCAGCCGCCTGCAGCGGGGCGGACTCGCCCTCGCCGTCGTGGCCTTGCTGCTCTTCGGGGTGTAGTTGCTCCCTCAACCGGTCTGTCAGAAGGGCGGCCA
>REEG01000268.1 GCA_007695195.1 Gemmatimonadales bacterium | reverse complement strand
CCTCCGCTGTCCAGTGCGTGACCCCACCCCTCGCCAGGTGGGAAAGTGGGAAACCGGGCTCCCTGGCCGGAACTGGGAAGACGGGACAAACTGTACACCAAGTGGATGCGAAGTAATGCTCGTAGGCCTCTTCCTGATTATGATGAGGAGGTCTACCACTGGGTCTTTCGGGTGGCCGCCATTGAAGAGTTCCGACCGCTTCCCGTGGCTGACGCACGAACGGGTACTCACATCCGAGTTGAACCAGCAAGGAGTCACCTTATGGGTCTCGGTCGTTCCCTTTTACTGACCGCCGCCGCCAGTGACCGACTGAATCGTATGGCTACCCGCAGCCGGGTGGTTCGGCGGGCCACCCGCGCCTTCATGCCGGGAGAGACGGTCGAAGCGGCACTGGAGGCGGGCCGTGGGCTGGTCGATGCGGACGGCCGCGGGCTTCTCTTCACCCACCTCGGCGAGGCACTCACCACCCTGGTCGAGGCGGAACGGGTTCGCGACCACTATCTGGGTCTCCTGGACCGGATGGCGGCTGCAGGAGTCCCCGGCGAGATCTCGGTGAAGCCGACGCAGTTGGGGCTCGAGCAGTCCCCGCGGCGGTGCGCCGAGTTGGCGGGTGAGTTGGCCGATCGGGCCCATGCGGTAGGTTCGGTTCTCTGGCTGGATATGGAAGACTCGTCGTACGTGGACCGGACCCTGGATCTTTACGAGAGCCTGAAGGTGGATTATCCCCGAACCGGCCTGGCCCTTCAGGCCTATCTGCGGCGGACCCCCGCCGACCTTGAGCGGCTAGCCCCGCTGGGCCCCGTGGTGCGCCTGGTGAAGGGGGCCTACTCCGAGCCGCCGGAGGTGGCCTTCCCCCGGAAAGCCGACACGGACCGTACCTTCCAGGACGTGGCCTTGCGCATGATGGAGCTCGCCGCCAAGGGGCGGCGCGGGGAAGGACCGCCCAGCCGAGCCGTTCTCGGTACCCACGATCTCCTCCTGGTGGGTCGGATCCAGGCCGAGGCCCGGGAGCGGGGTCTGCCCCCCAACACCTTCGAGGTCCATATGCTCTACGGGATCCGGGCCAACCATCAGGCCCGGCTGCGCTCGGAGGGTCAGGCCGTGAGTACCCTCATCAGCTACGGCCAGGACTGGTACCGATGGTACATGCGCCGGCTGGCGGAGCGGCCGGCCAACGTCTGGTTCGTGGCGCGGTCCATCTTCGGGTGACGGGTGACGGGTGACGGGAGACGGGGCGGGGAGGGGGAGGGGAGAAGGGGGGCAGAAGGAGGTGACGGGGAGCGGATCACAGGTTGGGTCGGGATGCTCGCGAACCGATCCTACTCGCCGACCGGTCGGTGAGCCACCCGCTCCACCGCCGCCATCAGGGGCCCGATCCGCACCCGGTTCGTAAACCAGGTGACCTCCCCGGGGAGCGCCGCCAACTCACGGATGAGCCTCCCCTGTGAGGCCTCGTCCCGTCCGGCGGCGAGCCCCCGGAACACCACCACCACCAGGTTGTGGAGCCCGGCCTCGCGCAGCTTCCGGAGCTTCTCGTCCAGGTACTCCGGTGTCCAGAATCCCACGATCTCCACCAGCGCCACACGGCCGTCCCGGTGCCGCACGGTGAAATCGGGGAGGAAGACCCGACCTCCCACCTGGACCGGGACATCTTCCCGAGTGAGGATCCACCCCTCGCGCTCCGAGCCGAGCTTTTCCGCGAAGGCTTGGGCTAGATCCTCTTCCCACCCGGAGTCGAAGCGGGGCCGGCGCACCCGCCGGGGGCGAAGGGGACCGGACGCCGAGAGACGATAGGGCACGGGCCGGCCCTCGTGGAGGACACGGGCCTCTGCCGTCCATCCGCGGGTCCGGGCCAGGCCCAGGACGACCCGGGCGAGACGGATCCCGTAGCGCTGCGGCCGAAGGACGTAGGGCGCAGCGGGGCCGGTGAGGGAGATCCGGAACCGGTGGGCCCCCACCGGATGGATCTCGTGCATGAGGCGCGCGAGCTTCACCATCCGAAAGAGGTCCCGCCACCCCTCGCCGGCTTCCACCTCCATCTCCACCGCATCCAAGAGGACCCCGCGGGCCAGGTCCACGTTGTACCGGTGAAGGAGCGCGGCGGCGGAGAGGCGCGGCGCCCGCACCAGGATCCGGGCCCCTGGATCATCGGCGAAGAGCAACTCCCGCACCTGGCCCGGCGTCATCGCCAGCGCCTCCGCGGCTGCCTGGTAGGGAGCCCCCTCGTCCCCGGGGACGGGCGGCCACCACTCGCCGCGCCGCTCGTGAAGCTCCCGCCGGACTTCGGCGGCCCGGTGGGCCCCGTCGGGAGCCCGGAAGCGACTGAGGGAGAGGATCGTCCGGGCCAGGCCGTCCATACGCCGGGCGTCCCTGACGCGCCGCTGCTGCCGTCGAAGCGCCTCTTCCACCGTCCGACGGGACGACCCCTCGAGGCGCCGCATGAGGCGGAGCACCCGGGCCAGGAAGGGGCGGACCACATTCCGGGGATCGGTGAGGTAGTCCACCTGGAGGGTTCCGAGATCCTCGCCCCCATCGTCCAGCACGGAACCGACCCGAGGCCGGGGCCCCGCCCGGTCCGGGACATACCGTAGGAATGGCTGAACATGGGTACGGCGAAGCATCAGAGACCGAGCCCCAGCTGCCGGCTCCGAGCATCCCGGAGTGCGCCGCGCCGCTTCTGCGAGGCGAAGAACTCGAAGGTGTCCGCCGCCACCAGTTCATAGAAGGAAGCCACCTCCTCCCCGCGCCGCCGAAGGATGCGGCCAAGCCGCTGGGCGTGCTGTCGGCGCCCACCCCGGCTGGAATCGCCCAGGATGATCCCCACCTTTGCGCCGGGGACGTCCCACCCCTCGTCCAGGACCCGGACGCCGGCTAGCGCACGGATGCGTCCCCCTCCCATCCCCGCCAGGATATCCCTTCGCTCCGAGGCCGGGGTGTGGGCCGTCACCATGGGGATGGCGAAGTGGCGGGCTACGGCCTCGGCGGCGTCGCGACTCCCGCAGAATAGGATGGCCTGCTCGGCGGGGTGAAGCCGGAGGATCCGACCGGCCTCGTGGAGCTTTCCCCGGCAGGTGTGGACAATGCGCTCCCGCTCGAGATAGGCGTGGAAGGCCCGCCGGGCCTCCGGTGAACGCCGGGTCTCGGCCATGAAGCGTAGCCACACCTCCTCGGAGGAGGCGCCATCCCCATGGGCTTCCATCCACTCCTGGTAGAGCCCGTCCGCCCGCCGGTACCGCTCCGTCTCATGGGGAGCCAGGGGGACGAAGCGACGTTCGGTGACGAAGTCGGCCAGCTCCCGGTCGGCCATCTCGCCGATGGCCCTCCGGTAGACCACGGGACCCAGAAGCCCTTCCAGTCCGGTGTCCCGACCGTCCGGGTAGGTGGCGGTGAGCCCCAGGCGGTGGGGTGCCGGAGCAATGCGGAGCGGGTCGAGCCAGGTGGATTCGGTGCCGTCACGGGTGTCGGCCAGGTGATGGACTTCGTCCAGGACCAGGAGTCCGAAGCGGTCGCCCTGCCGCTCCAGGATGGAGAAGGCCGAGTGGTAGGTGGTGACGGTGACGCGCCGGGGGTCCTTCTCATCTCCGTACCAGACGCCTACCTGATGGCCTCCGAAGGCATCGGCCAGCTGGATGAACCACTGAGCCACCAGGGCGCGGGTGGGGGCCACCACCAGGGCCCCTTCCCCCTGCTCCCGAATGGCCAGGAGGGCCACCAGACTCTTTCCGGCGCCGGTGGGGAGGACCACGCTTCCCCTCCGTCCGGCGGCCTCCCAGCGGCGCACCGCCTCCCACTGATAGTCCCGGGGAGTCCGCGCATCGTGGAAGTCCGGATCCAGCGCCTCGGCGCCGGCGCCCGAGTCTTCCAGATGGGCCAGGCCCTCTTCCCGGGCCCATCGGCGGAGTTCCGGGAGGCGGTGTCCCGGGGCAACCCACGCGGCCAGGCGCGGATCCCGAGTCATCCAGGGCGGAGGCGACACGTCATCGGGCGGGGCGAGCACCGCCAGTCCGCTGCGAAATCCGAAGAAGGGGGAAGAAGACACGGGGAGGGGGAGCGATCCGCGGGAGCGGCCCAACTGGCCTCAGGCCCGGTCCGCCATGCGCTGGGTGTTCTCGGCGATGCGGAAGACCACCACCAGGATCTCCAGGAAGATCCGCCCGAAGATGAGGTTGAAAAGAAAGACCACGAAGCCCACCACCACCCCCAGGGCCATCCCCGCCATGGTGGCCATGGTCCCGCTGTCCCACCCCCAAGCCGAGGCCAGGAGGAAGGTGGCCACCCCGTTCAGGAGCGCCACGATCCAGAGAAGGGCGTAGAGGAGCTTGATGAAGCGGGTGGTGACGAACGACGAGAAGGAGAAGTCCGTCAGCGTCCCGAAGAAGCTGGGTTGATCCATGGGTGGGGCCGGTTTGGGGGAACGGAGACCGGGAGCCTCGGCAAGACGGGGGCCTCCGCACAATAGGTGTCCGCCGGACCGTCTGAAAGGGAACCGGCGCGGGTCCCGGCCCTACCCGAACAGGTTCACCATGGGGATCAGCACCACAAGGAAGACCACGGACATAGCCGTGCCCGCCCTCAGGAAGTCCTTCACCGCATAGCCACCGGGCCCCATGAGCAGGGCGTTCACCTGATGGGTGGGGAGGAGGAAGGCGTTGGAGGCGGCCAGCGCCACGATGAGGCCGAACTGGGCCGGATCCGCTCCCACCCCCAGCGCCACATTGGCGGCCAGAGGCACAAGAAGGACGGTGGCGCCCACATTGGAGATGGTGAGGGTGAAGGCGGTGGCCAGGATCGCCACCACCATCTGCATCCCCCAGGGCGGAAGGTCCCCGGCGGCGGTGATGACCCCGTTGGCGATCCAGGCCGCCGTCCCCGTCTCTTCCAGTGCCTGCCCCAGGGGGATGAGGGCCGCCAGGAGGAAAACCGTCTTCCACGACACGGACCGGTAGGCCTCATCGGGGGTGAGGACCCGGGAGAGGAGGAGGATGATGGCTCCGGCCATGAGGGCCAGGGAGAGCTGAAGGCTCGTGAAGATCACGAGCCCCAAGGAGAGGGCGAAGGCCCCCAGCGCCCACCCCTGCTTGGCCGTTCTGGGAGGCGCCTTGGGGAAATCGGAGAGGGCCACGAAGGAGCGACTGTCGGCAAGGAGGGGCCCGAGCCGCTCCCATGGCGCGAAGACGATGAGTACGTCTCCGGCCTCCAACTCCACCTTCCGCAGGTTCTCGGTGATCACCTGGCCGCCCCGGTAAACCCCCAGGAGGGTCACGTCGAAGATCTCCCGGAGGCGAAGGTCCCGGACCCGTCTTCCCACGGCGTCTCCGCCGGGCCGCACCACCACCTCCGCCAACCCGGCGTGTTCCTCGTCCTTCAGAATGGTGAAGGGATCTCCCTGCGCCGCCTCCAGCTGCTGGGACTCCACGAAGCCCGAGATGACCTCCGGCTCACCCACCAGGCCCAGCACCGTCCCCGCTTCCACCACATAGTCCCGGTAGGGTGCCACCGTGAGCCCTCCGCTCCCCTTGGCTGCCACCACCAGGAGCCCCGGGTAGTCCTCCTCGATGGCCTCGATCCGCCGGCCCCGGAGCGGGCTGCCGCCGGGAACCAGGAAGGGGCCGATGGGGCGATCCAGTCCGTAGATGGCCGAGATCCCCGGAAGCCCTCCCCCGGCATCGCGCCCCGGGCTCACCGACGGGAGGAGCCAGCGCCCCGCCACGGCGAAGAGTACGAGACCCGAGATGGTGATGGCCAGCCCGATGGGGGTGGGCGAGAAGAGGCCGTAGGGCTCGATCTCAATGTCCAGGTTGCGGGCGGTGGAGGCCAGCAGGTCGTTCAGGAGGATGAGGGGGCTCGACGCCACCAGGGTCAGGGTCCCGCCCAGGATGGCCGCGAACCCCATGGGCATGAGGAGGCGGCTGATGGGGATCCCGGTCCGGTCCGCCATGCGTTCGGTGACCGGCAGGAAGAGCGCCGCGGCCCCGATGTTCTGCATGAAGGCGCTGATGAGGGCCACTGCCGAGGACACCAGCGCTCCGATGCGTCGCTCCGTCTCACCCCCGATCTTCAGGAGGAAGGCCGCTACGGTCTGCATGACGCCGACCCGGTCCAGCCCGGCGCCCAGGATCATGACGGCGATGATGGAGATGACGGCATTGGAGGCGAAGCCGGCGAAGAGGTCTCCGCCTTCCACCAACCCGGTGAGGCCCACCACCACCATGATGAGGATGGCCGCCACGTCGATCCGGACAATCTCGCTGACAAAGAGGAAGATGGCGCCGGCCAGGATGGCCAGGACCAGGATCATGTCCGGGGTGAGTGCGCTCATGGCTGACGAGTGGGGCGGTGGGGGTTCGGCGATAGGGGAGGCCGTTTCCTGCGCGGCTGCGACCTTCGATGATACAGTGGTTTGCCAGTTCGGTGCAGGGTGGTGGAGGAGGGTGGTGGCCGAACTCCAGTCCATTGGGACCGAAGCCGCCACCCGTAAGGGCGCCTGGGACCGGTTCGGGGTAGCGGCCGCGCTGATCCCGTTGGGTGCCCTCACATTGATGGTGGCCCCCCTTCTCCGCCTCGCCCCCTCCCGAATGATTCGGCAACGACCTTGGATCGTTCGATCACTGGTTCGGCTCGGCTTGCGGGACGATCCGTATCGGTCATAACCTGTAAATCGGAGGACCTGACAAGAAGACATGCGATTCGTCAGGTCATATCCGTATGCCCTGACTGATCGATGGCATCGATGAGGTTGTTCCTGTTGGGATAAGGCTTTCGATCCTTCGATATCCGTCATGGGTCCTGTCGACCGATTCCCGCCAGGAGGGCCAGATGACGCAAGCTCTGTTGAAGCCACTCCCCCTGCTCGCCCTGCTCCTGCTCCTGGTCCTGCCGGGCCACCTGGAAGCAGAGGCCCCACCGGATGAAGAACCGGCAGTCCAACGCTCCGGGACCATCACCGGAACGGTGCGAGACCGGGCCAACCAACGTCCACTAGCAGGAGCTCAGGTCTCCATTCCCCAGTTGAACCTCGGCTCCCTTTCCGACTCCAATGGGGCGTTCAGCCTCTCCGGCGTCCCGGCCGGAACCCATGAGCTCCAGGTCCAATTCATCGGATATCGCTCGGTTTCCCAGGAGGTGACGGTGACCTCTGGTGAGACCACGGAGATCAGCATTGCTCTGGCCTCCCAGGCCATCGACCTGGACGAGGTCCTGGTGACCGCGTCGCCGGCGGGTGAACGCCGTCGTCGAGCCACTGGAACAGGCATCGCCAGCATCGACATCGAAACGCGTCTGCGGGATGCGCCCATCACCCGTCTCCAGGATGCGCTCCAGGGGCGAGAGGCCGGGGTCACGAGTCTCGCTGCCAGCGGTACCGTGGGTGCGGCCGGACCGGTGATTCTGCGGGGGGTCACATCGCTCACCCAGGACAATCAGCCGCTGATCTACCTCGACGGGGTGCGCCTGGATCGAGGGAACACCAACATGGTGGGGACCGGGGGGCAGGCCGTCAGCCGACTCAACGACATCAATCCGCAGGATATTGCCCGGGTGGAGGTCATCAAGGGATCGGCAGCCACGGCCATGTACGGGAGTGAGGCATCCAGCGGCGTCATCCAGATCTTCACCCGGAGCGGGCGCCCCGGTGAGACCACCTATACCGTAGGATCCCGGATCGGCATGAGCCGTCTTGCCGCCCCCCTTCTGCGGATGCATCCGGATCCCCAATTCCCGGATCCCAATGACCTGCTCAGCACAGGCCTGCACCAGGAATACAACGCCTCCATCCGCGGCGGTGTCGATCAGTTGGGGTACTTCGCGTCCATCAGCCATACGGACACCGAGGGGTCCTTCCCCAACAACACCTTCGAGCGTACCTCCATGCGGCTGAATCTGGAGGTTCGGCCCGCAGACCGACTCACCATGAACCTGAATACCGGGTTCTCCATGACGGAGAACCAGTTACCGCCCAACGACAACTGGATTGGAGGTGTGCTGACGAATATCTACGCCGGTAACCCGGCGACCCGGGGTACCGAGTCCGATCCGTGGGGTGGGGCATTCCTTCCGGTCCCCCTGGTGCTGCAGCGCGAAATCATCGACGACGCCAAGCGATTCACGTCGGGGCTGTCGGTACGGCATCAAGCCGCGCCGTGGTTCAGTCAGAGGGCCACGGTTGGAATGG
This sequence comes from Gemmatimonadales bacterium, assembly GCA_007695195.1. GTDB lineage: Bacteria > Gemmatimonadota > Gemmatimonadetes > Longimicrobiales > Gaopeijiaceae > PWLA01. Next base: position 28,625 of record REEG01000268.1, on the reverse strand, counting down.
AATACATCGATCAGAAGGGCACCACTCTTCTGCCCTACTATGTGGCTCCGGGACAGGCGGACCGCCCGGGGACCCGCTCGGTGAACACGCGCCAGAACCTCCAGTTCAACCTGGACTACGGTGCCGTCCTGAATCGTGCATGGAGTTCCGCGCTGATTTCGGAGTTGAGCGTCGGCGGACAGCTCTTTGTTCGGCGCGATCAACGGGTCTTCGCCACGGGGACTGATTTCGCCAGTCCCGGTCTTCGTTCTTTGGGAGGGACCGCTCTTGCCTCGGTGAATGAATCGGAGCTGAACTACACGACGGGCGGCGTCTTTGTGCAGCACCAACTCGCTTTCGATGACCGGCTTTTCTTCACCGTGGGCCTCCGGATGGATGGCTCATCGGCCTTCGGGGACGATTTCGGATGGCAGGCCTTCCCCAAGGCGGATGTGTCCTACGTGATCTCGGATGAAGATTTCTTCGACGTGAACTGGATCTCAAGCCTCCGTCTCCGAGGAGGGTTCGGGACTGCGGGCACCCAGCCTGGGGCGTTCGACGCCGTTCGGACCTTCGGGAATGTGGTGGGCTTCAACGGGAGACCGGGGATCCGGGCAGCGACCTTCGGGAATCCCGATCTGGCCCCGGAAGTGAGCCGGGAGTTTGAAGCCGGGTTCGAGGCCTCGCTCTTCGATGACCGGATTGGTGTGGACTTCACCGCCTACCATCAGCGGACCTCCGACCTGCTCCTGAACCAGCGGCTCCCCCCTTCGCTTGGGCTACTGGCAACCCAGTTGACCAACGTTGGTGAGGTGGAGAATGTGGGCTTCGAGTTCAATGCCCAGATGAACCTCATGCGCCGGGGTGACTTCTCCTGGGATGCCCGAGCCGGATACGGGTACAACCGGAACGAGGTCCTGGATCTCGGTGAGACGCCCCTCATATCCCTGGACCGATTCGGGAGCAGGATCCAGCCGGGCTACCCCGTCTCCGGAAAGTGGGAGCGGGTCATCGTTGGGTATGACGCCAACGACATGCCCATTGCTTCGGACACCGCCGTGTACTTCGGGCCGAGCATCCCGCCCCACACCGGAAATCTGGGGATGGATTTCAGCTACCGGAATCTGGTGCTTCAGGCCAATGGTCAGTTTGCCCTCGGTCATGTGATCAACAATCACATTCGCTCCTATATGGGTCAGCAGAGGACCGGCGAGGAGTATTTCAACGTCCTCATTGCCAACGGAAATGACTCCAATCACCCGGCGGTGCAGCGCTTCGTTGCGGAACAGCGGATCTACGGGACCAACATCGAGGATGCAGACTTCTTCAAGCTCCGGGAACTCTCGGTGGGATACACCCTGCCGCAAGCTCTGGCTTCCAGGATCGGCGCTTCGGACATGCGGGTGACGGCAGCCGGGCAGAATCTCCTGACCCTGACCAGTTACCCGGGCACGGACCCGGAAATGTCCTCCACCTTTGGGGATGGGAATAATCTCTCCATCGGTGCGGATTTCTTCAGTGTTCCGCCATCGCGCCAGTTCATGGCCGGCTTTACCATCACCTTCTAACGGAGAGATCACCATGAAAGAGATCACCATGAAGACGATGACCGAAGCCGTCCCTGCAGCGGCGTCGATCCCGGGGGCGATGAGCCCATCGCCGCGCCGAACCACCGGAATTCCTCGGCGCCCGCCGGCATTCGCGGCGCTCACTTCAGGAGCTCTCCTGCTGGCGACCCTGATCACTGCGTGTGACTTTGACGCAACGGACCCGACCTCCATTACGGAGGGTAGCTTGGGCACCGACGCATCCATGACGGCTCTGATGGTTGGAGCCATCTTCAATTACGATTTCTCCTACAATCGGAACATCATGTTCACCGGAGTGATCTCCGATGAACTTGTGGCGTCCGGAAGCTGGGATCCCTGGCACCAGGCGGACAAGAACGGGATTCTCGATCTCCTGGCCTCTGAATCGGATCACATCAACATCCCGTGGCGGATGTGGCGGGACCTGCAGCGGGCACGGGTCTCGGCCGTGGAGACCCTGGATCTCATGGAAGGCGTGGTATCGGACTTCGGATCCGACGAGCGGGTTGCCATGATGCAACTCTACGCCGGAATGACCCACGCCGACTTCGGCGAGCTCTTCTGCGAAGTGGCGTTCGATGGGAGCGCGGCCCTTCCAAGGACCGACGCGTTCGATCGAGCGGAGAGCTTTCTGGAGCAGGCCAAGAGCACTGCGCAGTCCGCTCAGGTGGATTCCATCGGGGCCATGGCAGATCTGGTTCTTGCTCGAATCGCCCTGGATCGGGGCAACTCCGATGAGGCGCTTGCCCGGGCCGCAGCGGTGCCGGATGGACTCATGTGGGAGGCGAACTTCAGAGACGCCGCCGGAGAGCGGGCTCAATTCTGGTTCAACAACCACGATCGGGGGGAATCGTCGGTGCACCCCGACTTCCGTGGGTCCGACGATCCCAGGACGCCGACCCAGGATCAGGGCCGGGTGGGGCCGGACACCGAGACACCGGTGTGGGCCCAGATGAAGTATCCCACCTACAACGACAACATGATCATCGGTTCCTGGCGGGAAGCTCGACTCATTGAGGCGGAGGTCCACCTCGATCGGGGAGACGTGGCCACCGCCATGGAACTGGTGAACCGGGTGAGGGCGGACTGGGAGCTGGATCCACTTCCCACGGATATTCCCCTGGTCGAGGCCGTTCCCCTCTTTCAGGAAGAGAAGCGCCACAGCACCTGGCTCGAGGCACGGCGAATGATCGATATGCGGCGCTGGGGGCTCTTTCCAGATGGGTGGGGAGCTACATGTGTGCCCATCTCCCGGGAAGAGCGCCTCTCAAACCCGAATCTCCCGAACATCTGAGGCCAACGTCATCGGCGGCACCTGATCCCCCGAAATCCAGGAGATAGAAAGTATGCCCAGGAGCTGGAAGCTGAAGAGCGGTGGTGGCCCCGGCTGGATCTTCTGGATGGTGGGATTGACCCTTCTGACACTTCCGGGGGGAGGGGAATTCCTGGGCCTTGCGGCGGCGCAGGTCGCTCCTCCGGAACAGCAGGTTCGGAGCGAGCGATTGCCCGATCAGGAGCCGGTAACAACGCAGCACCAGATCCAGGTGGGGGGGGAAACACTCTCGTACTCGGCCACCACCGGGTACCTCCCCCTCCACGACGGCGATGGGACCCATCTGGCCAATATCCACTTCACCTATTACAGGAAGGACGGGGAGGACGACCCCGCCCAGCGGCCCATCACCTTCATGTTCAACGGCGGTCCCGGAGCGGCGTCGGTCTGGCTTCACCTGGGGCTGGGCCCCCGCCGGGTGGTGATGCGGGACCCGGGCACCACCACTCGCTTCCAGGAGGATGACCCCCATCCGCCGCCCTTCACCCTTGTGGACAACGAGTACACCTGGCTCGACGAGACCGACCTGGTCTTCGTGGATCCGGTGAATACCGGGTACAGCCGGCCGGCCGTGGGGCAGGACCCGGCCCGGTTCCTGGGCTATACCCAGGACATCGAATACCTGTCGGAATGGGTACGCCTCTTCGTCACGCAATACGAGCGGTGGGCCTCGCCGAAGTTCCTGGCGGGTGAGAGTTATGGAACCACCAGGGTGTCGGGAATGGCCAACTACCTCCAGACCCGAGGGATGCATCTGAACGGGGTCATCCTGGTGTCGGCAGTACTGAACTTCCAGACCATTCGGCCGCAGGTGGGGAACGACCTCCCCGCCATTCTCTTCCTCCCGAGCTTCGCCGCCACCGCATGGTACCATGGCCGGCTCGACCCGGATCTGCAGGGCCTTGAGCTGACGGAATTCCTCGAACAGGTGGAGGCCTTCGCCCTGAACCAGTACACCCGTGCCCTGATGCACGGCGATATGCTCCCGGCGGCGGAGATCCGAGCTGTGGCCGAGCAGGTGGCCCGGTTCACAGGGCTCTCCGTCGACTTCGTCGAGCAGGCCAATCTCCGGCTCACCACCCAGTTGGTGACCAAGGAGCTTCGTCGGGATGACCGGCGCACCGTGGGCCGCCTCGACAGCCGGTTCGTGGGGATCGACCGGAGTTCGGAAGGGCAGGGGTACGAGTGGGATCCGTCCTACGATGGAGCCATCATGGGGCCCTTCACCGGGACCGTGAACGACTACTTTCGTCGGGAGCTCGGACTCGAGAACACCCTGCCGTACTGGATCCGGGGGTTCGCCAGTCCCTGGGACTACTCCAATGTGGAGAACCGGTATTTGAATGTGGCCGAGGACCTTCGTCGGGCCATGTCCATGAATCCCTATCTCCACGTGCTGGTGCAGAGCGGATACTACGATCTCGCCACCCCCTACTTCGCCATGGACTATACGGTGGCCACCATGCAACTGGATGAATCGGTCCGCTCGAATATTCGTACCGAGTACTACGAGTCGGGTCACATGATGTACATCCACATGCCTGACCTCATCAAGATGAAGGACGACGCCGTCCGGTTCTACCGGGATGCCCTGGGGGTGCGCTGATGACGCCCCCTACGACCGGGCCGCCAGCGTCAGGGTGACGGTGTGGGTGGTGGCCCCATCGGCCTCGGCCCCTGCCAGCACCTTGATCTTGCCCTCGCGGGTGGTGCCGATTTCCAGCTTCACCGTGGCTTCGGCCAGCCGGAAGTGGGGCGGCCGCCGACGGGCCTCTTCCACCCCGGCGTGGACGGCGAAGATGGCGTCGGCCAGCTCGTCGGCTACTTCCCCCATGAGAACCGGTTGGGGCTCGGGCTCGAGCTTGACGGTGATGACCTGGGTTCGGGCGCGCGTCGCAGCCGCCGACAGTTCGATGGGGATGGGGAGCCAGCGGATCTTCCCGCCGGCTCCCACCTTCTTCTCCAGCGTGGTCTTCACCTCCACGACGACCTGGGTGACCGTGAGCGCCGCATCCGGGAGGCGAGCTTCGGCCTGTTCAATGGCTTGCTTCACCTGCCGGATCAGTTCGGGGAGTGGGCCGGCGGAGGAAGAAGAGGCGGCGGACGTGTCGTCGGGCGTCATGGCGGGTGGGACCGGTGGGAGTGGAGTGGGTGGTGGAGGGTCGGGTCAGACGACCTTCGCCACGAAGAGCCGGACGCCCTCGAGGAAGTGGAGCCGGAGTGCCGCAACCTGGGCGGGAGTCCAGAGGGGACCCGCCTCCTGATCCAGGATCTGGAGGCGACCGGGATCCATGGCGTCCCGGGCTTCCGGGCAGAAGATCCCGAGCCAGCGGGCCGGGGTGAGGTTGGCCAGGAAGTCCTCGGCACCTTCCCGGGATACGACCCCGGCACCCACCTCCCACGGCGAGGAAGCGGGGACCGGGCGGGCCATGGCCTCCAGCGCCCGCCGCACCGGGGCCGGGCCATGGGATACGGAGCACCGAAGGCCTTCGGCCTGCAGGGCGCCCACCACCCGGTCGTACCAGGCCCGCTCCCGGTCGGACCGGGACAGTTGGAATCGCTGGTGCCGCGTCAGCTCCGTGAGGGGCGGAAGGTGGTCCGGATCCACACCTGTATCCACCAGGCCCACGGTGGGGACATCCACGGCTGGGCTCAGGGGCGACCACCGGCCGGCCTGCTGGTCACCCAGGTTCCAGAGAATCAGGCGGAACGCACACCGGAGCCACCCGGCGATGGCGGCGACTCGCGGGGCGGCGAAACTGGTTCCGGCGCCAAAGGCGGGCCCCTCCCCAAGCGGGCGGCCGGTGCTCCCCGGCACCCCCGACGAGACCACCGAGGGACCGGGCCGTCCGCCGTCCAGGGTCCCCGCCTCGGCGGGCGGAATCCCCGTTCCCGAGGCGGGGAGGAGGCGGCCATCCTCTCCCACCGCCCCCACCCCGATCACCCACGGTGCCTGCGCCAGGGCCTGGATGCGCCCCGGCCCGAAGTTGCCCGCCGCCACCACCACCGGGATGCCTGCGTCATGGGCGGCCCGTGTCGCTTTCTGGAGGGGATCCTCCGGGTCGAAGCGGGTGGAGGCCGGCCCCAGGGAGATGTTGATGACGTCCACGCCGTGGACGACACACGCTTCGATCCCTGCTCGGACCCGCTCGAACGGATTGAGGGTGCTCATGGGTGCACGGGGCGGGGGTGGGATTGGCGCATGGTCCGGGCCAGGGAGGTGAGGCCCGGCACCTGTGGCCAGGATACACCCGGTTCCCACGTGGCGCCACAGGTCTTGACGGCGGGTCCCCCACCGGGCTGGCTTTGCCCCGTTCGGCGCCGTAGTGTGGGGGCGTTCACCGTCCCCACATCCGTCAACCCACCGGATCATGGCCCTCCGCTCCGTCCTCCTCGCCCTTGCCGCCGTCCTCCTCCTGGGAGACCCGGCGGCCGCCCAGCAGTCTCCTGCCGACTTCCACGGCCGGGAGCTGGGCTCCCGCTTCCTGATCCTCGAGTCCATGGATGCCTACTATCGGCATCTGGATGCTGAGAGCCCCCGGGTGGTGTACGAGTCATATGGGCGAAGCGGGATGGGCCGGCCCCTGCCGGTCCTCTTCGTGAGCAGCGAGGAGAACCTGGCGCGACGGGAAGAGATCCGGGAGGCCACCCACCTTCTCACGCACCGCACCGATCCACTGGCGGAGGAGGAGCTGGAGCGGCTGGTGCGAGACACTCCGGCCACGGTCTGGGTCTTCATACTGGACAGCGCCAACGAGAATCCGGGACCGGAGGCGCTTCAGGAGGTGGCCTGGGAGCTGGCCACCCGGGAAGACGAGACGGCGCGCCGGATCCGCGACAACCTCCTCATCGCCATCATGCCCATGGCGACGCCCGACGCCCAGGTGAAGTACGTGAACTGGCACGCCATCTACGATATCCCGGGCTCATCCCGGGATCCCAACGCCATCCAGAATCGGCCACACTGGGGGATCAGCAGCGACGGGAATGTGTTCGGCATCGACATGAACCGGGATTTCACCTGGTTCACCACGCCGGAGACCCGGGCCATGGCACGCTTCGGCGTTCGGTGGCGGCCCCAGGCCATCCTGGACCTGCACACGGGGCCGGACACCTTCTTCATGACGCCCACGGGCCCGCCGTACCACCCCCTGTGGCCCGCCGAGAACCTGAAGTGGGCCCGGGCCGCCACCGCCCGGGCCGGGGAGCACTTCTCCCGGGAGGGGTTCCTCATCTCGTCGGGGATGCAGTACGCCGGGATCACCTATCTGGGGCACGGCCTCACCTGGGCCCTCATGGGGACGGTGGTGACGGGGCAGTTCGTGGAGAGCTTCGGCGGGGTGAATCCGGACCGTCCCCGCCCCGACGGAACGGTGGCCACCCTTCGTGACGCCACGGACCGGACGGGGCTGGCCACCTGGGCCCACCTCGAGGTGAAGTCCGAGCGGCGGGAAGAGCTCCTCCGGGATGCCTATGAGGTGGCCATCCGGAGCGCGGCCGAGGCCCGGACCCAGGATGTCCGTACCGTCATCATCCCCGCAGAAGGGGAGGGGGTGGACCCGGACAAGGTTCAGCGGCTGGTGGATCGCCTGGCCCTTCAGGGAATCCAGGTGCATCGGACCACGGAAGGGTTCACTGCGTCGGCCATGCCGTTCCTGGAGCTGGACGCCGGCGCCCCCCGGAGCTTCCCCGCCGGTACCTTCGTGGTGGATCTGGTGCAGCCCTTCAGCCGTCTGGCCCGGGCGGTGCTGGATCCCACCCTCCAGTACGGTGTGCCTGAGGTGGATCCATGGCTCGGCCGCGCCTCACCGTTCTACGACGCGCAGATCGAGAATCTCCCCCTCCTCTTCGGTGTGGCTGCCTACGCCTCCACGGGACCGGTCGAGGCGGCGCGGCAGCCCTATGGGGAAGGGGAGGGGTGGGCGCGGCCCTGGAGCGCGGATCGGGCCGCTGCGGCTGCAGATGCTTTCGGCTACGTCATCCCCACGGGGCTGGAGAGTTCGGCCCGCCTCGTCACGACGCTCATGGCGGAAGGGTACCGGATCCGGGTGGCCAACGCTCCCTTCCGGTTGGGGGAACGGGAGTTTCCCCAGGGAACGTGGGTGACGCTGGCCGACCGGAACTCCTCCACATTGGGGACACGGCTCCTGGAGTTGGCCGGGGAGCTGGACGCCCCGGTGGTCCCGGTGGCCGGATCCCTCACCGATGGCGGGGTGACGCTGGCGAATCCCCAGCTCGTGGTGGCGGTCCCACAGCCCCGGGTGGCGGTGGTGGCGGACCATCCGGTCTCCTTCGACCACGTATGGGGCGGGATTCGCAGCTCGCTGGAAGGCGATCTGGGGTTCCCGTTCACCCCGGTCCTGGCCGAGACGCTGAATCGCGGCGACCTGCGGGAGTACACCACCATTGTTCTCCCCGATGCCCGAGGTTGGGAGGGTCGCCTGGAGATGGAGAACCTTCGGGCGTTCGTCCGGGCCGGCGGTACGGTGGTGGCCGCCAAGGGGGCCGCCGAGGCGCTGGCGCGGGATCCGGTTCTGGGGGCGGGGATCGAAGCGCAGGGCCGGGCCACCAACATCTTCGGCGCCATCCTCCGGGCCGAATGGCACCACTACGACCCCGCTGAGCCTGGAGCGCGCGTCCCTTGGGAGCCCGGGATCCGGGTGGGCCAGCCCCTCATGTCCACGGGGCTACCGCGGGAGTTCGCGGCACCGGCGAGCCAGCCCGTGCTCCTGGAACTCGCCGAAGATGGGGGCGCCCAGGTCCTGGCCTCCTACGGGAGCGACCCCGACCGGATCCAGCTGGACGGCTTCCTCTGGGAGCCGGACCGGGACTCGGTGGTAGGGCGCCCCCTGGTGGTCCGCCACCCCGTCGGCCAGGGGCAGGTCATCTACCTGGCCGACGACATCACCTACCGGGGGCTCTGGTACGGCCTGAACCTCACCTTCCTGAACGCCCTGGTGCTGGGGCCGCTGGGGTAGGGCGGGGATGGCGGCACCCCCGCCCTACCACCTCAGCGCTGGCCCGGTCGGTAGCTCCGCTCCGCCGCCGCCGCCACCTCATCGGGGTGGAAGTGCACCGGGCGGAGGCCACCGGCGGAATAGAGTTCGGCCTGATCGTTGAAGTGGGGCGAGTCGGGGTCGTTGTTCAACCCGCCGGCGGTCACCGCCATGGCCCGCACCCGCTCACCGAACTCCACCACGGCCACGAAGCTGTTCCCGCTGGTCCCGTACCAGCGGCGGGTCCCATCGCGAGGGGCGGCTCCGTAGGAGGCCAGCGATCCCCACCGCGCCGATGTGAAGCCCACCGGGTAGGAGGGGGCATCGTCGTCGAAGGTGCCGCTGATCTCACCGGTGAGTCGCTGGAAGCGGTTGATCTCACCCCACGGGGTGCGCCAGTCCCCGAAGTCGTCTTCCAGCCGTTCCATGGCCTCCACCAGCGCTTCGAGACGCTCCTCCGCTGAGGTCCGCTCCGCCGCATAGTCCATGACATCCATACCGGCGGCCTGGGCCCGGCTCCCCATCCCCTGCAGGAACCCGGTCCCCCAGAAGATGGCCAGGGAGGTGGGAACCGACTCTACGTCCCAGGCGAAGTCCCACTCCCGGAGCATCTCCACCGCCTCGGCGGTGGCACTCTTCAACTCGTGGTCGTCGGCCAGGCCGTCCCACCCTTCCACGAGGGGCGGTACCATGAGGGCGAAGGCCGGCAGATGGGTGGTATACGCCGCCTGGTGCAGGCTTTCCAGCGTCCACCCTTCCACCCCTTCCAGCTCCCGGATGGCGTTGACTCCCCGGGCGTTCTCGGTCCCCCGGTCGAAGTAGGCGGGGAAGTCTTCCTGCCGCGGACTCGCCTCGCCCGCCGCCGACCAGGGCCAGTTGTTGGTGCACATGGCCCACCCCGTCCCGGGGTTGATGGCGTTGGGGCTCTCCTCGATGGTGTGGATCCCCTGCCAGTCCGTGGCCGGATCGCTCCCGTCCACCGGGTTATCGTAGTCGAAGCGGGGGTCCCGGATGGGGACGAAGTTGGAGTGGAGGTACGCCACATTCCCTTCGGCGTCGGCGAAGAGGGTGTTGTTGGACGAGTTGGTGTGGGCCCGCATGACCTCCAGGAACTCATCCAGATTCCGGGCCTTCATGCGGCTGTAGGACTGGATGAGGGCGTTCAGCGGCTCTTCCATCATGGCCACACTCACCCAGCGACCGTCCACCGCCCGTACCACCGGCCCCCGGTGGGTCCGGTAGATGGTGAAGGGCCGCTCGGCCATCTCCCCGTCGTCGGTGCGGTAGCGGATCACCACGTCGCGAACCTGGAAGGGACGCTCCTCGTCACCGTAGACGTAGAAGAGCTCCCCATCCCGCTCCACCACCTCTTCCAGGAACTCGTCGATGTTGTCGGCGCGGCTCGAGGTGTGCATCCATCCGGCGGTCTCGTTGAACCCCTGATAGATGAAGAACTGCCCCCAGGTGCTGGCGCCGTAGGCGTGGAGCCCCTCGTCGCTCCGGATATTGGCCTCGTGGCGGAAGTAGAAGGAGGTGTGGGGATTGATGAGGAAGAGGGCGTTCCCGTCCTGCGTCAGGTGCGGCGCGATGGCGAACCCATTGGACCCCCTCGGCTCCCGGTCCGGATCCGGGGTGACCAGCGAGGCCAGCACACGCTCCCCGGTCCGGGCCATCCCCGCCACCTGCGCCGGTTCGGAATCGTCGCCGTACAGACCCGCCAGCCGGCCCAGATTCACCCGCTCGATGTCGCCACCGATGCTCCCCTCGCTGAAGGTGAGGGGCATCCACGGCTCGAACCGGTCCAGGACCCGGGGCTCCACCTCGGGATGGGTGTGGAGGAAGTAGTTGAGGCCGTCGGCCCAGGCGTCCATGATCTCCCGGAGCCATGTGGGGCTCTCGTCGTACAGCGCCCGCATCTCGGCCTCATGGATGAACATCTGCTGGCGCAGGTCCCGCCAGACCTCCGACTCGCCCTCCGCCTCGGCCCACCGTCCCTGGGAGATGAGGTAGTTCCGCTCGATCCGGGGGAAGTCGTCTTCGGCCTGGGCGTAGATCATCCCGAAGACGGCGTCGGCGTCGGTACGACCATGGATATGGGGAATCCCCCACTCATCCCGCTGGATGGTGACCCGAGCGGCCCGGGCCTCCCAGCGCTCGACTTCGGTGACGGCGGCGGCGGGGTCGGGCAGGTCGTCCCCTTCGCACCCGGCCAGCCAAGGTACCAGCAGGATCGTGGTGAGGAGGAGCAGAGGGAGAACCAGCGAGGCTGGAATGAAGCGGGAAGAGAAGGGCGAGGACGATGAGGGCATGAGGCGCGTCGCTTTAGATGGATGGGACGGGGTGGTGCAGAAGGCCCACCGGAGGAGATCTACCAATGCACGTGGATGAATCTGTCGAACAAGGGGGTGAGGCGCACCCGGCGAGGCGACAGCTGTAGGCCGCGCCGCTCGTCCTCATCCCACTCCCACTCCAGGAGTCCGAAGCGGCGAAGCGGACGCAGGATCCGGTGGGTGACCACGCCGGGGAGGGACGCGGACCCTACGTCGCCCTCCACCTCTTCCAGGACCCTGGGCAGGAGGATCCGGGGCACCAGCTCCTGGGGCGGGATCCACTCCCGGGCCTCCCTCGCCAGTCGCACCAGTGTGAAGGGGACACCGAATTGAAGGGTTTCCTCGGTGGGGTAGCGATCACTGAAGGCCAGATTCATCCCGCGCATCTGCACCCGGAAGAGGTGGTGGAAGAGCTCTCCGCTCCGGGTTGGATGCAGGAGGTCCCCACCCAGTGCCGTGGCCCGGAAGAGCGGCCCCCTCCGCTCCACCATGCCTGCCAGCTCCAGGAGGATCCGGACCCACTGGAGTCCCCGGAAGTCTCCCTCATTCAGAGGTTTATCGCGGTGGATCTCATGGTCGGCATGGGGTTGGTCGCTGGTGGCCAGACTCTCCCAACTTCCTTCGTCCCGCATGCGGGCCACCGCGACCCGGTTCAGGTTCCCCGCCGCCGTGGCGCCGGCCCCGTCCCCTTCCAAACACAGCTCCAGCAGCCGACGCGCGTTGCCCAGGATCTCCACCCCCTGGAGTTCCCCGTTCGGCAGATCCGGCTTGAAGTGAAGCGGCTCGTCTTCCGATTCCCAGTCCTGGTAGAGCAGGCGGTGGACCCGGTCCGGGCTGAGTCCGCCCAACTCCAGGTCCGGGGACGTATTCAGTTCGCCCACCAGTCCTTCGATCTCGTCGTGGAGGGTGGGGGGCTCCAGCAGGTCGGCCACCAGGTGGGAACCGTCGCGCACGAGCCAGCGCGCACCAGGGGCGGCCCACCCGGGGATGGAGGGATCATCGCCACCGCCGAAGGTGTCCGGCGCCGGTTCGCCCGCCTCCGTGAAGGCGGCCACCGCTTCCACAACCGAGGTGAGGGCCTCCATATCCCCTCGGGAGACCCCTCCGCCGGGCGTGTTCACGGTCATGAGCCTGGGGTAGGCCTCCGGCGCCGCCACCGGCCAGGTCTGTCCCACCACCTCCAACGTCATGGGGTGGGGCAGGTGGTCCCGGGGTGAGAACACCACGATGAAGTGGCGATCCACCAGCGCCTCGCCCACCGCCTCCCGGGGAAGGGTGAGGTTGGCCACCACGTCGTCCAGCTCCCGGAAGACCGAGACCGCCGGGAAATCCCCCTTCTCGCCTGAGAAGGAGGCATACCAGAAACCGTCCTCGACGCTGTCCAGCTCCACCGGTTCCGTCTCCCCCCGAGCCGCCCAGGGGTCGGCCCGGTAGAGGCGAGCCGCCGCCGTGAAGAATCCACGGATCTCCCCTTCCTCCATCTCCCACCCGGCCCACCGCGGGGGCGAGGCCGTGAGGGGGCGGTCGGCGGCCGCCCCCATCCGTTCCGCGAGGCTGGCCAACGCGCCATCCAGACTCGGGAGCGAGGGATCGCACTCCACCCGGACCTTCCGAGTCCCCAGCTTTCCGTCGAGGACAACGGCCAACTCCCGATCCCGAACCCGGATGGTCCTCGGCATTCGCCCCACCTCCGAGGCGGCTTCACGGATTGCCCCGGCCAGCAACTCCACCAACTCCGGGATCTCCCGGGGCGGCCGCGGCAGGACCTCGGTTCCCAGCACCCAGTCCCCCACCGTCAGCATGAGGATTCCGGGACGTCCATCGGGCATGTCGTCGAACACGGCCGGAAGGGGCGCCACCTCCGCCTCCCAGACCCGCTCCTTCCGGATCTCCCGGCGCATGGCCGGGGTGAGATGGATCTCCATGCCGGCGCCTCAGGCCGAAGCGTCGGGTCCGGACTGCGCCAGCGCGGCGTGGGCCGCCGCGAGGCGGGCCACCTTGATGCGCGAGGCCGACGCCGAGACGTGGGTCATGCCCAACTCGTGACAGAAGCGGATGGTCTCCGGGTCCCCCCCGTGCTCCCCGCAGATCCCCGTGACCAGGTCGGGATTCACCCCTCGCCCGGCTCTGGTGGCCATCTCCACCAGGACGCCCACCCCGTTGCGGTCGATGGTGGCGAAGGGCTGGATGGGCATGAGATCGAGCTCCATGGCGCTGGGGAGGTAGGTGACCTCCACGTCGTCCCGGGAAAGGCCGAAGACGAGCTGGGTCAGGTCGTTTGTGCCAAAGGAGAAGGCGTCAACCTGAGGCGCCAGATGCTCGGCCCGAAGCGCCGCCCGGGGGGTCTCGATCATGGTGGCCGTGGTGTAGTCCACCTCCACCCCGGCGGCGTCCATGACCTCCCGGGCGGTGCTGTGCACGATGTTCAGCCCCCAGGCCAGCTCGTGGGCCGTACTGATGAGAGGGAGCATGATCTCCGGCCGGGGGTCGCCACCGGCCTCCTTCCGAGCCACGGCGGCTCCAATGATGGCCCGCACCTGTCCGGCGTAGACGGCGGGGCGAAGCACACCGAGGCGGATTCCCCGGACGCCCAGCATGGGGTCGTGCTCGTGGAGGCGGACCGCCGCCTCCAGGAGCCGCTCGCCCTCGGCGTCCAGGGTGCCCAGGGCGTGCTTCACCTTCAGGTCCACGAGGCTCGGGAGGAACTCGTGGAGAGGAGGATCCAGGAGTCGGATCACCACCTTCTTCCCGTCCATGACCTGGAAGAGCTCCTCGAAGTCCTGCCGCTGCGCCGCCTCCAGGGGGATGAGGGCCTCCCGCTCCTGCTCCAACGATCGGGACAGGATGATCTGCCGGATGAGGGGGAGCCGCTCACCCAGGAACTGGTGTTCGGTGCGGCAGAGGCCGATCCCCTCGGCCCCTGCAGCCAGGGCGCGCCGGGCATCGTCGGGGGTGTCGGCGTTGGCGAAGATGTGGATATCCCGGAACTGGTCGGCCCATTCCAGGAGGGTGTCCAGACGTGGATCGTCCTTGGGGATCACCAACTCCACCTCGCCCACGGCCACCTTCCCCGTGGTCCCGTCGATGGAGATGACGTCGTCGTGATGGAGCACGGTCTCGCCGACCCGGACCGTCTGATCCTCGAGGCGGATGTCCAGAGCGCTGGCACCGCACACCGCCGGCTTCCCCAGGCCCCGTGCCACCACCGCGGCGTGGCTCACCAGGCCGCCACGAGCGGTGAGGAGCCCCACCGAGGCCACCATCCCCTCCAGATCTTCCGGCGAGGTCTCGCCCCGGACCAGGATGACCTGCTCCCCGGCACGGCCCCGATCCCGGGCTTCTTCCGACGAGAAGACGATCTTACCTGTAGCAGCCCCCGGCGAGGCAGCCAGCCCCGTGGTAAGAACCGGGACCTTCCGATCCGCAAAACGGGGATGCAGGAGGCGCTCCACCTGAACCGGCGTGACGCGACGAACCGCTTCTTCCCGCGTGATGGTCCCTTCGTCCACCAGGTCCATGGCGATATTGAGAGCCGCCAGCGCCGAGCGCTTCCCGACCCGGGTCTGGAGCATCCAGAGGCGGTCGTCCTCGATGGTGAACTCGATATCGCACATGTCCCGATAGTGGGCTTCCAGGCGGTCCAGGTTCGCTACCAGCTCTTCGTGGGCCTCGGGGAAATCGTCAGCGAGGGTGGCCAGCGGTTCCGGGAGCCGGGTCCCGGCCACCACGTCCTCACCCTGGGCCGCCGTGAGGAAGTCGCCGTAGGGCACATTCTCGCCGGTGGCCGGGTCGCGGGTGAAGGCGACTCCAGAGGCGGAGCGCTGGTTCAGATTGCCGAACACCATCATCTGGACATTCACCGCCGTGCCCAGGTCGTGGTCGATCCCCTCCATCTCCCGGTACGCCACCGCACGGTCGCCGTCCCAGGAGCGGAAGACGGCTTCCACCGCCATGCGGAGCTGCTCCCGCGGGTCTTCAGGAAGGATGACGCCGGCATCCCGGATAGCCGCCCGGAATCCACTCACCACCTGGGCCATCTGATCGGGGGTGAGGAAGCGCTCGTCCTTCACGCCTGCCTCGGCGATGGCCCGGTCCAGAACCTGGGAGAAGGCCTCCTCCGGAACGCCCAGGACCACCTTGCCGAACATCTCCAGGAACCGGCGCCGGGCATCCCAGGCGAAGAGTTCGCCGCCCAGCGCCACCAGGCCGGGGTGGGTCACGGGCGTCGACCCGAGATCCAGCACCGTGTCCATCATTCCAGGCATGGAGAAGACCGCCCCGGACCGCACGGCCAGGAGGAGGGGTGCCTCGGGATCGCCCAGTCTTCGACCGGTGGCCTCTTCCAGCTCCGTCAGCGCCTCGTCCATCTGCCGGAAGAGGTCGCCCGGCACCTGGCCACCCTCGGCGCGGTAGCTCCGGCAAGCCTCGGTGGTGACGATGAATCCCGGCGGAACCGGGAGGCCGAGGTTGGTCATCTCGCAGAGATTCGCTCCCTTGCCTCCCAGGAGTGATCTCTGGGTACGGTCTCCGTCACGGAACGGCACAACCCAACGTGCGTCGCTGGTCACAGGTGGGGACTCCTTGGGGTTAGGGTGCCCGGATGGGCAGTGGGATCCCCGGAAGGGAGGGATCCGTCGATGGAAGGTTCGCGAGAAGCTAGAAAGTCAGGGGGCAGGGTGCAATCATGCGCCGGCGTCGGCACGCCCGACGTTCCGGCCCTCATGACCGTGTCTCACCCCCCGAAGAGGAAGGAGATCACCAGGAACGGGGGTAGTGCCGAACTCAGGATCATGAGGTAGGCCAGACTGATGAGTATGAGCTTCACCGCGGTCTTGCGGCGGCTCTGACCGTAGACCCTCCGGAGCGCCAGGAAGAGGTAGATCCAGATGCCCAGTTGCAGCGGCCCCACCAACCACTCCTGACCCAGCGCCGACATGACCAGAAGGAACGAGAAGACCGAGAACAGGAAGGCGTGGATGTGGAGCACGAAGATGAAGTGCTCCAGATAGAAACGGCGCTGACGCACGTACAGCAGGGCGAACAGCCCCGCAAACACCGGAAGGAGGAGAAAGAGGAGGGTCGGTACGTAACGGAGAAGGACACGTACAACCTCCTGGAGCGCCTCCACCGGTTCGAGCCGGGTCAGACGGTCCAGTCGTTCCCGGAGCAGGCTATCCAGGAAGGAGCTTCCCGTATTGATCCGGATGTCGGCGTCGGGTCCCCACCCCCACTGTACCGGCGCCGTCTCCGTTTCGGCCATCTGCGGTTCGCCCGCCTCCGGTTCGCCCATCTCCGATGCCGGGGAGCCGGCCCGTCCCTCCGGGGCCAGGGACAACTCGTTCAATCCCTGCAGCCCCAGCGCCCCCAAGAGGATGAAGAAGAGGATCGAACTGAAGAGGTACAGGCGGAAGGGTCGCACATACGGAGCCACCCGCCCCTCGAGATACTCCCGCGTCAGTCGCCCGGGACGGAAGAAGAGGGACATGAGGGTCCGGGGAAGCCGACCGTCGAGATTGAACTGGTCGGCCACCACCTCCTGCATGAGCTGACGGACGGACCCCAGAACCTGGGCCTTCCGCTGGCCGCATCGGGGGCAGAAGGCCCCCTGCCTCGGATCACCGCAGTTGAGACAGGGGGCCTGGGAGAGATCGGTCCGCCCCCTTCCGGGAGCGGACCCCACCTCTTCATGGCCCGGTGTCACGGGACCCTGAGCGGCACCGCATCCGAGCGGACCACTCCACCCGCTCCGCCGTGAACGACCACCCTGACCTCGGCGCCGGGCTCATCCACCTCCACCACGAAGCGGATGACGGCCTCCCGGTCCTGCACCCCGGCGGAGTTGGGGCTGGACCCCGCCAGATGCCCGATCCGGCGTCGAGGCGCACCGTCCACGATCCGGCCCCCTTCCACCTGGAGTTCCACGACGGGGAGGCGCACCACCGGGATGGGCATATCGCCCCGGGTCGCCTCCTGCCCCACCAGCCCCCGCTCCGTGATGTTGGTGGGGAGGAAGCCGTCGTTGCGGACCGTGACTTCGATTTCCACCTGGTCGCCGCCATCCACCGCCAAGGCCCGAACCACGGGCGAATCCATGGCCAGGTGCGGCGTCTGCTCGGCCATGTAGAGATACCAGGGAATCTGGAGGGCCAGTTCCTGCTCCAGGAGGGCGTGGGGCGGGTTCTGGCCCCAATAGACCCGGTGCCACCCCCCGATCTCCACGGGCCCGAGTTGGGGGTGGTCGAAGGGAACCCAGTCCTCGAAATACCGACCGCCGAATTCCTCGTCATTGTACCGGTGCCAATCGGCCTCATCCACGAACCCCTTATCGTCGTAGTCCGGCACCCACTGGTCGGGGGGAGGTGAGAATTCGGGTACGAAGCCGATGATTCCCAGGTCCGAGTAAGCCCACTGCATGAGGGTCCCGTAGCGACGATTCTCCGGATGCACGGCGCTGGGGCGCACCGGCCGCCCCGTGTCCCGCGTGTACCACTCGCCCAGATGCACCACCAGGGCCTCGTCGTTGGAGTCGAACTCCCGGGGGTCCATGGCCGATGGCAACCGGTAGATGAAGGCGCCGGAGGTGTGGCCGAACAGGGCCAGACTGATGTTCCGGTTCCGGTGGAAGAAGTCGGCTACGGCCCGGGTCTCGGGCTCGGACAGAGGGTAGTCACCGGACCCTCCCTGCAGGTGCCAGCGCTCCCAGTTCCGGGGCCAGTTCCGGTTCATGTCGATGCCGCCGAGCCCATCGCTGTTGATGATACCGTCACCATTCCGGTCCACCCCTTCCGTCATCACGGAGTAGAAGGGGCCCGGATCCCCCTCACGTCGAGGTCGGAGGATCCGCGAGTCGTCGGGATCCAGGACGAAGCGGCCCTCCGGGTCCTGGAAGCGCATCTGCAGGATCTTCCCGTTCCCCGTCAGGTCCTCGGGCGGATCCGAATCGGGGATCCCGTCGCCGTTCAGGTCGATGGGACGAGGGGTACTCCGGAGCCAGGCATCCTCGTAGAGCGCCAGATCGGCCCCGTCCGGATTGAATTTCGGGTGGATATAGAAGGTGCGGGTGTCCACCAGCCGGGTGACCTGCGGGTCCTCCCCATGGTTGTTCACCAAGTGAGCCAACCAGTACAGGGCGACCTGATTACTGGTGAACTCCCGGGCGTGGATGGCGCCGTCCACGTAGACGGCCGGCTTCTCGTCGTGGGGTCCGGTAGCCTGATTGGTCACCCGAGCCACCAGGAGGTCCTGCCCGTAGAGGCTCTGGCCGATGACCTCAAGCTCGATCAGATCCGGGCGAAGCGCCTGGAATTCCCGCATGATCTGGTGGGTCTGCCGGGTGTCGTGGTAGACGGACCAGTCCACCTGACCATCGGGATCCACCAGCGCCGTATCGGCGGCGACCGGGAGAGGGGAGGGGGGTGGGAGATGGGCAAGGCCCATTCCCTGAAGCGTGACCGGGACCAGGAAAGCCGCCGTAAGAAGTGCCGTGACAGGAACACTGCTCCGGGAAGGGGATTGCCGCACCATGCTACTCCACCTCCAGCAGTTCGACCTCGAAGACCAGGACGGCGTACGGGGGGATCACGCCACCGGCGCCTGACGGCCCGTAGGCCATGTCCCAGGGGATCACCAGGATGCGCTCGCCGCCCACCCGCATCCCGGCGACGCCCTCATCCCACCCCGGGATCACCCGGCCCTGACCCAGGGGGAACCGGAAGCCCGCATCCCCATCCCGGCTGCTGTCGAACGAGCTCCCGTCGGGGAGGAATCCGGTGTAGTGGACGCGAACACCCCGCCCGGGAACCGCTTCATCCCCCTCGCCTTCCACCACATCCCGGATCCATACGCCGCCCTCGGTCTGCTCCATCTGCTGGAAGTCCACGCCCAGTTCCGGGGCGTAGGAGAGATCCGTGGGAGACACGTCGGGTCCGAATGGCGTTCCCTCGGGAGGAGGGGCGTCTCCACCGCAGGCGGCCAGGAGTGCAGCAAGAAGTGCGGCAACGAAGGGGGGCACCATTCGTCGGACGCGGAAGGCGAAGGGACAGAAGCTACGCATGGGCATCTCCGTTGGGAACGGGCAGAACATGAACGAGGGATATCCTGTCAGTCTCGGGGTCGGAGTGCCTTCCGGCAAGGCGGATTGGGAGTGGACTCTGTGTGACCCGGCGCATCCAGGCGCCTTTCCCGACTAGGCTTCTTTTCGTACTTATGTGGTCGAAACCAGCAAGAGGCCTGGTACCCGCCGATGCTCCTCCAGTCCACAGCGGAGATCCAATGTTGCCATTTCCTTCTTCCACCCGTTCCCGGCTGCTTCGGTGGAGACCCCTCACCCTGGTGGCCTCCGCCGGCATGGTGCTCCTGACGCTCACCGCCTGTGAGCCCACCGCCGGGGCCGGGGCAGCGACGGACACAATCCGGTTCGACCCGGAAGCGGCGGCGGAGGGGCTCCGACTGGGGCCCCCCATTTTCGAGGCTCCCCTGGCATGGACTGGGCCCGGGTTGCCCTTCCCCCCGGACCAGAATCCCTGGCCCGAGATTCGGGCCGAGCGAATCGGGTCGCTCCTGGGCCCGGCCATGGACCGGGCTGAGGTGGATGCCTGGGCCCTCTTCCTCCGAGAGAACAACAACGATCCATTGGCCCGCCATGTGGGGGGCGAGAATGCCGGCGGGTTGGCGGCCTTCCTCTTCTTTCGGGAGCCGGGCGGGGTGAGCTCCATCGCCTTCTCGCCCGGAGGCGAGGCCACTGCGCTCCGGGACGTGGCGATCCACGACTCGGTGGCGGTGCTCTCCGGGGAAACGGCGTGGCAGGCGGCGGCCCGGGAGCTCCGGGCCCGGAACCCCCGGACCATTGCCGTGAACAGTTCGTCGCTGGCGGTGGCCGACGGGTTGTCCCACACCCAGTGGCAGCAGCTCACCGCGGCCCTGGGGTCGGATCTTGCCGGACGGCTGGTGTCATCAGAGGAGTTGGTGGTGCAGTGGCTCTCAGTGAAGACGGACCGTGAGGTGGAGATCATGGCCCGGGCGGCGGAGATCACGGCGGCCCTGGAGATCGAAGCATACAGTCGTGTGGTACCCGGCGAGACCCGGGATTCGGATGTGGCGGCGTTCCTGAAGGCGCGCATGGCCCAGTTCGGGGTGGGGGACGCCTGGTCCCCGGATCAGAACCCCAACGTCAACTCCGGCCCTGATCGGGGGCACTCCCACGCCACGGACCGGGTCATTCGACCCGGCGACGTGATCCAGACCGATTTCGGGATCCGGGTCTGGGACATGTGGGTCAGCGATATCCAGCGCTTCGCCTACGTCCTGGCCCCCGGCGCCACCGAACCCTCGGCGGAGGTGCAGCGGCGCTGGGAGGCCGCAGTGGCTGGAAACCGGGCGGCCTTCGAGGTCATGCGGCCGGGGGTGACGGGGCTCGAGGTGGATCGGGCCCAACGGGAGGTCATGGACGCGGCCGGCTCCCTGGACGTCTTCTGGAATACCGGTCATCCGGTGGGATACTGGGCCCACGATGTGGGTCCGTCGCTGGGCGGTGCCCAGCGCGGTCGGGACCCGTCGCCCCACGCCCTGCGCCCGCTCCTTCCCGGACACGTCTTCGCCTTCGACGGGTTCTTCGCCTGGGAGCTGGAAGGGGATGAAGAGGGGACCAAAACCATTTCGGTGGAAGAGATGGCGGTGGTGACCGAGGAGGGAGCCCGCCTCCTGATTCCGCCGCAGGAAGATCTGATCCTCATTCCTTCCCGGTAACTTGCCCCGCGCAGTATCCTCGACCGGGCTACCACCGCGGTGACCCGCCATGTCCCCACCGAGATAGTCAGTGATGAGTGAGCATCCGCACCCTCTGGCGGGCGAGGAGCGCCCGGAGCTTCGCAGCGTCTTTCCAGGTGACGGCGAGATGGCCCGGCTCTGTCGCTCCCTGGATTGGGCCGCGACCCCCCTGGGTCCGGTGGAATCCTGGCCGAAGAGCCTCCGGACGCTGGTCCGAACCCTACTCACCTCCCGCTTCCCCATGGCGCTGTGGTGGGGAGAGCAGTCGATCCAGATCTACAATGACGCCTACCGCCCGAGTCTCGGCACGGTAGGCGCCGGAGCGCTGCACCCGGAAGCGTTGGCCATCCCGGCGTACGAGTGCTGGGCCGAAGTGTGGGACGAGGTGGTGAAGCCACAGATCGACCGGATCCTGGCCACTGGAGAGGCGACCTGGCACGAGGACCAACGGGTTCCCCTTACCCGGGATGGGATCCTCGCCGACAGTTGGTGGACCTATAGTTACGGCCCCGCCCACGACGACGAAGGCCGGGTGGTGGGTGTGCTGGTGGTCACCCAGGAGACCACGCCGCGTGTGAGGGCCGAGTCGGGGGTTCGGGAGTTGGCGGATCGGCTATCCACGACCCTCGAGAGCATCACCGACGCTCTTTTCACCCTGGATCGGGAGTGGCGCTTCGTCTTCCTGAATTCGGAGGCAGAGCGACTCCTGAATCGGGACCGAAGCGACCTCCTGGGTGTGTCCATCTGGGACGCCTTTCCCGACGCGGTGGACGGCCCGTTCGAGGCGTGCTACCGGGAAGCCATGACCACAGGCCGCACCCAGCACCTGGTCGCCTTCTATGAGCCACTCGGTCGATGGTTCAGCGTACGGGCCTACCCCTCCGAGGAGGGGCTCGCCGTCTACTTCCTGGATGTTTCCGAACAGCGACGGATGGAGGCGGATCTCGGGGAACGGGAGCAACTCCTCACCATGGCTGGGCGCATGGCCAGGGTGGGAGGGTGGACCCTGGATCTGGAGACCAACCGACTCCGCTGGTCCGACGAGGTCTGCCGGATCCACGGTGTTCCTCCCGGCACGGAACTCACGCCGGAAGAGGCTTTCGCCTTCTTTCCCGACGAGTGGCGTGGCCGGGCTCAGGCAGCCCACCGCCGGTACATTGAGGGGGGGCATCCCACCGATGAAGAGGTGCAGATCGAACGAGGGGATGGCGAGCGGATATGGGTCCGCATCATGGCCGAGCCGGTGAGAGCCGAGGATGGACGCATCGTCCGGGTCCAGGGAATTGTCCAGGACATCCAGGCACATAAGGAGGCCGAGTCGGCGCTGCGGTGGAGCGACCGGCGCTTCCGGCTTCTGGCCGAGTCCATGCCCCTTATTGTCTGGAGCGCCGACGACGAAGGACGGGTGGACTTCAATAGCGGAATGATCGAGGAGTTCACGGGAGTCAGCGCCAAGGAACTCCATGGCGAAGGGTGGTTCGACGTGGTCCATCCGGACGACCGTGCACGAGCAGCCGAAGTGTGGCGCCGGTCTGTGGAAGCGGGAGAGCCCTACAGCGTGGAGTTCAGGATCCGGCGTCACGACGGCTCCTGGCAATGGCACCTGACCCGCGGTCAGCCGGTTCTCGGGGAAGATGGTCGCCCGATCCGTTGGTACGGCTCAAGCACCAACATTCACCAGCAGATCCGGGACAGGGAAGAGGCGGAGCGCGCCAGGGAGAAGCTGACCGTGACCCTGGAGAGCATAACCGATGCCTTCTACCTCCTGGATCCCGATTGGCGATTCAGCTTCCTGAACGAGGAGGCGGAGCAGCTTCTGGAGAGGTCACGGGACAAGCTTCTCGGCCGACCGGTCTGGAATGAATTTCCCGAAACGGTGGGCTCGGTGTTGGAGCGGGAATACCGCGCCGCCATGGACACCGGTGAGACGGCGGCGTTCACCTTCTTCTACGCCCCCCTCGACCGATGGTTTGCCGTCAAGGGATATCCCTCAGTGGAGGGATTGGCCGTCTACTTTCGGGATGTCTCGAAAGAGATCCAGGCGAATCGCCGCCTCGAGGAGCAAGCGGAACTCCTGGACCGGGCCCAGGATGCCATCCTGGTGCTGGACCGGGAGGGGACCATCATCTTCTGGAATGCCGGAGCCGAACGCATCTACGGGTGGGGGCGGGACGAGGTTCTGGGGCAATCCTTCCGCAGCCTTCTCCACACTGCCTTTGACACCGTGGACAGTGCCCTGACCCGGGTTACGGCGGAGGGCGACTGGACCGGGGAGTTGGAGCAGCGTCGGCGAGACAGCTCCACCATCGCCGTGGAGGGACGCTGGTCCCTGGTGCGGATTGAGAACGGGGAGCCGCACCGGATCCTGGCCATCCACACCGACATTACCGAGAGAAAGCGGCTCCTGGCCCAGTTCCTCCGTGCTCAGCGGATGGAGAGCATCGGAACTCTGGCCGGGGGCATTGCACACGATCTGAACAACGTCCTGGCGCCCATACTCCTCTCTATCGAGATGTTGAAGATGGAGTCGGAAGACCCCGATATCCTGGAGACCCTCACCACCATCGAAAGCAGCGCCCAGCGTGGGGCGGACATGGTGAAGCAGGTTCTGGGCTTCGCTCGGGGGTTCGACCGGACGGAGCGGGTCGTCGACATTCGCCGCGTTGTCTCCGATCTGGAGCGGGTGATCCGGGACGCCTTCCCCAAGTCCATCGAAATCCGAGTGGAAGCCCCCGACGGACTCTGGCCGGTTCTGGCAGACCCGACCCAACTCCACCAGGTTCTGATGAATCTGGCAGTGAACGCACGCGATGCGCTTCCCCAGGGGGGGACGGTCAGGATTGCCTTGGACAATGTGGTTCTGGATGAGCACTACGCCACCATGAGCGGCGAAGCGGAGCCAGGGCCGCACGTTCGGATTTCGGTGGTGGATTCGGGCGTGGGGATGTCCAAGCAGGTCATGGATCAGATCTTCGATCCATTCTTCACCACGAAGGAGGTGGGCAAGGGAACGGGCCTCGGCCTCTCCACCGTGGCGGCTATCGTGAAGGCTCACGGCGGCTTCATCAATGTCTACTCCGAGCCTGGAAATGGGACCACCTTCCGCCTCTACTTTCCGGCTCGGGAGGAGGGGGATGGGGAGGAGTCCGGGTCGGCGGAGATCGAGTTGCTGCGGGGAGATGGCGAAGTGATCCTCGTGGTGGATGACGAGAGTTCCGTGCGGGAGATCACGAAACAGACCCTCCAGACCTTTGGCTACCGGGTGATCACCGCCCGGGACGGGGCCGACGCCGTGGCCATCTATGCGCAGCGGGGTGAAGAAATCGACCTGGTTCTCACCGACATGGTCATGCCCATCATGGACGGCCCCGCCACCATCCGCGCCCTGAAGCGCATGGACGCCGATGTACGCATCATCGCCGCCAGCGGGTTGGGGACCAACGGTGGGGTGGCCCGTATCGTGGACTCGGGGATTCGCCACTTCCTTCCCAAGCCGTACACGGCGGATACGCTGCTGGAAGTGATCCACCGGGTGCTACGGGAGGAGGCGTAGGGGGGCGGGCGTATCGGCGTTGGGATTCCTGGCCGGTGGCCCCCAGGGGATCAACCGCCCGTTTCAGCCTCGGGTTCGGGTGTCCGCATGGTGGCCCCCATGGCGTGGAACCCGTTGTCTACGTAGATGGTGCTTCCCGTGATCCCCGCTGCCAATGGAGAGGCCAGGAAGGCGGCCGTGTACCCTACGTCCAGGGCGTCCAGCGAGCGCTCCATGGGTGTATTGGCCTCGTAGAAACGGATGATCCGGCTGATGAATCCGATGGCGCTGGCCGCCCGACTTGCGTAGGGCCCGGCGCTGATGGTATTGACCCGCATTCCCCACTTCCGGCCCGCCTCCCACGCCAGCGTCCGGGTGTCACTCTCCAGCGCGGCCTTGGCCGAACTCATCCCTCCCCCGTACCCCGGGACGGCGCGCTCGGCGGCCAGATAGGTCAGGGAGAGAGCCGACGCCTCGGCCCTCATGAGGGGTCCCAATGTCTGCAGCAGGCTGACAAGGGAGTAGGAACTGGTGCTGATGGCTTCCAGATATCCCCTCCGACTCGTTTCCAGCAGCGGGTTCTTCACTTCCGGGCCATTGGCCAGGGAGTGGACAAGGATGTCCAATGAGTCGGACCCGAAGTCCGCCTCCAGGGCCGACGCCAGGCCCTGAATGCTGAAATCCCCCCGTCCTTCGTACCGCTTGCTCTCCAGCACCTCGTCCGGCACCTCGGCCAGGGTGTCGAAGGCGGCATCCAGGGGATAGATGCGCTCGAACTCCAGCATGGATCCGTCCGGCAGGGTTCTGGAGCCGTCAAGGCGTCCCCGTTCCAGTAGCTTTTCGAAAATCCCCATGGCGGGAGGCCAGGATGCGATGCAGACGCTGGCTCCGGCCTGGGCCATGGCACGGGCGATGGCCCAGCCGAATCCGCCGTCGTCGGCGACACCGGCAACAAGAGCCCGCTTTCCGGACAAGTCGATGGGGAGCATATAACTCTTTTGGAGAGGGTCGGGGGGGCATAGCCGGGACCCGAATGGTCCAGGGCGGTCCGCTATGGAGAGCCTGTAGGCCCTGAAGGGTATCTCACCACGTTGCGGGGCGTCAACGACTCGCCGCTTCCGACTCACGGACCTTCAGGCTCAACGCCTTCACGGCCCACCCCGCGTCCGCCCCAGCACCAGCATTCCCAGAACCACCAGGAACCCGATCCCCACCAGGACGGCCAACACCACCATGACGGTAGCCCCGAGAATCGCCGCAAGGGTATCCCAGAACCCGAAGACGGCGATGAGGATGACCAGGAGAATGAAGAGGGCAAGTCCCATGGCTGCGCTCCGGTGGTAGGAAAGGGCGAGTTCCCAGGTGTCGAGGGTGTGGCGATACCACTCCCCTGCCGGTTTCTTTGGTATGCGGCATCGACACCACTACCCTTGAATATGGGCTTCACCGGCCCGGCACCAAAGCCCCGTCCGTCCGTAGCTTCGAGCCCTCACCCATAGGAGGAGCGCACATGCCGTCCATCGTCACCCTGACCGTGAATCCCACCATCGACAAGGGTACGCGAGTCGAGCGGGTGAAGCCGTCCAGCAAGCTCCGGTGCGAAGAACCGACCCGGGAGCCCGGCGGCGGCGGCCTCAATGTGTCCAGGGTGATCCAGGAGATGGGGGGCAAGTCCCGGGCCCTCTACCTCTCCGGCGGAGCTACCGGCGAGATCCTGGAAGACCTCCTGGATGGGGAGGAGCTGGATCACTACCCCTTGCCCATCCAAGGGTGGACGCGGGAGAGTCTCCACGTGACGGAAGCGTCCTCCGGGGATCAGTTCCGGTTCGGGATGCCCGGTCCCACGGTGAAGGAGTCCGAATGGAGGGCGCTGCTGGACATCCTCCGGGACCTGGATCCTCGCCCGGGCATCCTGGTGGCTAGCGGGAGTCTGGCTCCCGGAATGCCCGATGATTTCCTGGGACGGGTCTCGGAGGTGGCAGCGCAGGTGGGCGCCCGCCTGGTGGTGGACACCTCGGGACCGCCGCTCCAGGGGGCGGTGGCGGCGGGGGCGTACCTGGTGAAGCCCAACATCCGGGAATTCCAGGAGTTGGTGGGCCGGGATCTACCCGATGAAGAGGCTCAGATCGACGCGGGTCTCGAACTCATCGATGAGGGGCGGGTCGAGGCGGTGGCCCTCTCCCTGGGCCGCGGCGGCGCCCTCCTCATCACCGCAGAGGGCGGCGAGCACATCCGCACCCCCACCGTTCCAATCCGCAGCAAGGTGGGGGCCGGCGACAGCATGGTGGCCGGGATCGTGCTGGGGCTGGCCCGGGAGTGGGAGCTGGGCCGGGCCGTGCGGTTCGGGGTTGCCTGTGGCGCGGCCGCCGTCATGACCGATGGATCGGAGTTGGCCCGTCGGGTCGACGCCGAGCGCCTCTTCCATGGCATGAAGGAAGGCGCCAGCGGATCATGACCGGGACTCCCTTCCACCGGTACCGGAGCTTCATCCCGCCCCGGGAGTGGCAGGCGTTCACCGAGGCACTGGCGCGCCCGGAGCCCCGGACCTTCCGGATCCGGGGGGCCCGGGTCGATCCATCGGACCTGGCCCACGGCCTTGAGACGCAGGGCTTTGAGGTTTCCCGCTTCCCTGGATTGCCCGACGTCTTCCGGATCCACCGGGAGCCCTTCCCCCTTTCGGAGACGCTGGAGCACTGGCTCGGGCTCTTGTACATGCAGCAGGCGGCCACCACACTGGCTGCACCCATGCTGGCGCCCCGACCCGGGGAATCGGTGCTCGACCTCTGCGCCGCACCGGGCGGCAAGACCTCGCACCTGGCCGAACTCATGGACGACCGAGGCTGCCTGGTTGCGGTGGACCTCTCGGAGAAGCGGGTGCAGGCGCTGGCGGGGAACCTCTCCCGCCTCGCCCACCCCGCCGCCATCACGGTGGTGGGCGATGCCCTGGACCTTCCGGAGCAGCCGCGCTTCCACCGGGTGCTGGCCGACGTCCCCTGCTCCGGCGAAGGGCGCTCCCGGGGGGGCGTTATCCACCAGGCCTCGGAAGGGGACCTGCGCCGGCTGCCCGTCCTGCAGGAGGCGCTCCTGCGAAAGGCCCTGCGCATGACGGTGCCGGGCGGCCGGGTCCTGTACGTAACCTGTACCCTGGCCCCGGAGGAGAACGAGGCGGTGGTGGATGCGGTTCTCCGCGAAACCGGCCAGGGCGCCGGAGGCTCTCCACCCGCTCGCCTTCTTCCCCTGACCCCGGACATTCCCCATGCCCCTGGGCTGACCCGGTTCGGGGAGCTCCGCTTTGCCCCGGAGTTGGCGGGCACGGTCCGTATCCACCCCCATCATCTGGACTCCGGAGGGCTCTTCCTGGCGCTGCTGGAGCGGAGGGATGATGGGTCCGGGGGGGAGAGCCCGGGAGATTCGCCATCACCGCCCTGGGAAGAAGGCTGGACCCGCCCCGGTCCGGTCCTCCCCGGAGAGACGGCCTCCGTGGACCTCTCCTCAGCGCTCACGGCGCTCTCGGCGGAGCTGGCGACGGATCCATTGAAGCCGGCCGGAAGGGGAGCCGGCGAGAGCGAGGTGGACGGGGAAGGCTCCTTCGGACTGGGTGGGGAGATCGGCTGGATAGAGCGGGCCGGGGCCCTCCGCTTCCACCGACTGACGCGCTGGCCCCTTGACGAATGGGCGCGCTCCGGAGCCCTGCGCCAGGGGGGGAAGGGGGGGCGGGGGCGGGTCATGACGGTGGGACTCCGGGGCGCCGAACTCCCCCGGGGCTTCCGTCCACCCCGGCCCACCGGCGACCTTCTGCGCTTTCTGGCGCCGCAGCTCAGGAAGACCGGCCTCGAGTTGGACGAGGATGAGTGGATCCACCTTCTGGCCGGAGCGGCTCTCCCGGCCGGAGACGAGCCGTCCCGGATTCTCCTCTACCGGGGTGAGCCCCTCACCACCGCCCGCCGCAAGGGGCGCCGACTGATCCACGACATGCCCCCGGCCCGGGCCGGCTGGCTCCGGCAGGTGATGGAGCGAAGGCGCTCCTGACGCCGTCTCAGCCCGGGTCCAGCGTCCGGCGCAGCGCTTCCAGGGTGGGGGCAACGGGCGTGACAAGGCGAG
>REEG01000235.1 GCA_007695195.1 Gemmatimonadales bacterium | reverse complement strand
GTCCACCTCACCCCATCCTGTCCCAGGCTCCATGCGGCACTCTTCCACTGGCCCTTCCAGCTGCCCCACGCCTTCCCTCGGGTGCCTCCCAGGCTCCTCGTCCACGACGTCTCCCTCCGGTGATCCCTCTTCTCGGCAGGGAGACTCCCGGGGCGCCGCCTCTCATGGACGTCCGCTGGGTCTCCTGGGCTTCGCCGGCCTGCTGGTGGTGGCGGTTGTACTGTTGTCGTCCGGAGGGTGTGCACTCCTCCGTCCGCCGCCGGGACCGCCGCCTCTGGTCTGGGATTCGGTCTCGCCTCCCCTCCTGGTGGGGGATGTGGAGTTGGAAGGACCGGAGCCGCTGGTGGTGGGGATCCCCCCGGCCCCAGGGCGTTACGAGCGGGACCTGGACGTTATCCACTACGACATCGAGTTGGTGATCCCCCCGGAGAACGATCGGGTGTCCAGCCGGACGACCCTCCGGTACCTCCGCGAGGTGGCGGGGCCTCACTTGGTGACCCTGGACTTCACCGGAATGCAGGTCGAGCTGGTGACGTGGCAGGGGCGAACCCTTGACTTCCGTCATGAGGACGGCCTTCTGGAGTTCGCTGCGCCCGGGAGTCCGGGGGTGTTCGACACCCTACAGGTTGAGATCATGAGCCGTGGAGTTCCTGCCGACGGCCTCATTCTCCGGGATAACGTCCACGGGCAGCCCACGGCCTTCGCCGACAACTGGCCCGACCGCGCCCGCTTCTGGTTCCCCTCCAACGACCACCTATCGGACCGGGCCGCCGTCTCCTTCACCATCCACGCCCCCCCGGGGCGCAGGGTTGTGGCCAACGGGGTGCAGGTGGCGGGTCCCGCGCCCGCCGATTCGACCCGGACCGGAGGGGTCGACGGCCTCCTGACCTGGCGGTGGGAGAGTGCCGTGCCCATCCCCACCTATCTCATGGTGGTGGGGGTGGCCGATCTGGAGGTGCTGGACCTGGGCACCGCCGCTTGCGGAGAGGCACCGGCCTCGCCTCGCTCCGACGGGTGCGTGGAGGTAACGGGGTGGGCCTTCGCCCCGGACACGGCCCACGCCCGGCGGGTCTTCCAGCGCGCTCCCGAGATGGTGGACCTGTATGTGGACATGTTCGGACCCTACCCGTACGAGAAGCTGGCCCACGTCCAGGCCGCCACCCGCTTCGGCGGGATGGAGAACGCCTCCACCATCTTCTACTCGGAGCAGGCCATCGCCGAGGGCCGGGATCTGGAAGGCACCGTGGCCCATGAGATCGTGCACCAGTGGTTCGGCAACTCGGTGACCCCTGCCGATTGGGCCCACCTCTGGATCTCGGAGGGGTTCGCCAGCTACTTCGGTCCGTACTTCTGGGAGCATGTGGAGGGGCGCCAGGCCCTGGTGGACCGGATGGAGGCCCACAGGGAGCGGGTGCTGGCAGCACCGGTGGTTCGGGAGCGGCCGGTAGTGGACCGGACGCCTGAGAACCTCCTGGACCTCCTCAACGCCAACTCGTATCAGAAGGGGGCGCTGGTCCTCCACATGCTACGCTGGGTCACCGGGGACCGGATCTTCTTCCAGGGGGTGCGTCGCTTCTACCAGACGCATTCCGGGGGCAATGCGGCCACCGAAGACTTCCAGCGCATCATGGAAGAGGTCCATGGAGAATCGCTGGAGTGGTTCTTCCGGCAGTGGCTCCATGCGCCGGGCTACCCGGAATACCGCGTGGAGTGGAGCTGGAACGGGGCGAGGAATGAGGTCCACCTTCGGGTGCGCCAGGAGCAGGATTCGGCCTGGCCCACCTTCCGCATGCCCATGGAGGTGGAATTCCAGCTCGACGGCGGGGTCCACCGACAGGTTCTCATGATGGACGGTCGGGAATGGACCCGTACGCTCCCGCTACCGGGCGAGCCCCTCGCCGTGCGCCTGGATCCGGACGGCTGGCTCCTGGCCCGGATCCACGAGGGGAGTCAGATCCGCGAGGGGAGGTAGACGTCCAGGGGGAGCCCTTCCTCCGGTGACTCACCGGCTGCGGCCTGGCGGAACGAGCGGACCCACCAGTAGATGTCTTCCTTGCGGATCTTCTGGCGCATCCGCTGCATCCGGCCCTTTCGCTCGTCGTCGGGCATGGTGCAGGCCCGATAGATGGCCTCGGCCACACCCTCCACGTCGTAGGGGTTCACCAGGATGGCGTCTTCCTGGAGCTGGGCGGTGGCGCCGGCGTGCTCGCTCAGAATCAGGACGCCGTTACCCTCCAGACTGGCGCTGCAGAACTCCTTGGCCACCAGGTTCATTCCATCCTTGAGCGGGGTCACCAGCGCCACCGCAGCCGCCCGGTAGTGGGCGATGAGTTCGTTCCGGTCCCAGCGTCCGTACTGGTAGTGGATGGGCACCCAACCGGGGCGGGTGAATTCACCGGAAATCTGCCCCACCAGCCGCTCGATCTCGCGCTTCATCTGGTCGTATTCAGGAATGTCTTCCCGGCTCGGGACCACCAACTGAACAAGCGACACCCGGCTCTGGAGCTCCGGGTACCGGGCCAGAGCCAGGCGGTAGCCCTCCAGCTTGTGGGGGATCCCCTTGGAATAGTCGAGGCGGTCCACCCCCAGGATCATCTTTCGCCCCGGGAACTCGGCCCAGAGGCGGGCGACCCGCTCCGACACCTCCGGCGAGCGCGCCGGCCCCGAGAACTCGTCCACGTCGATGGAGATGGGGAACACCCCCACCCGCAGGGTATGGCCCTCGAACTCCAGCTCCATCACCCGGCCTGAACCCCTCACCTCAGTGCCCGGCCGGAGCGAGACGAAGCAGTTGATGAAGTTGGTGCGGTCCCGGTCGGTCTGGAATCCGATGAGATCGTAGTGGAGGAGCGCCTCCATCACATCCTGGCGCCACGGGAGCTTGAGGAAGAGGTCCCGGGGGGGGAAGGGGATGTGGAGGAAGAAGCCGATCTGGCTCTCGACCCCCCGCTTGCGAAGCTCCTGGGCCAACGACATGAGGTGGTAGTCGTGAGACCAGATGAAGTCCCCTTCCCGGGCCTCATCGGCTACCACCTCGGCGAACTTCTCGTTGACCTGCCGGTACGCGGCCCAGAAGGCCGGATCGAAGTTGCACTGGGCCGGGAAGTCGTGGAAGAGGGGCCAGATGACCTGGTTGGCGAAGCCCAGGTAGAAGGCATCTCGCTCATCCTTGGTGAGCCCCACCCCCCGCACCCGGTATCCCAGCTCGTCGGACTTCGTCTCCAGGAAGCCCTCGGCGCGAGCCAGCCCCTCGGGCCCCAGCCCGGGCCACCCGATCCAGACGCCGGATGTATCCTTCAGTACGGGCTCGATGGCGGTGACCAGGCCTCCGGATCCCCGTTCCAGGTGCCACTCCCCGGCCGAGGATTCACTGATGACCAGGGGGAGCCGGTTCGAGACCACGATGAGTCGTTCGTCGTTGGGTGCCGGTGAACCTGCGTTGGTCATGGGAGAGGTGTCCTGGAGGGATGGAGGGAAGAAGGCGGTGGGCCACGGGCCGGTGGGGGTTGACTGCGTCCGATGCGGGTGAATTCGTTCAGAACATCGCCCAGCACCGCGCCCCATCCCCGGTCTTCCTCGGAAAACATATGATGGGACGAGGCGTGGTATGGGGAAAGGGGTTCCCTGCGAAAAGTGCGTAACCAATGTCCCCAATAGACGGTAGTGCGCCGTGGCCCACCATCCTCATCCGCCTCCTGGTGGGCGGAGTCTTCGTTTCGGAGGGGATCCAGAAGTTTCTCTACCCGGAATTCGTGGGGGCCGGACGGTTCGAGCGCATCGGGCTCCCGGCGCCGGATGTGCTGGCACCCATGGTGGGGATCGCCGAGATCGTATTCGGCGCCATGGTCCTGGTGGGGCTCTACACCCGGATCGCCGTCATCCCCCTCCTCCTGATCATGGCGGTGGCCATTCTCTCTACCAAGATCCCCATCCTGCTGGGGCGTCCCTGGGGACCGTTTGCCCTGCGGAGTGTGGATTACTACGGATTCTTTGGAATGGCCCACGCGTCGCGTAACGATCTGGCCATGGTGGTGGGCTCCCTCTTCCTGCTCTTCGTGGGGCCCTGCCGGTTCAGCGTGGACGCCATTCGGAGCGCCTCCGCAAATAAGAACAACCATAGGTGACATCGCACATGCACATACAAGAAGCACAGGCCCGGGTCCACGCCTGGATCTCCCAGTTCGAAGAGGGCTACTGGCCTCCCCTGGCCAACCTGGCCCGCCTGGTGGAAGAGGTGGGTGAGCTGGCCCGGGAGCTGAATCACCGCTACGGCGCCAAGCCCAAGAAACCGGGCGAGGGGGACCGGGAGTTGGCGCTGGAGATGGCCGACATCCTCTTCGTCCTCCTGGCTCTGGCCAACGAGCAGGGGATCGACCTGGACGACGCCCTGGAGCGGACGCTGGAGAAGTACCGGGTCCGGGACTCGGACCGGTGGACCCGGAAGAGCGAAGAACCGTCCTAGCGCGGCAGCCTGGCCAGCGTTGACGCGCCTCGGGGTCCGTCCGTGCACGATTTCGCCCGCATGTGAACGAACGTCTGCACGCAGTTGGCCCCCT
Organism: Gemmatimonadales bacterium; assembly: GCA_007695195.1. GTDB lineage: Bacteria > Gemmatimonadota > Gemmatimonadetes > Longimicrobiales > Gaopeijiaceae > PWLA01. The sequence goes on along the minus strand of REEG01000235.1, from coordinate 4,393 downwards.
GTCTGAGTGTCGGAGAAACCATGAACTGCCCTGATCTCGTCCGCACCCGTCCCGGCCTCAACGTGGCTCCCCGCAAGCCGTTCGCTCGCGGGATCTGTCTTCTGACGGGGGTTGTGATGGCCCTGGTGGGGTGTGTTTCCAGCACGGAGGTGGAAGAACCACGCCTTCCTGAATCCTTCACCCTGGTGGAATACAACGGTGAGCCCTTGCCCTATTCGGGTAGGTACGAGGTCAGGGGTGGTGATCTCGTGCAGGTCTTCTGCTATGAGGTCGACCTCGGTGAACTGGTGATGCGCAGCGGCGGTTTTCGTGTGCTGGTGGAGGGCCTGGAGAACCAGGAGTGCGGGACCGGCTGGATCGAAAAGAGCTTCCATGCTGGTACCGGCGAGTATCGGATCATTGGCGACAGCATTGCGTTCCAAGCCATCGAGCGCAGGGGGCTCGCGGGGATTCTGCACGGGCGCATCGCCGGCGATACCGTCACCGTGGTCCTGACACGCCTTCCGGGGCTGGCCGGCCTCGGGGATCGCACCATGACGTTTGTGCCCCGGTGAGGGGGGGGCTGGGGGCCACCGCCTGCCCATCCGGCCGCTCGGTCTCCCCGGTACCCGCTCGATCACTGCGGGCACCGCCATGTCACCCCGGCACCCGCTCGATCACTGCGGGCACCGCCATGTCACCCCGGCACCCGCTACGTCACCGCGGCAGCCTGGCCAGCGCCGCCACGATCCGGTCCACCTCGTCGGTGGTGTTGAAGAAGTGCGGTGAGATGCGGACGTGCCCGGGGCGGTGATCCACGATGATCCCTTCCTCCGCCAGCGCCTTCACCGTTTCGGCGGGGTGGGGGTGGCGCACCATGACGATGGCGGTGCGGTGCGCCGGATCCGACGCCCTGCGCATGGCGAAGCCCTCGCCTTCCAGCGCTTCTTCCAGATAGCGGGTGAGGAGACGGTTTCGGGCTTCCACCACCTCCATCCCCACCTCCTCCAGGATGGCCTGGCCCCCCAACGCCGTGTGGACGGTGGGAAGGGCGGGGGTGCCCATCTCGAAGCGGCGGGCGTCGTCGCGGAAGGCGAAGCCCTCCAGGTCGAACTCGAAGGGGTTCACGGTGGCGAACCACGAGGTGATGCGGGGCTCCAGGCGCCGGATGAGCTCGTCCCTGACGTAGAGGTAGGCCAGGCCGGGTCCGCCGCAGAGCCATTTGAGGGGGCCTGTGGTGTAGATGTCCACCCCGGTGGCTCCCAGGTCCAGCGCCACCTGACCGGCGCCCTGGTACCCGTCGATGAGGGAGAGGGCGCCGGCCTCCCGGGCGATGTGGGCCAGGCGGGTGATGTCCTGGCGGTAGCCGGTGGTGAAGAAGACGTGGGAGGTGGCCAGGAAGGCGGTGCGCTCGTCCACCGCTTCGGCGAACTGCTCCGGATCGACGCCCACCCCGTCGGGGCTCGGGAGCACCACCAGCTCTACCTGGGGCTTCACGGCGAACTGGTACCCCAGCGTGGGGAAGTCCAGTTCGGTGGTTACCACCCGGGGGCGCTTGGACCAGTCCACCGACTCGGTGACCGAGGAGAGGGCCACGGAGGTGGAGGGCGACAGCGCCATCTCCCGGTGGCCGGCGCCCAGGAGCGTCGCCACCCGGGCCCGGAGCACATCCAGCCGGTCAAGCCAGTGCTCGTACCACGCCGACGCCCCCATGGTGTGCCAGAGGTGGAGAAAGTCGGCCAATTCCCCTTCGGCCCGGTGGGAGAGGGGGCCCAGGGAGCACGAGTTCAGGTAGGTGCGGGCCTCCAGGATGGGGAATTCGGCGCGGACACGGGCCAGGGCTTCGGGGGTGAGGGGGGCGCGGGAGGCGACCTCGGTTCCCTGCGTGGGGGCAGGCGGTGTGGCGGCAGGCGGCGTGGCGGCAGGATCGGGGAAGTCGGGTGTCATGGTGTCTCTTCGGTGACGGTGAAGACGGCTCGTGTGACCGGGGATTGACCCTGCTCCACGGGACCCCCGAGGGTATACTGGACCATGTCGCTTCTCAACCGCCTCATCCCCCGCCGGGTCATGGACCGCATCCCGGCGCTGGATCGAAAGCTCATCCGGGACCTCATGGGGCTCGTGGGGCAGGGCATCACCATCGCGCTGGTGGTGGGAGCGGGGATCGGCGGGTACCTGGCCCTGGCCTCCACCTACCAGTCGCTCCTCGAGTCCCGGGACATCTACTACGACCGGTACCGGTTCGGCGATGCCTTCGCCAGCCTGGAACGAGCACCCGAATCCCTCCGGGGGCGGCTCGAGGCGGTTCCTGGAGTGGCCGCCGTGTACACCCGGATCATCGAGCCGGTCCGCATCCCCCTGGAGGGGGTGGCCCAGTCCCCCACCGGGCAGGTGGTGAGCCTGCCCATCGGCGGCGATCCTCCCCTGAACCGGATCTTCCTCCGGGAAGGCCGCCTCCCTGAGCCGGGGCGGAGCGACGAGGCCCTCCTCCTGGACGCCTTCGCCGACCGGTGGGGAGTGGAGGTGGGGGACACCCTCAGCGTGGTCATGAACGGGCAGCTCCGGCCCCTCCGCATCACCGGCCTGGGCAACTCCCCCGAGTTCATCTTTCCCCTGCCGCCGGGCGGGGCGCTGGTCCCCGACGACGAGCGCTTCGCCGTGCTCTGGATGGACCGGGGGGCGGCGGCGCCCATCTTCCGCATGGAGGGGGCCTTCAACGACGTGGTCTTCCGCCTCCACCGGGGCGGGGCGACGCGGCAGGCGCTGGCGGGGATCGACCGGATCCTGGAGCCGTATGGGGGACGGGGGGCGGTGGGGCGCGATCTGCAGCCCTCCAACTTCATCCTCGAAGGTGAGTTGCAGCAGCTCCGCCAGTTTGCCACCGTGGTGCCCCTCATCTTCCTGGGGGTGGCCGCGTACCTCCTGAATGTGGTGCTGTCGCGGCTTCTGTACCTCCAGCGGACCCAGGTGGCCACCCTCAAGGCGCTGGGGTATTCCAATCGGGAGGTGGGGCTCCACTACCTGAAGATGGTCTCCGGGGTGTCGCTGGGCGGGGCGGCGCTGGGCGTCGTGCTGGGCTGGCTTCTCGGCGATGCCCTCACCTCCCTCTACGGCTCCATCTTCGGCCTCCCCATCCTGGAGTTCCGCCTGCCTCTCTGGCAGGTGTTCCTGGGGGCGGCCATCGCGGTGCTGGCGGGGGTGAGCGGAGCCGCCGGAGCCCTTCGTCGCATCCTGGCCCTCTCTCCCGCCGAGGCCATGCAGCCGGCGCCCCCGGCCCGCTACCGGCCCACCATCCTGGAACGGCTGGGGCTCGGACGGGTGGTGGGCTCCATCGGACGCATGGTGCTCCGGGAGATCGGGCGCCGCCCCCTGCGGACGGGGCTCTCGGCGCTGGGCATCGCCATGGCCGTGGCCATCGTGGTGGTGGCGCGCTTCAACACCGACGCCCTGGACTACCTCATCGAGGAGCAGTTCTTCCGGGCGTGGCGGGAGAATGTGACGGTGACCTTCGCCGGGCCCACGCCGGAGGCGGCGCTCCTGGAGGTGGCCGCCCTCTCCGGAGTGGAGCGGGTGGAAGGGATGCGCATCACGGCGGTCCGCATGCACGCCGGGCACCGGTGGCGCGATGTGCCGCTGCAGGGCTACACCGAGGGGACCGTGCTCCGGCAACTGGTGGACGCCGACGGGGCCGCGCGTCCCGTCCCGGCGCGGGGGCTCGTCATCACCTCCAAGCTGGCTGAGGTGCTGGAGGTGAGCCCCGGCGACTCGGTGCGGGTCACCCTCCGGGAGGGGCGGGGCGGCGATGCCTTCCTGGTGGTGGACGGGTTGGTGGACGAGATGTTCGGAATGCAGGGGCACCTTCCCCTCAATGAGCTCAATCGGCTGCTGGGAGAGGGGCCGGTGGTGAGCCAGGCGCTGGTCTTCTCTGACCCGGAGCGGTTCGGAGAGCTGGAGCGCCGGTTGGCCCGCTTCCCGGGGGTGCTGGATGTGGCGAGTCGGGATGTGCTGGTGGACCGCTTCCGGGAGCAGAGCGTCCGGATCCTCCTCATCATCACCCTGGTCCTCACCGCCTTCGCCTCGGTCATTGCCGGGGGGGTCGTGTACAACAACGCCCGGGTCGCCGTGGCCACCCGGGAGCGGGATCTGGCCAGTCTGAGGGTGCTGGGCTTCACCCGGCGCGAGATCTCCATGGTGCTCCTGGGTGAGATGGGCGTGCAGGTGCTCCTGGCCATCCCGCCGGGGCTCTGGATCGGGCGTCAGCTCTGCATCGCCATCGCCGGAACGGTGGATCCCGAGCGCTACCGCCTCCCCGTGGTCCTGAGTCTCGAGACCTACGGCTTCGCTGTGGCCGTGGTCCTGGGTGCCGCCACCGTCAGCGCCCTTCTGGTGAGGCGACGTCTGGACCGGTTGGACC
>REEG01000164.1 GCA_007695195.1 Gemmatimonadales bacterium | reverse complement strand
GTGGTGGGATCCTGGATCCAGGTCAGCCCCAGGCCAAGGGGCTGGCCGTCCTGGGCGGCCAGGGGGAGCAGGCCAAAGAGAAGGAATAGGGGGATGGCAATGAACGACATGAACACCCGTGCCGACGCCGATGTCCTGTCATCGACGTCGAGGGAACGGGCGAAGCGATTGGACGACATTGAATAGACCTTTCTCATGAGGATTTTGTGGTCAAGGAATCGCAAAGAACGAGCGGAAACCTATCGGGACGGTGACCATCAGGTTGCTCCCGGGTCCTCGGTGCCTACCGCACCGCTCGGAGGCCGAGGTTGATGCGCATGCCATACGCCTCGGCCTGGTAGGGGCGAGTGCGCGGAGCCTTCATGTTGACGAACTCCCGGTCGAAGAGGTTCCGGATGTCCAGATAGGCTGTCACCCCTCCCGCCAGCCGGGCCTCGACGTTCACGTCGGTCATGGTGAATGCCTGGTCGAAGCGCCGCTTGATGAAGCGGTTCGGATTCCAACCGGTGAGGGTCTCCCCCTTGTGGTTGATGCCGACCCGACCCACGAAGCGGGATGTCTCGTAGGAGAGGCCCACATTCGCCGAGCGGGGGGTGAACCCAGGGACGTTCCCGCGCTCGGCTCCGTCCGCGTAGTCACCCCGGGTCCAGAGGTAGGTCCCATTGGCGAATCCGCCGAGCCCGGACCACCCTCCCGGAAGAAACTCGAAGGGCTGCTGCCACGAGAACTCGACCCCTCGAACCCGGGCCGAATTCGCGTTCACCTGGGTGCGGAACTGGTACCCGACGAACTCAGGGCCAAAGGCGTTTCCAGGACCCAGCAGTTCGTCGCTTTGCGTGATGAAGTTCTCGATATCCTTCTGGAAGGCTCCGACAGAAATGGCGCTCCGGGGGCCGAAGTAGTATTCCAAGGAGAGATCGACGTTATCGCTCACCTGTGGCCGGAGCCCTACGTTGTTCTGCGCGATGAGCCCCGGGACTTCGCTTTCGCCGAGCCCGCCCTCGAAGGTCACGATCTCGGTCTGAGGCAGAATGCTCCCGAAGGACGGTCGAGCCAGCGTTCGGGTCACACTTCCGCGAAGCAGGAGATCCCGCCGGGGCTCCCAGCGAAGGTGCACCCCCGGAAGGACATTGGTATAGCTCCGGGAAGACCGGATGCGCTGGGCGAAGCGCTCCTCCAGCGTCTCGGCGGACGGGTCATCCAGAACGCCCCGACCGCTCACCGCCGTCCGTTCGACCCGAACCCCCCCAAGGATGCGGAGGCTCCCCACCGTCACCTCCCCTGAGAGGTATCCTGCGCCGATGTCCTCCGAGAGGGCGACATCGCTCTGGTTCAGCCCCAGCGCCGAAGCGGCCAGATCGTCGTCCGGGACCTCGATCCAGAGTTCCGGGTTCTGTCGTCGGCTTCGCTCCGCAGCTCGCGGATCCGGCCAAGGAAACTGGGCGTAGCGCCCTCCCACCGGATCGTACCGATATGACGTATCCAGCACGTCTCTGGTGGCGCCACGGTAGGCCGAGGTGAGAGGGAGGTCGAAGCCGAAGAAGTCAGTGAGGCCATCCTCGAAGCGAACCCCCGTCTGATCCCAAGACGCCCGTTGCCCGCGAAACCGGACCCCGGCCTGGAGCGCGGAGGGACTCGAAGTCTCCAACGCACGGCGAAGGTTCAGGCTGAACCCGTAGAGCCCGTCGCGGCCACGCCGGTCCTCGAAGACGTGCCGCTGGATGTTGTAATTGTCGATGTCGAAGGCGTCGGGCCCGCCAATCTGGGTGAATCGTGGAAAGCTTGAATTGCCCTCCTGCTCGATCCGCCAAGCGCTTTCACCGATCCCGAACCCGTTGGCTGGATCTGGTGCCAGCATCAGATAGGTGTGCAGCGTCTCCCGACGATTCCAGGTGCGGGACACCGAAGCCTGCGAGTCGATTTCCCAAGGTCCCCGCTCCGTTCGGAAGCCCGGCTGGACGTGGAGGGTTCGGCTCCTGGGGTTGCGGAACCGGACCGAGGGCCGGTGCTGCTGGTAGATGGACTCCTGAACATTGGGGTCGTCCATGTACTCGGGGTTGTAGAGAGGCTGACCGGCGAAGGCGAGTCCTGGAAAGGCTGGGAAGACCCCCCCAAACTGCTCCGGCTCGGTGAAGCCGTAGGACTCACTGCGGCGCATGGTCTCTTCTTCATCGAAATAGTTGAAGAAGGAGTTCAGAAAGAAGCGAGTTGCCGGAGAGCGTTCGTGGTCAAGGCGAACGCTGAGGTTCGTCCGGGCGCGCTCCTTCACATCGTCGTGAATCCGAAACGACGTAATCCGCTCAGGCCCCTCCGTCACCAGGAAATCCTCCTGGCCTGACCCCCTGCGAGACCGTTGCTGAACGATGTCCCCAGGTGCGCGACTGATGCTGTGGCTGAGGATACCCACCAGACCCCAGCGGCCTTCAGACCCGAAGGTGTCCGCCAGGTAGAGCGTCCCCGCCGGTTCGGCGAATTCGCGCTGAACGCTGTAGTTGGCTCCGAGCGTGCCCCCCATGGTCCGGCGACCGAAGTCGAGACCACTCTTTGGAACCAGGTTGGCCGATCCGCCGATGGCGTCGGCATCCATGTCCGGGGTGGGGGCCTTCACCACTTCGATGGTGCGGATGAACTCCCCTGGGAGTTGGTCGATGCGGGTCCCCCGTCCGCCGGGGCCGGACCCCGTGCTGGGCATACGCGCGCCGTCGACGGTCACGGCGTTCCGGTTCGGGTCGATCCCGCGGATGGAGATGTTGGTGACCTCACCGAAGTCGTAGGTGGGACTGACCCCGGGAAGGCGCTTCATCACGGTGCCCAGATTCCCATCCGGCATGTGCCCGTGGGCAGATGTAGCGATCTGGGTCGTGATGTTCGGCGCGTTTCGTTGACGCAGGAGGGCTGCCTGCCCCTCCCGGATTCCCGTCACCTGAATCCCTGCGAGCTCGATGGCCTCATCGGAAAAAAAGATTTCGATCTCGGTTGTCTCCCCACCGACCACCGCCACCCTCAGGGATTCGTCAGCCACCCCCGTATAGCTGGCGGTAAGAACGTACTCCCCGCTCTCCAGGTTGCTGAAACGGAATCGTCCCTGCGCGTCGCTGAGGCTGGACCGTTCTCGACCCTGCCCCACCAAGGTCAACACCACGCCCTGGATCGGCTGCTCCGAGGTGGCCGAGAGAGCCCGACCGTTAAGGTCTCCCTGGATTGACTGGGTCGAGGCCGGTTCAGCGACGAGGAATATAGTGGCAAGACAAATTAAGGGCATGACAACAGAACGACCGACCCGGACCACACTCCGGTATTCTGCCATGAGTATGAAAATCCACTATGAGGAACGAAATGCCATCGAGACGCCGATGACAACCGAACCCCACAATAGGCTGGCCGAGTAGCGAAGAGCTTCCTGCCCGAAGACGATCCCGTAACGCTACGGAAACACTGCGATAGTCGAATCACTCAGTCCCGGCGGGTGCCCTGAGCCAGGTGCCTTCAGGGCTCACTACGCGCTCCCCGTGGGTCGCCGACTCCGGGACGGCTGTAGTCGCACACCCCCTGGGGGTGGATCGCTTCGAGACGCTGGACGGCCGCCTCGTCCAGTGCGATGCCTCCATACACACCACCTTCCACCGCTTGACGGACCGGCATGGTATGACACTTGAAGACATCGCCGGACACGGGTCCCCCAGCCTCGATCCGGGAGGTGCTCCGGATCTCGAAGTGCCGCGCGCAGGCGCCTCGGGGATCCGGATCCATCGCTCCGTCCCACACGTCGTCCCCCGAAGCCAGGAGAGTGCCGTCTAAACGGTAGCAGCGCGGGGTCGCACGGTCAGGACGGGCCTTGCCCACGGAGAGGGTGGGATCGGCCTCCAGCTTGGAGATCCACTCCTCTATGGCTTCGAACGCTTCAACATAGAACTCCACGAGCCATGGCGAACGGCCTTCGGGGTCGGTTTCCAGCCACCAGATACTGTGATTGTCGGCATGCCCCTGGTGAGCGAGGAGGCGGGCCTCCACGGCGAAGGACTGATGGGCGTTGTGCATATCGAGAATGTGCTCGAGATGATGTCGAGCCTCGATCACCGGAATCTCGCGGGGCGGCGCACCGAGGAAGACGAGCCCCGATTCGTAGGCGCCTCGGATCGCCTCCACATCCCCCTCGGTTCGGGGGGCGGGGGTCGCACCCCCATCGGAGGAGAGCCGCATATTCCGCGCAGACCATGGATCCCAGTCCAGACGCCCTCCCAGCACGGCCAGGAGATCGGCGGCACTTGATGGGTCGAAGGGGTCACCAGACAGTCCAGCGTAGGGTGCGGCCTCCGGGACCATCTCAGCGGTGGAAACCCAGCCACCCACCCGAGCGTTCACATCCAGGAACTGCTCCAGGGAGATGCGGCCGGCCACGAGTGAGCGAAGGCCGTATTGAACCCCTACGTTGTCCCATGGCACTCGGGCGAACCCCGTTTCCGGGTCCCGACCATAGGCCTCCGCCACATCGTCCCAATGCGTCTTCTCAACGCCGTTCATCTGGTCACCCAGGAGGTGCCAGTTCCGCTCGGCTCCGAATGTTGGATTAAGCGCGACCGCTGAAAGACCGGGCCACCCTTCCTGGCACTCCGACGAGCCCGTCTGGACCCGGTGGCCAAGAATCTCCTGAGCCTGCGACAGGACGCGGGCCGTGGATCCCAGGTACCCTTCGATGGTGTTCAGGCCAAGGAGCCAGCTTCGGTTGTCCCAGTCCTGCCACACCGGGTCCTCGCCGGCGTCCACGTCCATATACCGTTCCAGGAGGTTGCAGTCGCCCACATGGATCGTCTGGGTGGACATGTCGGGATAGGAGAGCTGCGGGATCGCCGCGTCCAGCAAGTCTGGGTGATTCTGCTGATAGACGTACTGCTGAATGCCACCTCCGGAGCCGCCCAGCCCTACGGTGTAGCGGGGATCGCCGTACCGGGCCACGAATCGGTCCTTCACCGCCACCGCGGTGCGACCTCCCATCAGGAGGTTGTAGTGGTCTCCCGTCCGCGTGCCCGTCGAGTAGATCACCGCATAGCCCTGGGCCAATCGGTCCGGATACCCCCGGATGGCTCGGGCCCGCCCTCCGGTGGTTTCAGGCTTCGGTGATGAGGGTGCGCCGTCGCTGAAGCGTCCCTGTGTATGACCGATCCCCATGCCACCCTCAAACTGATAGAGGAGTCGGCCGTTCCAGAGAGTCCCTTCGGTGTCGTCGGGCGATCCGGACTCGAGGGTGGCCACATCCACCAGTGTTGAAATGCCGTAGATGAAGCGATTGATCACGCCCCTCTCGTGGCGAACGAGGTAGGGCATCGGACCGTCCGAGAGGAATCCATCACTCCATGGTCCCCCAAGGTCAACGGGATCGATGAGGGCGAGCTGGGTCCCCTCAGCTTCAAGCCTGGCCTCCACCTCCGCGAGGGAGACAGGATGATCGTTGCCTGGCTCCCGCACCACGTACCCGCGCCCGTCCTCCCCGAAGGCGTAGAACCAGTGGCGTGTCTCGGCGTTGCAGTTGCGGCTGAAGCCGATGGTGTCGCCCGCCGGCCCTGGGACGGCCACGCCCAACCCCTCATGGTTGTCGGGGATCGGCTGTCCCAAACCATGATCCTGCACCGTGCAGGCGAAGGGGTGCTGGAGATCGGGGTCGGAGTGCGATGGAAACGGAACGTGGAAGGGCGTCGCGACGGTGAGGACAACCAGCGCAGCGGCGTCCCATGTGAAGGCGTTGGGGAAGAGCACAGGAGCACGGAGTTGGAGTTCAACGGCAGGAAAACAATTCGGCGGGGGGTGGACGGTCCGATGAATCCGTCCACCCCCGCCGAATGATCAGAAGGAAGGTCGATAACGGCTCGTCAAAGGTCGATGACGAAGCCGAGGCGGACCGTCCGGAACGAGGTGCGGAGCCGGCTTACCTGATCGCGGTCCCCTACGAACCGGCGGTAGTCCGAATCCAATAGATTTGTAGCCTCCAAGGTGAGGGCGCCGGAGCCAAGGCGGAGAAACCGCTCCGAGAAGTCCTGGCGTACCTTCAGGTCGAGGCGGCTTCGCCCCGACATATACTCGTCTGTAGAACCATCCGCTGCGTTTCCGACACTCGTCAGATACTCGCTCCGATAGTTGTTGGATAGATTTGCGAAGAATCCACCCTGTGACCAACTCACGGCCACATTAGCCATATGACGAGACATGCCTGGAATCGGGATGCTCCGGTCTCCGATGACAAGCTGCCGGACATCCTCTCCGTAGTCGGCCTCCGAGTCGGTGAAGGTGTAGTTGGTGGATACCCCCAGTCCCGCCAGGGCTCCCGGAAGGAACGAGAGGTCCTGCACCCAGGTGGCCTCAACGCCCCAAACGGTTGCGTCCAAACCATTTACCGGCCGCCGGACCGGGAACCCGGCCCACTGGCCCTCCGTCTCGATGAAGAGCTGCTCCGTGATATAGCTGTCCACATCCTTGTGGAAGACGCCCAGGGAAACAAGCCCGGCCTGGGAGGGCAGGTACCGCTCGATGCTCGCATCCAGATTCCGAATGAAGGAGGGTCGGAGTTCCGGGTTCCCTCGGTTGATGATGCCGTTGTCCGGATTGACCTCCTCGTAGGGCACGAGGTCGTAGAAGCTCGGGCGGGCCATCGTGCGAGTAGCGGCGAGGCGCAGGGTTGAGGTTGAACCCAGAAGAATCCGGGTCTGTAGAGACGGAAAGAATCCGTCGTAGCCTTGCTGGGCGGAGAGGGGTGAAGTCGAGACATAATTGCCCCTCATGTCATAGATCACCTCATTGCCTTCGTACTGGATGTCCGTACGTTCCCAGCGGACGCCGCCTACCATTCGGACCCGTCCTACGTTCACGGTGGCCATTCCGAAGGCCGCACCGATCTCCTCGGCTGCGCGGTAGCTGTTCACATCTGTGGCGGCTCTAGCATAGTTCTCGTTCAGAACGAGTTGGTCCAAGTTCTCAGCGATGAAGCGGTCGGTTAGACCACGATCCAACCGCGGCCCGAACGCATACCGGCCCCGAAGAAAGTCGTAGTTGGCCTCCCCGTTGCTGAAGACGCTCATGGGGATGTTGGCGTCGAAGCCCTCCCATCGATCGTAGTCCCGCTGACGCATCTTGTCCCGGCTCCCGTAGCGACTCCCGAACTTCAGTGAATGGGACTCGCCGCTGAGCTGGAACGGAAGCTCGAAGTTCAGGTTCAGCGAACGGTCTGCATCCCGGTCTCTGTCGTTCCGGGTCCGCAAGTCGATCATCCGGTAGGTGGAGGGATCGAATTCATTCTGTGAGCCCGATGCCTCGAGGATCGGGAAGAGTCCCTCTTCGTTCCGGTAACCGAAGGCGAGGCCGTCCCGCCGGAAGGTGGCTCGAATGTAGGGGGCCGCGCTTCCGGCGCGAGCCAACGTACCGCTCCAGTCCAGGAGGGCTCGACCCAACTGGTGCTCTCCTCCGGCCGAGAGGCTGTTCATATGAAACGAGTAGTCATAGAAACGACCGTAGTGCTCGCCCCTCGCGCTGGCCACCGTGTTTGGATCTGCGAACTGCAGGCGGTTGAACCGATATTGCGCGTTGGTTCGGAAGTCCCGGGTTTCGTTCACCGAGGCCCGAACATGAAGCCGGCTGTGCTCTGCCGCATCGAAGTCGGCGGTTGCGTTCAGGGTGTACCGGGTCCGCGCAGCGGAATGAAAGTTCTGCCGGACCTGTCCAGGGAGGCGCACCTGCTCACCCCCGATCTCGGCATTGAACCAGCCGCCTGTATTCAATTCGTTGGAGTACGGATTGGTCCGGCGAATACTGCCGTCGATGATCAGGCCGACCCGCCCAACCTGGTCTCCCCACACTCCACTGGCGTTGAAGCTCGGGAGTTGCTGCTCGGCATGGTGCATCCCTCCCTCCCCGCCGATACGAAAGATCCGCCCCCCGCCACTGAAACGACGGGTCCGCATGTTGATGGCCCCTCCGGTGGACTCGGCGTCCATATCCGGGGTCACGGCCTTCATGACCTCGATGCTCTCCACCGCCTCTGCGTTGATGATGCCCACGACGGTACCCCGGCCCGTACTGGATATGGACGGCATCCGCTGGCCGTTGATCAGCACGGTGGTGAAGGCAGCGGGAAGGCCTCGCATGGAGACAACGCCCCCCTCATCGGAGGCGTCATCCATGGTTATCCCGGGCACTCGCTGGAGGGCTTCTGCGAGATTCGTATCGGTGTTGTCGGCGATCTGCTCCGCCGAGAGCATGTTGGCAATGCGGTCCGACTCGAACTGTTCGCCCAAAGCTCGGGCCCGTCGGTGCCGGCGGGCTTCCACCACCAGGCCCTCACCGAGGAGCACAGCAGAGATCATGCGGATCTCGAGTCGTGCCACCTCTCCCGTTGCCACTGAAACGACCTCTCGGTGCGCCTCAAAGCCGATGCGCGTGACCACCACCGAGTAGGCCCCTTCAGCCAGGCCGGTAAACCGAAACTCCCCGGCCCGGTTCGTAAGGGTGGAGCGGTCCGTTCCATCAAGGACCACCACGGTCCCGTCCAGATGGGAGCCATCTGTAGCATCAACGACCTGCCCCCGGATCTCCCCCGTCACTCGCGAGTCGCCTGACTGAACCATTGCAGGGGCCGCCCGGAGCGGCGTTCCCAAGGCAAATCCGGCCACCAGAAGGAGAACGGGGAGTACTGACCGTAGGTCAGATAAAGCAGGAACTGTGACGAAGGCTGGCAACCTCTCTTTCAGTGGAATCTTGCGTACACCCTCCGAACTGAACGGAACCCGGACACCGACTCGTCTGGACATGGGATACCTCGCGCTGTTGATGGGAAGACCGGCCAAGGGGCCCCATCCGGGGACCTGGCACGGAGGTTACGGCGAGCGCGTGGCGGATTGTCTACGGTTGGGGGGGGACGGCCGTAACTATGCCGCTACCAAACGGTGCTCCCCGCAGGGGCCGAGCAGGCGCCCAACGACTCCCAGGCCAACCGATCGGGAGCGCCGGCAGCATCGCTTTTTTCTAACCGAACGTTCGACACCTCGGCCTTCTCGAAGCTTTCTCCCGCCTCCATCTTGTTTCGGTCCCATCGTCTACCCGGACCCCGACCGCCTCCCAGCAACCATCCCAGCCTAGTCCGGAACTTCCCGTGCCCCGATCCACTCCCCGCCCATCCGACCTCAACCTCCACCACCTCCGCTCCTTCTGGATCG
>REEG01000232.1 GCA_007695195.1 Gemmatimonadales bacterium | reverse complement strand
GAAACCGGCCAGCTCCGACGAAACCGGCCAGCTCCGACGAAAGAGGCCAGCTGTCGGCCCAGCATGACGCCCAGGTGAGGCCTCGGGCACGGTGGACGCATGAAACGGAAACCCCTCCACCCAATTCGGTGCCCAGCTCACCATTTTTGCCTGTCCGCTCAGGCGCCGGTCCGACCCATCCGCGCCCTCGCCCCCGGCCCCATCCGCCGAAAAATTAGAATTCAGATTCTAATTTTTTCTCTTCCGGGGTATCCAGGAAACACCCCCGCGCACCCCAGCCTGATCCTCGTCCCCACCTTCGTCCTCGAACACCTCAGGTCCCTGTGTTCCTATACCTGGAGCCCCCGCACGGGGGATTACGCTCCTGGGTCTTTGTGCTGGAATCGTGTTGGTGGCGGGTCGCCATGGAACGTCACTTGTCAGGACGTGGGTGACTCGCCAACAACACCCAAGCACGTACGCTGAGGGGCGTCTACAGGCATCCAGGAAGCTGGTGGCTTGTCAGGGGGAGGCTTGGGCGTGGGGGGGGGCGAGGCGGAGAGTAAGGACGAAGAAGTGGTCGAGGAAGAAGCGGCCCAACAGCCTCAGTACCCCGGAAGGTCCTTGGGCCGAACGAACGAGACGAGGCGGCACCCACCAGGCTCCAGATGGGACCACTGGTCGGAGGTTTCGAAGGTGGCCAGGGCGGCGGTGGGGTACTTGCCCCGCATGCGATCCACCGAGGGATGGTGATCCTGATCCGGGTCCAGGAGATCCACCGCCAACTCCTCCAGGGTGGGATTGTGGCCGATCACCATCACCGACCGGCAGGACCGGGGGAGGCTTCGGAGCAGGCCCAGAACGGCCAACTCCCCCCCAAAGTAGATCCCTTCCTCGATCTGCACCGGCACCCCGTCCACGGCACCGGAGATCCCGTCCAGCGTCTGCCGGGTTCGGGTGGCGGGAGAGCAGAGGATGACATCCGGCACGATGCCCTCCTCCTCCAGGTGCGCCCGGACGGCCTTGGCGGCCCGGCGCCCCCGCGCCGCCAGCGGGCGCCGGAGGTCGGCGAGGCCAGGATCATCCCAACTGGACTTGGCGTGGCGTAGGAGGTGGATGGTCCGGGACCCGGTCATGCCCGCCCCTTCAGCATGCCGTGCCAGTACATGCGCGGAAGAACGTCCTTCTTCAGTACCCACATGGAGTAGCGCTCCTGGGAGGTGTCGAAGGGAAAACTCGGTGCCGGCTCATTGTCGTAGTCGAACTCGGCCAGCACAAGCTTTCCGTATCCGGTGATGAGGGGGCACGACGCATAGCCGTCATACCGGGCCCCGGGATCCAGGGGGCGGCCTGATCGAACCGCCAGGAGGTTCTCGGCCACCACCGGCGCCTGCTTCCGGATGGCGGCTCCGGTCTTGGCATTGGGCGCGCCCGAGGCGTCGCCAAGGGAGAAGACGTTTCCGTACCGGGGGTGGCGGAGGGTGTGGCGATCCGCCTCCACCCACCCGGTCTCCGGGTCCGCCAGGAGACTTTCCCGGACCACGTCCGGGGGGCCCTGAGGCGGAGTGACGTGGAGGAAGTCGAAGGCCTCCACCCGCTCCACCGGATCGCCCCCCTCGTCGGTGGTGCGGAAGACGGCCTCCT
The DNA here is from genome assembly GCA_007695195.1 of Gemmatimonadales bacterium. GTDB lineage: Bacteria > Gemmatimonadota > Gemmatimonadetes > Longimicrobiales > Gaopeijiaceae > PWLA01. The sequence continues at coordinate 7,604 of REEG01000232.1, read as the reverse complement.
TCGAATCGGGGCGGACCTCCACCAGTTCGTGTCCGAAGTGGGTGTCGATTCCGTAGCGCTCAATCACTTCGTGGAGGGTCCGGGCGAACTGGGGCACCCCGAAGATGATGGTTCCCGGGTGGAAGAAGTGGACCTCCGCATCCTTCAGGCGACCCCTCAGGCGAAGATGGTCGGCCACGAGATACATGATCTTCTGGGGCGCGCCACCACACTTGAAGGCTCCGGCCGGCTGGGTGAAGAGGGCTCGGACGGGCCCGGACCTCGCCGACAACTCCTGCAGCGCCGTCCAGGTGTACTCGGACTGGTCATAGTCGTAGTTGGAGCAGACCCCCCCGGAGCCCAGGGCCTCCTCGAGCCCGGGCACGGCACCCCAATTGATCTGGAGCCCGGGGCAGACCACCAGGTAATCGTAGGTGAGGATCCGCCCCCCGGTGGTGACCACCACGTTCTCGTCGGGATCGAGGCGGGCCGCCGCCTCCTGGATCCACTGGGCGCCCCACGGCATAAGATCCGCCATCTCCCGCATGGACTCTTCCTTAGGCACCACCCCGGCCCCCACCAATGTCCACAGGGGCTGGTAGTAGTGGCGGGTGGCCGGGTCCAGGAGGGTGACCCGGGGCGGATTGGGTGAGTCCAGAAGTCGGGAGGCGACGCTGATTCCCGCAGCACCGGCGCCGACGATAAGGACTTCGTGATGGTCCGACGGGCGATTCTGGCTCATGGTCTGGTCAGCTTCGGAATGAGAGGAAGTCGGGGGTGACGTGGGAAATCGGGGAGGGGGTGGAGGGGGATCACGATGGATCTTCCGGCAACGCGGGGACCGGAGAGGAGACCGACGGCGGTCGCTGCATTGCCGCCCCGAAGCTCCGCCCGACCTCCACCAGGAAACCCAGGCCCTTCTGCACCTGTGGGTCCCGAAGCGCCCCGAGGAGGGAGAGGGGACCCATGGGTCCACATCCCCGCATCCGGGTCTCCACCAGGGCGTTGGCGGCCATGGAGACGACCTCGATGGCCTCAGGCGCCAGGGCGTCCGAGGCCAGGAGGGCCTTCAACGAGCGGACTTCCCGGGGGCCCACCGCCACGCCGAATTCCAGGGCGGCCCGGGCTCCGTTGGTGAGGGCTTCCATGGGATCGATCCCGTCGTCCCGGAGCTGTCCCGCCTCCACATCCAGTACGTCGACTCCGGCGGCCAGCATGCCTGGGAGGTCCCGGGCCAGCTTCACCGCCTCTTCGAATCGCTCCAGCGTATCTTCTCGGGTCAACTCCAGGAGCAGATGGAAGAGCCGCTTCAGCCGGGCGTCGGCGTCCACACCCTGCTCCGCCAGATGTCGCACCTCCTCGTCGGCCACATCCACCATGGCCGCCATGGCCCCGGACCCGGCCGTCCCCATCTCCAGGAGGGGAGACAGGCGGTCCAGCTTGGCGTCCAGGGCATCCAGCCGACGGAGGATCAGGGCCTCCATGCTCCGCTGGCCGGGCGGCGCCGGGTCCGCAGGGGGTCCGGGCGGATTCGAGACGTGGGAAGTCTCAGTAGCGTCGATCATGGGGAGTCGCCGGGGAGAGGGGTTCATTGGCCAAAATGCAACTATATGGTTGACTAATTGATTATACACACGGCCGGGCGGCGAGCGCAAGGTTTTCTTTGGGTACCTTCAGTAATTTCTTGGTTCGGCTCGATCCGGGAAGGGACCCCCGCTATTCCGGATGGGCGAGTCTGGCGTATGGTGGACGCGCAGGGGTGTCCCACAGCCGTGAGGAGGGCACCGGTGGATCAGGACATGAGCCGCATCAGGGCAACGGCGGATCCACCAGAACCAGGAAGAGATCCATGACGTTGGTCCCGGTGGGACCGGTGAGGATCAGGTCGCCCACGGAGGCGAGGAGGGGGTAGGCGTCATTATCCCGGAGCGCCGCCTCTACCGAACCGCCGGCCGCCCGGGCCCGAGCCACCGTGGACGCGTCAGCCACCGCCCCTGCGGCGTCGGTGGGACCGTCCACGCCGTCGGTGCCAAGGGCAGCCACGGTCACCGCCCGCGCAGCCGCTCCGCCTTCGCCACCTCCGTCCGCCTCGCCTTCTCCGTGGCCTCTGCCCTCCCCGCCCGCGCCGTACCCCTGGGCGATGGCCCCCACGGCTCGGGCCAGGGCCAGTCCGGCCCCCAGCGCCACCTCCTGGTTCCGGCCCCCACGCCCCGGACCCCGCACCGTGACGGTGGTCTCTCCCCCTGCCACCAGGAGAAGCGGGCGATCTCCCGGACCCAGATCGCGACTCAGCTCCATCCCGATTCCGGCCAACACCCTTCCCACTTCACGAGCTTCGCCGGCCAGGGGATCCGGAAGGAGCCGGACCCGCCGGCCGTGCCGCTCGGCCCGGTCCCGCACCCCTTCCAGGGCCAGACGGTTGCTACCCACCAGATGCCACTCCGTCCGGGTCCGGTCCACCCGTCCCGCCGCCCCTCCTCCCCGGGCCACCCCCTCCAGGCACTCCCGTACCTGGGGAGGCAGGCGCTCGCACACACCTCGTGCCTCCAGGAGTCCGGCGACGGCGGGATCGGAGGTGGGACGCGCAACCGTGGGTCCGGAGGCGATGTCGGCCGGGGGGTCGCCCACCACGTCGGAGATGGCCAGCGTCACAACCCGGGCCGGATGTGCCGCTCGGGCCAGACCACCCCCCTTGAGGAGATCCATACCCCGCCGAACCGCGTTCACCTCGGTGATGGGGGCCCCGGAGTCCAGGAGGACCCGGGTGGCTTCAGCCACATCCGCCAGGGAGAGGGGCGGGGCGGGAACGGCGGCCAGGGCCGACCCGCCCCCTGAAAGCAGTACGAGGAGGAGGTCTTCCGGACCCAGCCCCTCTGCCAACTCCAGCAGCGCCGCCCCGGCCGACACGCTCCCCTGGTCCGGGACCGGGTGTCCTCCATGGAGCACCTGAAAGCGGTGATGGGCACCGAGGGCTCGCCCAATCCCGCCACCGGACCCGGAGGCCGCGCCAGGGACCACCACCATCCCTCGGGCGATCTGCGGCCCCAGCGCAGCCCGGGCGCCCCGAACCATGCCATGGGCCGCCTTGCCCAGCGCCACCACCACCAGCGAACCGGAGATGGGGGGAAGAAGGTTTCGGTCCAGCCATCGGAAGACGAGGCCGGCCGGCTCCACCGCTGCCAGCGCCGCCCCGAAGAGCTCTTCCACAACGGCGCGCGTCCGGACCCGGCGCTCTGCGCGAGACTCAACCATGGCGCCGGTCCGACTGCCGCCGACCGTAGGCCAGGGTGGCGTACACCTGGGGATTCACGGTGTGGGGTCCGGCCTCGCCCCGGAGGAAGGCCAGGGCGTTCATGGCCGCCATCCTGGCCATACGGCCTCGTGTATCGCCGGAGGCGCTCCCGATGTGGGGGAGGAGGACCACGTTGGGGAGGTGCGCGAGTCCCGCCGCCATGTGGGGCTCCTCCTCATAGACATCCAGCCCGGCACCGGCGATCCACCCTTCTTCCAGAGCCCGCACCAGCGCCGTCTCGTCCACCACCGGACCCCGGGCCGTGTTCACCAGGATGGCGGAGGGTTTCATCCGCCGGAGTTCGCGCTCCCCAATAAGGTGATGGGTCTCGGGGGTGAGGGGCGTGTGGAGGCTCACGAAGTCCGACGACTCCAGGAGTTCATCCAGGCCGGCCCAACGGACCCCCGGTGCCTCCTCCACCCGCTCCCGATTCCGGGGGTCATGGGCTACCACCTCCATGTCGAACCCCACGGAGCGCCGGGCCACCGCCTGACCGATGCGCCCGAAGCCCACGATGCCCAGCACCTTCCGCCTCCCGCTCCCGCCAGGGCTCAGGTCGGCACCGGTGAAGAGTTCCGGTCCCCAGATCCGGTACCGCCCCTCCACCTGGTATTGGTGCGCCTGGGGGATGTGCCGGGCCGTGGCCATGAGGAGGGCCCACGCCAGATCGGCGGTGGTGTCGGTGAGGAGGCCCGGCGTGTGCCCCACCGGAATCCCCAGCTCCGTGGCAGCCGGCACGTCCACGTTGTCTACCCCCACCGCCATCTGCGACACCCCCCGGAGCCCACGCCCGGCGGACAGGAGCTCTCGGTCCACCACCTCGGTGAGGAGGCAGAGGAGCACGTCGGCGGCGGCCACGGCCTCGAGGAGGCGATCCCGGTGCGGCCCCCGGTCCTGCGCCTCTTCCAGCACCTCCACCTCCACCCCGGGCTCGGCCCACAGGAGCGCCATCCCCGCCTCGGGGATTCGCCGGGTCACCACGATACGTCCCGTGACAGCGCTCGGTCCCATCTCAGCGATCCGTCCCGTCACAGGGCATCCCAGTGGAGGATGGCGTTCCACACCAGGGCGAAGTTGCCGTGTGGTTGGTACCGGTGCATGGGGTTGAACCCGAAGAGGACCAGGTGCCCCGCCCCCATGGGGTGGTCCATGATGGCGGGCCGCCCCGCCAGCTCCCCGGGCTCCACCACCACCCCGCTCATGAAGAGATCCTCGCCCGCGGCCGTCCAACGCACCGGCGTCCCCACGTCCCGCCCGGGAACCGTCTCCAGATAGGGGCCGAACTTGTGCCAGAGGGGGATCTCGCCGTCGTAGCCCCAGGTGATGGGGCTCGATGGATCCGTCACCTCGCCTCGCAGGATGGAGCCGGGAACGATAAGCCCCCCCGGTTCGAAGAGCCGGGCCCGCCGGGTCAGGGAGTATTCCACCGGAAGACGGCTGGCGGAGCCCAGGGAGATGAAGGTGCCCCCGGCCTCCACGAAGGCCTCGATCTCCCGGAGTCCGTCGAAGCCCATCCCACCGGTGATGTCCTCGGCGCCGTTGGGAATGCCGTGGCGCGGCCACTCGGCGGTCTGGGTGTACGGGAGGGGGCCGAAGCGGTCGTCCACCCCCTCGAAGATCTGCCGACCGGTGGTGTTTCGTCCCTGCTCCGGGAAGAGGATCACATCGAACCGGTCCCGGAGCCCCCCTTCCCGGAGCTCGGTCTCGGCCACGAGGGTGTAGGGGATCTCCAGGTGGTTCAGCGCGTAGCGCACGGCGCCTGAGTCCCGGGTCTCCCGCCAGGTGTGGAGGAGGGCGATGCGGGGCAGGGGCATGGGGCTCCGGTCCACGCCCTCCACCGCGGCGGCGGCGACCCCGTGGAGGTCATACCCGAACTCCCGGGCCCACCCCTCGACCCGGGCCCGATCCACAGCTTCGGCCGGCAGGAGCCAGGCGCCGGTGGGGAGCTCCCCGTGCCGGGTGGTGAGCGGTGCCCGAGCCACCTCCACTGGCATATCGCCCAACTCGAAGCGGGCCCGGAGCGACCGGGCCGACGCCCTGGGGTGCACCGCCAACCACTGGGCGCCTGCGCCCGCCAGGATCTCCCCCTCCAGCGTCACCTCGTCCAGCACCTCCTCCATGGCCAGCGACTGGACCCGGGGATCATCCACGGACCAGGCCCGGACGTTGTGCATGAGGGGGAAGGTCCACGCCATCCCACCGCGGATGTACGCCACCTCCTCGCCCTCGGACGGATAGCGCTGCACATCCATGAGCATGTGGGCCAGGTTCCGGTACGGCTGGTCCAGACGGATGACGAAATCGCCCGCCGCCACAGACCCACCGTCGAAGGTGCCGCCCTCCCGCGCCTCGTGAACCTCGATGCCGTGGCGACGGATGAGGTTCACCATGCCGGCGGCGTCGGCGGGGCGGAGCTGATCGCGAGGCACGATCCAGGCGAAGGGCGCCTCCTCCCTTCCCCGTTCCACGGCGTTCACCGACTTGACCCAGAATTGCTCCAGCACCTCTTCCCGGTTCACCGCCGTCCAGTAGAGAGAGTGGAGGATGCCACTCTGCATGTAGTTGATGACGTTCCGGAAGGACCAGTGGGCCCGGGGATAGCCCGGATTGGGGCGGAACCACTCCCGGGTGATCATCTCCGGTCGGGGCTCCCGGATCCGGGTCCACGGGAGGCTCCGGAACTGGGCCCATGTCTCGGTGAAGCGGCCGATTGCGTTCCGGTTGTTGGTGATCCAGAAGAGGTAGCCCGGGAACCACCCGTCGTAGAAGTCGTGGACGAAGACGCCGGGCATCCCGTAACGCTCCAGGGCGGCGGACTCGTAGTTCGCCATCCACTGCCACTCCTTGATGGTGATGGGGTCGATGTACTCGTTGTACGGTCCCGTGCCGGTGGAGAAGTAGTGGTAGGTGGTGGCGTCGCCGGCCTCGTGGATGTCCATGCTGATGGGGTGCCTCCACTCCTGGAAGAGGTCCAGCATGGCCCGGGTGAGGTTCAGGTAGAGTTGCAGGGCGTTCCGGTTGTTGTCGTGCCCCACGTAGTAGCCCCAGTACGGGGAGTTGGGCGGGGCGTCGGCATCGTCGTAGACGGAGTGGGCATTCCGGTGGTACCAGTCCACCATGCGGTCGTGACCGTCCGGGTCCACCAGGGGCACCAGGAAGAGGACCACGTCGTCCAGGATCCGCTGCACCATGGGGTGCTCGGCCACCGCCATCCGGTACGCCAGCTCCAGCGACGTCTCGGACCCCGCGGTCTCAGGGGAGTGAAGGGAGGTGGAGAGCATGAAGACGGTGGGGAGGTCCCGGATCAAGGCCCGGGCCTCTTCCGGGGAGGTGCGGCGGGGGTCGGCCAGGGCCTGATGTCCGTCCCGGATCTCGTCGAGGCGGGCCAGATTCTCAGGCGACCCGATCTGGACCAGGACGAAGTCGTTCCCCTCTTCCGATTCGCCGAAGGTGACGACGTTCACCCGCTCCGAACTCGCCGCCAGGGCCCGGTAGTAGCCGTAATGGGCCTCCACCCCCCGGAGGTGGCCCGGCATCCCCACCGCCTGGCCGAAGTGCTCCGAGGGCGACACCACCCCATCTCCCACCGGAAGGTAGTCCACCAGGGGGCTCGTGAACTCGGGCTTGGTGGTCCAGCTCAGGATCTGCCGCGTCGCCTCCTGGTCGATGACGGTGCCCCACTCGGTGGCCTGGGGAATGCCTCGCTCCAGGTACCAGTCGAACTCCTGGGGGACCGGGTGGTCGCCGGAGACGGTTCGCTGCTGAGCCGCCACGCCGGGAGGAAGGAGAAGGCAGAGCGCTACAACGAGGGTGGCGGCGAGTGCCGCCCCACGAACGGGAGGGGAAACGCAACGGCTCATGACCGCATCCTGGATCTGAGGGGCCGGAAATTTCTTCACCCTCGAAAGAGAAGGACCCATCCGCCGGTGCGCCAGGGTGTTCCGGGAAAGGGCCCACATTGCACCGGCCCGGGCAGCAGGCGATGATCACATCCGTATCCGTACAGATTCCGGTCATCTGGACGCCTCCGACCACATGCCCCTGAACGTCAAGCGACTCTTCGCCCCTCCCTGCACTTCAGGGCTGTTGGTGGGGAGCATCCTCTTCGCGCTCTCACTCGCGCCCAGCCTCGTCCCCCGGCCCTTCCTCCTCCAGGGCCTGGTCTCCGGCGTGTCGTTCACCCTGGGCTACGGCTTTGGTGCCTTTGGACGTTGGCTCTGGAGCTACCTGGAGCTCCCGGAGCCCGATGCGAAGACCAGCACCCGCATCTGGTGGGTGTCGGCGGGAGTCTGCCTTCTGGTGGCGACCTTCTTCCTCTGGAATGCGTCGGAGT